>CAINXC010000068.1 GCA_903854655.1 uncultured Verrucomicrobiota bacterium | reverse complement strand
GGTGAAAGTTGTCAGTCCGGTCCCGCCGTAGCCTGTGGCGAGAGTCCCCGCCAAGGTAATCGTGCCGGAGGTCGTGACTGGCCCACCGCTGGTCGTCAGCCCGGTTGTGCCTCCAGAGACGGCTACGCTGGTGACGGTGCCATTGTTCAGCGCAGTGTTGGTGACGGTGATTGTCCCCGCACCATTGGCAATGGAGATACCAGTCCCAGCGGTAAGGGTAGCCTTGTCCAGGCCGGTCGTTCCTGTATCCCCAATAAGGAGCTGGCCGTTGGTGTAGGCGCTCTGCCCGGAGCCTCCCGATGCAGGAGCAAGCGGGGTGGTTGCCGACAGTGTCGTGAAAGCGCCGGTTGAACGTGCACCGAGACCGACTGGAGTAGCGTTGATGGCACCGCCATTGATCGCGGCGTTTGAAAAGGTATTGAGGCCGGACCAAGCGTTCGATGCTCCAGCCGTCAGATAGGATGCAATCCCGCTCATTTGGCACTGGTAGGTGGTCCAGTAGCCTGTGGTGACATTCTGCGTCGCACACCAAAACGCGGCATTGCCCGCGAGCGGGGTTTGCGCAATCAGCAGGTTGTTGACGGTCGTGGTTTGTGCCTGGGCGCCTGATAGCAGGCCCAGCGAGAGCAGCAGACCAAGAAAGAAGCGCTTCATGTGGTTATCTGGAATCCTTGGCTGTCAACGCCAAATAGGCCGGTGTCTGTAACTGCCGCGAGCACGGTCGGGGGGCTGGCGCCATTAAGCGAAACCACCCCGGAGCCACCCGCAGAGGTCTTCACCTGCACCTGGCCGGTAATTTCCCGATTCGCAGTCGAGGAGATATAACAAACGGCCGCGACCACGCCAGGAACCGTCAAGGCTGCATCCACAAACTGCTGCTTCAGGAAGGCCAGCGGCGGATTCTGGCCCAGGATAGCCGTCTTGTAGGGAAGGCCAACGGCGGTATCATACCAGAGGTCGCCAGCCATGACCGAGCAGGCGCAGGCAACATCCTGGATAATGGAATAGGGCTCGGTGCAGATGGCCAAATTGCCGCCGGCATCTAAGCACAAATCGTTCGTGGTCCTGTCCAAAAGAAGTGAGGTTGTCATACCACACCGCCCGTGTCGCCGCTACCCGTCTGCACTCCTGAGTGAGTGTGCGCGAGGAACACTTTACCATCAATTGTGACGCCGGAGCTATTGATCACGACCGAATGCCCTCCGACTGTGAGCGAGATAGTGGTTGGAGAAACCATCTCCATTCCACCGCTTGCATCGAATCTCAGGTAGCTCGTCGGTGAAGCCCCAAGGATCGCGCCGACATAAATGCTGTCCGCCAGGTTATATCGACGGAAGCTCCCCGGATTGGCCTGGGCGCCCGTCGCCTTGAACAAGCTGATATCCCGCATGGCGACAAAGGCCATACCCAGGTCCCCAACCACCGGGTCCAGGATGATGGCGCTCGCGCCGCCCTGATAGCGCCATACCGGGACGCCATAGACCCTTCCGCGCGGAACCGGGGCGCCCCCGCCGTTGACCTGGTTGATCTGCGGGACGAGGGTAACCGTCCCAGGAGCAGCGACCAAGCCGCCGGCCGTGGTTCCCACCACCTGGACCGGCATCATCGTGCCGACCTTGCCTAGCAGTTGCTTAACTAGGAAGGCCTGCGCGTTAAAGTCGCCTTGCGACGAATTAGGGTCCGTGAACCCTTGCTGAGAGCCACTAGCCGGTAGGGACGGGCTGACCGACAAAGTAGCACTCCGCTTTCGTGAACCAAGGGCCGCCAGGGAGCTCGCTGCTTAGGTCGTGCGTCACTGCGTAGGTGGCCCAAACGCCGCTCGCCGGAGTTAGGATGGATTCCACCTGCACCTGACCGCCGGCCACGATATTTGGGTTGAACTCAGTTTCAACCGAGATACCAAACTGGGTGTGGACTGGGTAGCCCTTCATCCCGGTATCAACCGAGATGAGTGGCGGGGTTGGCGTATCCCGGTTCCCGTACTTTGGCCAGATGGCTAGGGTGTTGGTGGCCGCGAATATCTGCAGGTTGATATTGGCCGCATCGGCCACCTGCTGCGCTTGATCAACCAGGGTCCCCTCTAGATAGGGATTGGTCAGGGTGACGTTGACGCCGTTCGGCTCCAGGGTGTAGCCCATCTGAGCTGCAATCCCTTGAAGGATTGTTACCACCGAAACCGCACCCTCGTAGGATGTCGGGTTTGCGGGGGCCACGGCCAGGTACTGACCCTCAATCGCCTCGCATACCAGCGCCACGTCCGGCGCCCCAGAGGCATCCACCCACGACCCGAGGGACTGGCCGGTGAAGATGGTGGTCAAACCATTGACCGTATCGCCCGCTTGGACTGTGACGTAGTTGTTTGATACAAAGGCGATAGGCTGCCCGAGCTGAGTCAACTGGTTCATGACAGAGAGTGTCATGCCGAAGACCCGCAAGGACAGATGCGCTGGCGATAGGCCACCGTTGCGACTAACCTGCGCCGTTGCACGTAGGCCAGAGACCGTTATGGTGTCGGTCCCACTTTCCTGGAAGGTCTGACCCCCACCGAGGGTGAAGGTCATTGTCAGGATGCGCTGGATTAGAGCAGCTTCAGCCATCAGCCAAGGCCGTGCAGATCAGCGGGGCTCAGCCAGCACAAGATCCAGCGCGACCCGATACCCGTATAGTAGGGTGGAAGCGGGGTCGCTACATTCTCGACGTCAAACCAGGCAAGGTCGCCGATGACCCCAAAGTACAAGTCGCGCACAATCCGGTTGGCCTGCTGACAAATCACGCCGGAGAGGATCAAAGTCCCATTCAGGCTTACGTCCATGAACAGCCCGTAGTCGTTCATCTGGTAGATATTTAGCCCCAAGCTCTGCCCCGCCGGGGAGGTAAAGCTAAGGGTTTGGCTAGCGACGGCCTGGACCGGGATATTCACCGCCATCTAGGCCACCTGTAGGGTCTGCAGCGCTAGGGAGCTCCGCGTGGCGGCCGTTTGCGAAGGGGTCAACGGAGTAGTCTGCACCGGACCGGTGCTCTTATTCGCTTGGCCCGAGGGCTGTGCAGTATTGGTCGGGCTGGCATTCGTGCTGGAGCTGGTGAAGGACTGGCTGGCGCTAACGCGCACCTCCTCCAACATCATCTCCACCTTGATAACCGTGGCCCCGTTTTCCGAGGTTCGGTTCATGATGTTATATTCGATGGCGTTGACGCTTGGGAACTGCATCTCGGGCGTGTAAACGATGAACAGGTTCAGCGAGTCGACGGCCGCCTGCACCTGCTTAAGGAAAGCAGTCCTATCAGCAATGGACCCGGCCTGTGTGAAGATCAGCCGGGGCTCGCCGGGGAGCTGCACCTTGTTGTAGGACTGAAACGCCCCTTGCTCCTGGGGATAAGTCGGAATGGTATAAGGCTTCTTGTACTCAAAGGCGAAGACCGAGGTGGCCGTTACCGCAGGTGTCCCGTCCTGATTAAAGAGGCCCCATTGCGGATCAATGGAGGTATCGGTGACATTCTTGTCGTCGCTCGTCAGGACTGGCCCGGTATCGGGCGTGTCGTTGTTATTGCCCCGCAGCACGTTGGGAACGCCCGGTGAATTGGGAACGTTCGGATATGCTGGGATTGGCAGGATCGGATTAGCCAACGAATCCTCCTACCAGGTGTTATGCCAGTCCCGTGTTGGCCATGGCCACGAAAGGTTGATTGCGGACCGCTGCTGCGGTTTCCTTGGCGATGCGGTTGCCATCTGAGCCCGGTGGGACCGTGACATTGATCCGGCCGATATGGACGTCGGAGTCGATGTTGGTGCCTGTGCCGCCAGCGAAGCCGCCAGGGCCTGCCAGGCCTGCGGCAGCGCCACCTGCTAAACCGGGGTCGACTCCCAGCCCAACGAGCGCCTGGCGACCCCTGGCGAGGTCTCCAGCAGTTCCGGGACCGGGGCGCATGAAGGCTCGCACGTAGGCACCCATCGCGGCCAAGGCGGAGCTTGACTGGCGCACCGCAGCGCCACCTCGATCGCCGCCGTTCAGCTCGCTCGCGAGAAACTGGAGCTGCTGATCGAAATTGGGGTTATTACCAAAGCGTGCGAAGAGGGCTGCCTTGCGCGCGCCGAGCCATTGGCCGATGCCAAAGGCCCCAGACGAAGCGTTGACTGCGTTTGGGTCCAGGCGGCTTTCCGCAATGGAACCGGCCACCGCGCCGCGTGCAGCTTGGTCCGATAAGCCTTGAGACTTCAGATAGTCAACGGCAAAGGCCGCGCGTTGACTTTGGAGGCTGCCGCTTAAACTACCGGTCGCCACGCCGCCTGCTGCTGAGCTGCCGCCGGACCCGTCACTCAATGCGGAACCCATGAAGCCCAGCATCGCGTGACCGTCTTGCTTGGCTTTGTCCAACCAAGCTCCGGCGCCCTTGAAGTCGCCGTGGAAGACATCGTTCAGGGCGTTGAGGTCATCCGCCAAGCTCCGCGTCGAGGCTGCTAGGCCATTGAACAAGGCTGTCAGCTCGCGCGCGAATTCTTTCCATTCACTTACATCCCCGAGGAGGCTCTTAGCCCCCATCGAAACCGCAAGGTCGTTGAAGGATGAGCCCAGGCTTTTGAGCGCTGGAAATAGGCTGCTGAGGATTTCTCGCGCTACCCCAGAAAGAGTGTCACGGGTATTGGACAACCAAGTCACAATCTGCTGCGACAGGGCGATCCAGTTTTGGTCCAGGCTCTCGCGCTGCTTCGCTAGCTCGATCTGCTTGGCGAGCTCGACGTTTCCCAGCTCCAGGGCGTTGATGGCTCCGTCAGAGAAGCCGGCCTCCTTGGCATACTGATAGAACAGCGACTTGGGCATTGTCTTCGCGGTCGCCGCGATCTTGCCCATGGCCGTGTCAAGGTTGTTCAGGTCCTGGGAGCTTACACCCAGGCGGGACAGGACCGGGGCCTTGGAGTAGTCACCCTTGGCCTGTTCAGCGAAGCGGATGCCCGCGAGGTTGGCGAAAGCAGCAAGGCCTTCTGAAGCGCTGCCGCCTAGGCCGCGTATGACCGCACCAAAGGCGGTCGCCGTCTGCGCGCTTTCGCCTAGGTTGGCGGCCATTCGGCCCGTAGCGGCGTCGCCTGCCACAAGGTCGCTAACGAAGGCCTTGACGCTTGAACCGGCTGCAAATACCGCGAAGAACTCAATAGCGGCATTCTTCATCTTGCCGATGAGCTCGGTCTGCTCCTTCTGGCGCTTGGTTTGTTCCTGTTCCGCCGTCTTATTGTCGGTCAGCGACCGTTTCTTTTGGTTGACCACCTCGCGCAGGCCGGCGATCTGCGCCTTGTCCTGGTCGGCCGTGAACTTGGTTGACTTCCGACGGATTTCGGAAATCTGTTGTTCGAGCTGGCCGATGGAGTCCTTGAGCTTCTTTTGCTCCGTCTGCGCTTGCTGGGAGCCGCGCTTGAAGCCGCTGGAGTCGAGCGATAAAGTTACGACAAGGGCGTCGATAATTGAAGCCACTAGGCTACCCGCCCTTCTTTCTTGGAGCTTGGACGATGCGCTGATTGTGCGCGTTCACGGCCATAATTTCGAGGAAGTCATAAGCCTCCTCTATCCCGTAAAGGGTCTGCAGTTCGTGCAGTGTGGCCAATTTGCTCGTGACCACTGCGCCGCAGACCGGCGGGACGTTGGGATATTCTACGAGTCCAGGGATTTCCGGCGCGCCGCGAATTCTGAGATGCGCTCGGCCAGCGAAAAACCCGTGTGTAGCTTTAACACCTCGCTGCGCAGGAGCAGGACGGTGGCCACCTCTTCAATATCGTCCTCAGTCAGCGAGCGGGTGATCTTCGGCTCTGCAATCTGTACGCAGGACAGCATCTCGTCCAGCAGCGGTTCGATTTCCGCGAAGGACAGGCCTCCGCCTGAGAACTTGAAGGCCCCGCGATTGACCACGGCTGACAGGCCAGCCATACCGCCACCGGCTTCCTCATCGGTCAGGTCCAGGCCGGAGTTGACCAGGGCGATCAGCACCCGAATGGCCCACTTTTCCGCCTTGACCGCCGACATTTCGGTGATCAGGTACTTCTTCTTGGCCTCAGCGTCCCGGCCCTCGGTCGCTGAGACGGTAACAAACCTCCGCATTAGATGGTCCCGAGCGGCGCGTAGCTGATATCATCCATGATCAGGATGAATTTGCGGGGTTGCAGGGTAGCCTTGACTCCCGGGATGTGGGTGTAGCCGAACAGGTAGGCGCTCACCAAGGCATACTGCATTGCAATCCCTGGGAGTGTGATCACGCCGCTGCCAACGTACTTGTTCATGTCTTGCTGCTCGGCCTGGAACCACTGGTCGAACAGCACCCCCGAGGGGCTGTTGGCCATGAGGTTGACGTTGACCTTCGGCATGGTCGGCTTCCAGCCGGCCGTGATAAAGTTGTCCACGCCCTTCATGACCTCGCCATTTTCCACCGCTTCGGAGTCGAAAGCATCATCGACGCCGAATTGCTGGATCTGCTGCGGAGATGAAAAGATGCCCGGCACCGTCAGCGTGAAGGTGGCGTTGGCTGAGGTGATGTTGCCGATTGAAGCAGCCATTAGACGGCGCCCTCGCTATCTTGGGTTGAAGGTCTATTGGACCAAAATGGACGCCAGGTTGATCCGGTTCACGGACCCACCATCGCAGTAGTACAGCGTGCAGGGCGGGCTTGAGCGCGCCGCGCGCTGGGTCGGGGTCGCCGGGCCGACGATCAAGTACCAGCCGCGCGTTGACAGGATGGCATCGATCGGGAAACCCGCAGCGGTGTTGACTTCCAGCGCTTGCGCCGCGCTGAGCGTCACGCCGGCAGTGATGACCCCGTTCAGCACACCTTGCTGAATAGGACCATTGCACGCGGCCGAGATCAGGTCGTAGCCCGCTTGATTGTAGGGGATCGAATTGACCTGCGTCAGCAGGGTAACCAGGGCCGTTTGCAGCGATTGGTTCAACCAAATCTGGTTGACATAGCTGTCGGCCCACTTGAAGGGGCCGGTGATCGAACCGGGGAAGTAGTAGTTCCAGTTATTGGCCGGGTTGGACACCGCGCCATAGTAGTTGCACCCGTTGGCCTCCAGGTTCTGCGCCGCCGTCAGGGTCGTCACCCCAGGGGTCAGCAAGGACGAGGACTTGTAGGCCAGGGAGATGCGACCGCCGCGCACACCGAAGTTGATCGAGGCAATCATGCCCATGACGAAGGCGGAGGTGTGCAGGTAGGACGGTTGGTAGCTCGGGATGGTGCCCGAGTAACCATTGGCAATGATGTTGTAGAGCGCGGACGCGGAGTCGTTGGATTGCGTGAGGGTGATATCGGTGCTGTCCAAGGCGTAGGCGAATTGGCCATTCTGGCCACTGGTCCAGAGGGCGAAGGCCTCCTTGTCAGCGGTGACGGGTTCAAAGTTCGGGGAGAAGGTGGCCCAGTTCTGCGTGATGCCGATCAAGGCATTCATGAACGCTGCCGGGGTCGCGGGCGCGGACCCTTGGGAGGTCACTGCGCCCGTCGCGGCCGTCAGCGCAAGGGCTGTGGCCAGAGCGTTGGTGGTGGGGAAGGCAATGGCCCCGGCCACACCAGGCGTGCCGCCAGTGATGGTGAAGGCGCTGAGGATGCTGTCCCAGGTAACCACGGCCGCACCGGAGGTCAGCGCCGCAGACCCAACCGCTTGGCTGGGGCTGACGATATAGGAGCCAGTCCCGGTGGTACCGCTCAGGCCAGCGGTGATGATGGTCCCGGCAGCTGTGGTCGAGCCCGCGATGATCTGGCCAACACCCATGATCCCGGTTAGGGCCGAAACGGTCAACACGCCCACGGCCGCGTTGGCCGAGGTCATGGACTCAGAACCCAGGGTTTGAGTACCGTTGGTCTGATAGGTGCCGGCGCCGCCGGCAGTGCCGGTCAGTTGGCTGGTAATCAGGGTTCCGGCAGTGACGCTGGTGCCCGACAGCGTGGCGCCGGGAACGATAGGGCCGGTGACCGCCGTGGTTGTCAGCACACCACCAGCCAGGACACCAGTGAAGGCCGAAGTCCCAGCCACGATGACGCCGGTGAAGGAGCCGTCGTTTATGGCCAAGGCCGATTGGATGGTGGTTGCCGCGTTGCTGAAGCTTGTCGCAGCGGACAGGTTGATTGAGCTGGAGGTCCAGGACGCCCCGTCAACCGCGATGGTCAAGGTCCCAGGGGCGATGGCCTGGAGCTGCGCAAGGGTCAGGGCGGCAAGCGAACCGCCGCGCAACCAGGCGGGGACCGCTGCCGTCGGGTATTGCGCAAAGAGGAGGGCGCCGGGAGTTTGGGTCTTCGTCGTGAAGCCAGCGAAGTAAGTGCTGGCGTCGGTATACTCGATGCTGTTCGATCCGAAGTAAGCCGACACGGCCAGGGCGGAACCGAAGCTTTGCACAGTGCCGATGGGCACCCGACCGCCATTATCCAAATACAAGCCGCTGAGTGACGGCGGATTGCCCCCGGCCGACAAAACTGACGGATTGATCGTAACGTAATCTGCGGCGGGGATCGTGTTCGCGACGCTCATGAATTGGATTCCCGTTTAAGAGGGGGGATATTTTTCATCGACATTGATGAGGCCGACAGTAACCGTGTCGGCGAATTGCTGTGGAGACACGATGCTGATATTGGCATCAAAGACGGCGGACAGCGTCCAGCGATCCTCGTAGGCATCTTCCCCGTTGATGAAGGGCATCTGCTGCCCGTCGCTACAATAATCCGGCTGGATGCTGTACTGGGACCAATATTGACAGGCGTAGTCCGACCTGAACAGCGTCGCAAACGTCTGTGCCAGGTCCGTGCTCTGCGACCCATGGAAATCAAGTTGCATAGTTATCTGCAGGGACTCGGTATTGGATTGCACCGCCGGGTTGCCTGCATGCGACTCATCCCAGGTTTGTACGGTTGTGCCCAGGCGCTTCCTGAGCGTTGACCAGAAGACCACGTAGTCGTCCGACGGCGGCTCGCCGACCCGGTTCGCCTGCCCAATCAGCACCTCGACGGGTTGCGGCAATATCAGCAGCAAGAAGGCCCGCAAGAGGGAGTTGACTTGACCATCAGTAAGGCTAGGGGTCATTGTGACCGCTTCGGTTGCTGAAGCGTTACGGCCAACCGGCACCAGCCGGAAGCATCGTAAGACTCCATCACCTGGGTAACCAGCCACGTATCTAGGCGCGCACCTGTCAGGCCCGTCGGGGCCAGGAGCAGATCGCCGCCACGAACTCCGGGGCGGTTCAAGCCCTGTAAATCGCCGTTCATATGTACAGCGCGCATGGTTGAGCTGATATTCAGCGAATCCAGATGGACGAGCTCGTCTGACGACAATGCTTGGAACTGCATCGGCACGCGATACGTCGTCGCATAGGTTGGAACCCGATCGCCGTTGCCCGTGGCCGTCATGGCCTCGCTGGTAAGCGTCTGCCCTGGGGCCACGGTATAGGTTCCAATGCCACCATCGCCGGTGCCAAAGGCTGTTACGGCCGTCCCGGAAATAACATTCCCGCTTGGTGCGGCAATGATCGATCCAAGCGCCAGCGCACCAGAGGCCACAGCGGAGACCGTCAACACCGGGCCAGTGATCGAACCCGTGAAGGTCGCATCGCCTGCGTAGCCGTACCCCGTGCTCTGCTTAAGAATTCCGATCAGGTCTTGATTGACCGAGGTTATTACGCCACGCACGACGGACAGGAGGTTCATTTAGGTCACCTCGCTGCCGACGGAGCGGAGCATCTGGCCCGTGTCCACAAGTTGTTTATCGAAGCCCTTCGCCGCAATCGTCTTGGGCGACAACGGGACGCTGTCAAAGGCCACGATGCTGTCTTGTATCTCGCCAACAATCTTGAACCCCATCAGGGTCAAGGTGACCTCGGAGTCGAAGCCATTGGCGTTGAGCAGCTTAGCCAGGTCAGTTGGCCATTGTGGGCTATTCTGCGCCACCGCGATGGTGAAGAACGGACGGGGTGGAATTTTGCTGGTCCCGAAGTTCTGCATCGCCGCGACCATGGCAACGGACGTTCCGTCAGGGTAGGTCGCATCCTCCAGGAACCCCGCGCGAAGCGTCGAGGCCTTGTTAACCTTGCGCGAAACCTCCTTGAGGTAGGCGGCTAGCTTGTCGCCGCCCTTGATCTCAACTGACTTCGCCATCCTGCGGAGGGTCCTTGACGGGCGGAAGGTCCGGAGCAAGCTCAATGGCCAGGAACAACCGCCCAAGGACCATCTGCTTCACCTGACCGGGCGCATCGTCCGGAGGCCCCAGGACTGTGACTGACTTGATCGTTAAGCCAGGGAAGTCGTCCAGGATTTCCCTGGGGGAGCAGGGTAGCGGCCCGACCGAGATGACCTGAATCCCGGTCGGTTGCCGGTTGATGTACAGCCCATCAGGGTGGGCCTGGGAGACCCCCTGTAAGGGGGCTGTTTTATAGGTCAGCACTAGGCGGCCAGGGTATAGGAGCAGGTGAACTCGTAGTCGACCAAGCCATTGGCTGCGGGCGCTGTGGTAGGCGCAACGGTGCGCGCTGCGGTATCGATGGTCGCAGTGGATGCAACATCGTCGGCGACGATGTTGGTCCAGGTGGTGACAGCGGTGCCAGAACCCACAACGTTCCGCGTGTTCTTGGTGGCCTTGACCAGTGCGAAACTGCCGACGGGGCCTTGACCGCAGGGGATGCCGAAGTCGTTCGACGGGCCCAGGCCAACGGTGTTGCCGGTGCCGCTGCCGCTGGCGGCGTAGCCCGACACTGTGGCCGAGGTCAGGGTGGCATAAGCATTGGCGCTCTTGAGCGTGGCGGAGGCGTTCTGGATCAGTGAGATATTCTCCGTCACCGCGTTGCCGTCCTGGTCCACGCCGACCAGCGCCAGGTTACCAGCGGTGATGGCGGTCGTGGTCGTGGTACCGATTACGATACGGATCTGCAGCTTGCGCGCCTGGGGCGGCTGGGCTGCAATGGTCAGGGCGACATTCGAGGGGGTCACCGCGTTGACGACTGTGGTCAGGTCGGCCGGAAGCGGCGCCAGAAAGACTGTCTTCCTGGAGATGACCTGACCAGGGCCCGCAATGGCCTTGACCGCAGCCGTGAAGCCCGCGCCCGAGACTGCGCCGTTAAGGACCGAGGCTCCGGCGACATTGATGTTCCCGGAGACGTTCCCTTGAGCATCAATCGGAAGGACAACATCGCCGACGGGCGGTGAGAAGACAGTCGTTTTGCCGCTCATCGAGGGCCTCCTGATGGGAGATGAAGGGGAGCGCTTGCGCGCGGTAAGAGGTTAATAAACGCGACCGCCGGAGACGCCAGCACCGAAGCCGGGCGCTAAGCCGCCGGGTTGCAGTGCGCCTTGAACGTAGCGCATTGTCCGGTATTGGGCAGTCATTGCCCAATACTGCGCACCATATTTCGTTTGAATTAGGTAGGCCTGCTGCTGGCTGGTGACCGTTCCGTAATCAAGCTGAACGGTTACCGAACCCTCAGTTGCACTGCTGATCCGCCCGACGGGGCTGTTGGCTGGCTTCGGGGCGCCGGGGGACTGATCCCCCAAGCTCTGCGAATACAGCGTCGCCATGTGTGACGTCAGCAGGTTCAGCAGCATCAGCTGAACCGACGGCTTGGTAACTGGCCCGCAGCCGTCGTTCCGCTGAATGACCGTGGCCATGTCAAAGTAGACATTGGCCTGGGCCTCTGGAACCGAGGCGAATTCAGGGAAGGTGGCTATCCAGCCGGCGTGGCTGAACTGGACCGGAGCGCAACCCATGATTACGCAGCCGCGCGATCGTCAGCTTCCTTGACCTCGTCCAGGTTCGCGCCGCGACGCGGGCGGCGGGGATCGCCGGATTTGGCGAAGGGTTCCAGGCCGGTGCGAGTTCCCTTGCGGTCCTCGGCGGCATCCTCGGTATCCGCCTGCTTTTCATAGGCGAAGATGCAGCTGTTCTTGACCATCGGGGAATTGATGTTGTCCTTGTGCCACGCGTCCCATGCGTCCTTGTCGACGCCCTCGGTCAAGGCGTAGCCAGCCACGACGCGATGTCGGGGAGCCAGGCCAAAGGGGACAGCGATGCCGTGGATAATAATGTCCTCGCCGACCTTCTCTGCGACATGCGTCTCCCTCACCCCGCCGCCCATGACGAGCTCGCGGGAGGGGCGCATCACGAAGTTGCGCATACGGATGCCGGCGGGGAGGTTGCAGGCGACAGTCACCTTGGCGCCAGCGGAGGTCGCTTGGCGGCCGGGGATCTGCTTAACCGCCGGGGCGGTTGCAGTCGCATCGAATTCTTCGGCTTTGGACATGGGATTCCTGTTGAAGGGCCCGGGGCTGCAGCCCCAGGCTATTGGTAGGTCGACCGCAGATACGCTTAGCAACTCTGAATTATCAAACTCCAAGCATCTGCTGTATACCAACGGGGTACCGCAAAATGGCGCCCCATGAGCCGCTCGTCGCCTTCTGCTTGAAGGACGACAGCTCGCGGATGATGGGGTGGCTGCGGAGCTTTTCGGAGAAAGCGGCGAAGCCGGTGTCTTGGCCCTCGACCTCGTCCGCGATCAGCTGCACCAGATTGCCAGCGGCGATGCCCTGGGTGTTGCTGGTGGTCTGGACGCCGTACTGCGGGATCGTGACGACACGCAGTTTAGAGAAGTTCTTCTTCAGCAGGTCTTCGACGTTGACGTTGAAGCTGTTGGTGAAGGTCAGGGCGACCGACGATCCGGGTGACAGCGCCAGAGTCATCGCGGTGTCTTTGTCCACGAGACCTTGGTTGGTGTTCACCAGGTTTTCGAACAGGGCGATGATGTCATTATAGACCTCATTCGCGCTGGCGTTCGGCGAACCGCCGGCCGTGAACCAGGTCACACCGCCCGCGGCCTTGGTCGCAGGGGTGAGGGCCGCGGACAGGTTTGGGTCGTTGGTCAGGCCATAGTTCTGCAGGCCACCGACACCGAACAAGTAGGTGAGGTTCATGTAGCGGTTCAGCAGGTCGGCGCCGGAGCGGTTGATCTCCGAAACCCAGTTGATCCGCGCCAGGCCCGCACGTTCGAGCTCGCGCTCGCCGTAGCTCATGATGGTCTGGAAGAGGTAGGACTGGCGTTGCGGCCAGTTGGTGTTGACGCCGGCGCGACCGTTGTTGTCGAAGTCGCCGTAGCTGGACACTTCACCAGTGTGCTCCACGACTGGGAACATTGCGGTGTCTGTCAACCAGTCGCCCTTGCGCTCCTCGCCCAGGACCTCGGCCGCCTTGGTCGGCGCGAAGACGATCTCATAGACCGAGGGGTCGATGTAGGTCGTCAACATCGCCGGGACGGCTGAGTTGGGATCGGTGGCCAAGCTGGGCTGCGCATCCATCGCGAGGCTGTAGTCGCGGCGGAATTCGTCCGGGATGTACGAGGTGGCGCCATGGAAATAGACGCCGCGCTCGTTGACCCACGGCATTTCGGCAGCAAACCGGGCGCGGGCTTCTTGAAGGTTCATGGAAGGCTCCATTTGAGGTACGGAGCGTCATGAAGACGCTCAAAAAGCCGTTGCCTAAGCGGCGATTAGGCTTTCAGTTAACCCAGCGCTTGCGCGGAGATTTTCACGAGCTCGCCAGCGAGGCCGGAGCTTTGGCAGATCCACTTCGTCTCTACGTTGGACGCAGAGGTCAAGGTGCCGTTGGAGCCCTGCGAAGAAGTCTGCGTCAGGTTGACCAGCGCCGTCGAGGACGAACCGCCGGTCCCGGTCAGGAACTGCGTGATCGTGGTTCCCGCAGGAATGGCCGTGCCGGAGACGGTCAAGGTTTGGCCGACGGCGAACAGGCCGGAGGCCACCGTGGTCAGGGTCAGCAGGCCGAAGGAGCAGCCGGTGTAGGTCGTGGCCGATTGCTCGGGGATGCTAACATAGTATCGACCGATGCCGTTGAGCGCCTCGCCAGCCAGGAGCGGGGTCAGCTGCGAGACGACATAGTCCGCAGCCGGGCCGGTGCCGCCGGTGAGCAGGGCGCCGATGGCGACGCCATAGGTCCCGGTGACCGCCGTGACGGTCAGGATATTGCCGGTGACGGTGCCTGTCAGGGTCGAGGTTTCAGCCGCGATGGACCAGGACGACCCAGCCGAAGCAACCGCGCCCGAGGGGGAGGCGGTGGCCGCGAAGGTGAACTTGCCGTCGGCATAGTTGGCATAGGCCTTCTGACCGACGAGCGCCTGGGTGGCGCCATCGTTCTTGACCCACAGGTCCGCGTTGGACATTGCGGTGACCTGGAAGCCCTTGGGGATGACCATCGAGGCATCATCAAGATACCGCGTGATCAGGCCTTGCTGCTCGCGGGGGATGATCCCCGTGATCGGGCCAGAACCGAAGTAGTTCAGCGAGGCCGGGGCGCCATTGGCGTCATCCGGCGGGACAGCCCAGCAAGCGCGACCGACGATGACGCCGGAGGGGCCAGCGACGGCGCCACCGGGACCGAAGTCCACAGTCCACTTGGGGTTGGAGCTGGCGAAGTCGCCAGCGACGGCAGGCGCCGGCTGGGAGCCGACTGCAGTTTGGAAGCCACCGCTCATGGGTGCATTCTCCTAGAGGTGAGGGTGAATTGAGGGGTGGCTGACTTAGCCGAGGTTCGAGATACGCGCCGCGTGCGGGAATCGGTCCGCCAGGGACTTTTCAGCCGCCGCGTCGTTTGCCAGGGCCGGGGCCCGTAGACGCTCGCCCGGCTTGGCCTGCGCTTCCAGGACTGCCTTGAGAGCGTCCGGGTGCATGTCGTTGGCGCCTGCAACCTTGAGGGACACCAGGGCCTTGCGGTAAACGTCGGGCGCGCTGTTGATGGAACTGTCCATCGCGAGCTCGCCAACCCAGGGACGAACGTGGCCCAGGGCCTCGTTGATCTGGCGGGCGGTCGACAGCGCCGAGGTCGTAGCGGTCTTCACCGCAGCGGCGATTGCGGCGTCCATGGCCGGCTTGGTGACCATATCCTTCGTTTCAGCGTCCTTGGCAGCCTTGTCCTTGGCGCGCTTGTCTTCGGCGGCCTTCTTTTCTTCCTCGGTCATGTCTTCGTCCTCGGCCGGATCGCCGGCCATGCCGTCGAGCTCGGACATGTCGTCGTCGCTCATGCCCTTGGACTTGAGCCACTCCTTGAGCTTGCCCATGTCCATCTGACCGCCGCCCGCGTTGGGCTCTTCATCTTCCTCGGTCGGGGGCGCGCCCGCGTTGGGCTCGGTCGCCATCGGAGCTTCGTCCGCTTCTTCGGGCTCGGCGGCGGTTTGGGCGCCCACCATGTCCAGGACCTTGAGGATCACGTCGTCGGGCGTGGCGCCGGTGGCGCCCAGGTCGTCAAACGCGATGCGCAGGCCCTTGATCAAGGCCGGCTTGCGCGACTTGAAGTTCTTGGCGGTCACGCCCTTGAGCACCGGGCCTAGGTTCAACTTCTCGTCCATGGCCAGGACGGAAAGAGCCGCCTGGAGCCGAATAGCGGTGCGCGAGGGCACAACGGTCTTCTTGCTCATAGGAGGTTCCTTCTTGAGCGGGGTGGGAGCAGGGATGGCCTCGTCAATGGCGACGTCAGGCCCGGCCCGGCCTTTAACTACGAGGGCAGTATGGTTCCCGACGATGTCCCGCATCACCCCGTCGTACTTGACACCCTTATAGGTTCCAGGAGTCATGTCGGGGCGATACTCGTACGAACTTGAAAGCTCGCGGCGGGATTTGTCTTCGACGCCGTCAATCGCAAATTGCGTCCAAACGGAAACGTCGTTGTAGAGGTAGGGGTCCTCGAACTCCGCGCGGGTGCCTAGGGCGCCGGCGATGTCGTAGGGCTTGTGGTCGTCCGCGCTGACCGGGGTGTGTTTGATCAGCAGCTGAATGCCGTTGAAGGTGCCCGCCGCCTTGGCCAGCTCTTCCGGATCACGCAGCAGCGCGTAGAGCTTGTCGGCGTCCAGGCCAAGCTCCTGGTAGCCAGGAATCTCGGACCCTTTATATTCGTTCACCGTCGCCTTGCTGATCGGGACCCGCTCCAGGTGCACCCGGCCAACGCTATCGGTCTCGTGGTCGCCGTCGTTGGCGCCCTTGTGCTCCGGCTCTTCCATCTCCTCGGAGAAGAACTTCACCAGGCCGCCCAGCAGCCCCCGCCAGTCCTGGGGCGCCATGTCCTTGGCCTCCCCCATCTTGCTGTATGCGATGGCCAAGGCCTGCGCCTTGGGCTTCCCTGCGCTCAGCTCGGTCTTGAGGTTCTGCTCGAAGGCCTCGTGCGACTTACCTGCCTGAAGAGGCATCCTCGGCCTCCTTCTTGGCAAGCCATTCATTGATCGTTACCCGGTGCTGGGTCGGGAAAGCGCCCCAGCGAACCATGTCGCGCACCGTCTTTGCGCCATAGCCGTCCAGCGTCGCTTCGAACTTCGCGCGGTCGGCTTCCATCGAGGGATGGTCGAGGTTCATGTATCCAGTCCCGGAATAATTGGCCTACTCACACATCTGCAGTTAATCAGCTCGCCCGGCAAGACCCAGGCCTCTTCGTCCGGGTCCCACCACCCTTTGGCCACATTGAACCTAACCTGATCCCGCCCAGCCTTAACGTGGCTCGGCCTTGGAACCTTGCCCCCGGCCGAATGCACCCAAATGGCCTCGGTGATCCCGATCTCGAGTTGCCTGCTACGAAGGAGTGCAGCGTGGGCCTTGTTGTTCTGGTCGCGCGCGATGAACGCCGCGCGGCGGCGCGTCACCCCATGGTGGGCCTGGAGCTCCTTGGTCAAGGAGCCGAGGTCGCCGCCTACCTGCACCGCCCGCATCACCGAACCTTCCACCTGGTCGTGAAATTGATCGGGGATGCTCTTGATAAGCGAGACAGATTGTTGGACCGAAGCCTTCAGGATGTCCCGCTGGACAGCCGTCAGCTTGAACTTCACTGTGAACCCGGCCTTGCGCAGCGCCGCCTTCAGGGCCGCGTCCGACCGCTCGCCGATGTCCTGGGCGAAGTGATCGGCCAGGATCTGCGCCACGTCGTCAAAGCGATCGTACCAGCGGTCCGAGAGCTTCTTCAGTGCAGCCTTGAGCTCGTCGGTAGGACTGGCGTCCACCGCCAGGATAGCCGGCTCGTTGGCCTTGTATGCCGCGCGCACGAACCAAAGGTAGGACCGCGCCATCTCGTCGATGAGCTTCAGCAGCTTGCGGCGGTACCAGGCCTCGATCCCTGCGTTGGGGTGGATGGCGGGGAGGAGCTTAGACTTGTTCACGGACGCGGGTCCGATCTTCGCGCCTCGGCTCCGACCGCGAGCGGTCCACCCTCGGCTCTTCCGTCCTGCCCCTCACCCGTTCTTCCCGATCTGGGTCGCGCGGCGTGGTTGCGCCAAGCTGGCCAACCAGGGAGCCCAGGTCGGGCGATCCGCCATCTTCCTCGTCGAACTCGCCGCCCGTCTCAGTCAGGTCGTCCACGTCTAGGCCGTCGTACGGCGACTCAGGGTCGCTCGCCAACCGCTTGCGCACGTCCAGCGGAGCCAGGACGCCAGCGTCGATGAGCTTGGTGTCCGTGTCCGCTTCCTGGTCGCGCTTGGTTGCCAGCTCCAGGTCGGTCAGCGCACGCAGCGACTTGAAGGTCCAGGTGATGTCCGGATCAGCCTCGCCCCAGAGGGAGAGCTGCACGAACGCCAGCACTTGGTTCAGGCGCCTGGTGATGAACTTCTCTTGGAAGGCCTCCACCCAGTCGTACCAAACCGTCAGCTCCCCTTCCGAGGATGCGTTGAGGCCCGCAGGCTGGATGCCCAGGAGCTTCACCACCGGGGTCCCGGTCACACTGCATATATGCTCTTGCGACTGGGCCTGGAGCGCGTCCAGCGTCCCCAGGGGTGTCACGATATTGAAGAAGTCCTCGGTGTCCTTGTTCAGCATCATCAGACCTTGGTTGGTCTGCATGTTGGCGAACAGAGCCGCGCGATTGAAGAGCTGCTGCCCGTCCTCGGCCAGGACGGTGCTGAGGTCGGTCTTGAGGCCCCTCACGCTGAAGGACCAGATAAGATCGGCCACGGCCTGGCGGGTGCGCAGCCAGTTATCGATGTAGGGCTTCGCCATCTGTGACAGCGAAAGGCCACCGAAGCTGTAGCTGGGCTTCAGCAGGTCCGGAACTTCCCGACCCACGAAGGTCAGCAGGCGGGAGGAGTGGATCTCCTTGCCCTGGCAGAACCAGCTCTGCGGGTTGTACCAGTCATCGCGCAACGGATCGTTGGCGTTGTACTTGGCTGGGTAGCACCAAACCGGCTCCACAGGCCTGAGCGCCTTGAGGAAGCCCTTGCGGCCCGCGAACTTGTTCTTGCTGACAACATCCGTGCCGTCCCCGATGGGGGTGACGAGCTCGCCGCGGTCCTCTGTGGACCCGGTGTCAACGTAGAGGTGCGCGCGGCCGAAGAAGCCGTCCAGCTCGATCATCTTGCGGAAGGCGCCCTGGATGTCCAGACGAGCGCATTCCTTGGTCAGCTCGGCTATCTTGCCGGCCTTAGATTTCTTACCGTTGCTCGTGGACTGGAACTTGATCCACTTGCGAGTGGCCTCGGTTGCCAGGACCTCGCTGACGCGGCGGTATTCGGGCGACTGGGCCAAGATTGCCAGCGTTTGGTAACCAAGAAAGGTTACCCCGTTGAAGTAGGCGCCGTTGTAAACTTGCTGGGCCGCCCAAGCGTTGGCCTCGATAACAAGCTCGTCGTTGGCCAGGATGGTCTTCTGGTCAATGCCCTTGGGCAAAACCCTCGGAGGCAATTCCGGCATCTTGAAGATGACCGGGATCTGGCCATCGCGCGCCTTTTGCTTGGAGCGCGCGAGCATCGACTCTGTGACCTTGAATGGCGGCGGCAGGTTTAGCTGCACAACTGGAGCAGCATCCACTGCTACAGTCTTGGCCGTTCGGCGCTTGTTCTTGCTCTTCGCGCCCACGGTCAAATCACTCCCAAGCGCTTTGCTTCCTTCAGGGCTGCCATCCATTCGTGCGGCGGGATCACTACAAACCGGCCGTCCTCGACAGGTTCAAATCCCTTGCAGTGGGATGCGCCGTCCAAGGCCTTAAGCTGAGCTTCCAGTGCCCGGAACTCCGGGCCATACCGAAGCCTGACCATCAATGCAGCACGGGTCAAGTCCCGCGCGGTGTCGTCTATCAAATCGGTTTCAAGCAGAACGGCGATTCCGGCCATGACTGCCTTCCCGCAGGGCTATATGCGCCCCGCCATTGCCGATCGCCTAAGCACCGCGTCTGAAATGTTCAGCGGCTTCTTGTTCCGAATGATCGGGGCCAGCGCATACCGCGCGGCGTCCCATATGTGATTGTCCTTATCAACAAGGTCGGGAAGCACGTCCCCTGTCCGCTTGTCTATCTTCCAGCTCCAAGCCCGCGCTTCGCGGATGGCGTTGGTGCAGTTTGGATGAATCACGATGCGGTCATATGACCGCAGATGCTCTACACCATCCTCTACCGAACCAGGCCACTTCTCCGCCGCCACACACTTGGGGAAGCCATGATTGCGGAGGAAGCTGATTGTCTCCGGTCTGGCGTTGTCCGCCCGAATGACGTGCTTCCTGGACCCAGGTATCTTGTCGAACAGGTTGGGCGTCAGGTCGATGTCCACCTGGTGCCCATAGGCCTCTGCTTCCAGGTAGAGCGTTCGGTCCTTACCATTGACCCATAGCTTAACCAAGGCCGTCGGGTCCACGCTGAAGCCCCAGTCGGCCCCGAAGTATGGGCCATCCCACCAGGGCTGCGGTTCAAGCTCGTTGATCGACCAGCGACCGCGAAGGACCTGGGCGTCGCTGAGCTTGCGGTATTCGCCGAGCCAGATATGAGCGTATTTGTCCGGGTCCGTGCGCCGCATCCGCACCATGTCGGTGACGAGTGCGGTGTCCTTGAACCAGGGGTTGTCCGAGTAGTTAACCCGGATTGCGCAGATGTCCGGGTCTTCCTCGGCCTCCGGCGAGCGCATGAAAGCGTCAACCGGGTCTTCCTCGTCGTCTGGGTTCCAGCTGAACCAGATTTGCGATCCAGCCAAGCGCAACGTCGGTGTGAGCAGCTCCATTGAGCGGGCGCTCAAGGTCTGCGCTTCCTCCACCCAGGCTATGCGGTAGCCTTCCAGGGACTTAATCGAATCAGCGGTGTGATTCTGCATCCCTTCAAAGATGATGACGCCCGTTCGCCGGCCGCGACCATCCAGGATGTAGATTTCCCGGTCTAGGATGTCAAAGTGCCGCCCGACATCAAGCTTCCTGATCTTGTCCTCAATCAGGGACTTGACGGATTGGTCCAATGACCGCTGAATTTCCCGGATGCAGACAGCCCGTGTTCCGGGGTCCACGATGCACTCCTCAACCAGGAGCTCCGCGAAGAAGTGGCTTTTGCCGCTGCCCCGGCCGCCGTAAGCGCCCTTATACCTTATCGGCTTCAGTAATGGTACGAAGACCGGAGGCGTCTGGATTGTCAAAACTGAGGACGACACGCCTGATCTCTTGCACCTGCACTGTTGCGGTTAGCTCAAGCTCCTGCTTTTCCCGCCATTCGGCGCTCTGCCGGGCAGCAAGCCACTTCAGCGCTGCGCCAGGGTCCGGAGGGACATAAACAAGCGTCTCCGCCCGCGTTACTTCGCCCTCTGCATTGATGGCAATTTTCTCCGCTTCGTAGTGGAAGCCGATGGCCCTTTTGTAGAGGCCCTGCTTAACGCGCTCGTCAGCTGTTTCCTTGCTAACTCTAAGGGCATTAAAAAAGTCTTTGTGTCTAAGCTTCCAGCCCACCACTGTTTGCTCGGATATCCCGAGGGCCTCTGCGATGTCCCGGTCGACTCCGCCAAGCTCCGCAATGGTCTTTGCAATCTTGCAAAAGCTGGGGTCATAAACTGATGGGCGGCCCCCACCAGGATTTCCGACTGCATACTGATTGCCTTTGGGAGCGCCCATCCTTTTTACCAATGCTTCCGCACCCGCGCTTTTTTGCGGGGCTTGTTAGGGGAGGGACGAGCCTGGGGTCTATGCAAAGACCCGTCATCAGCATTCTAATCCCCGAGCGGTGCGCCGCTCCGTCCTTCAGGACGATGCCCCTACTCTTAAGCTACTTTGCTCCAACAGTAAAGCTGGAATTTTCACCAGACCAAAACCTTTTTCAACCTCCACGAGATTGTAACCTTTCCGCCCGCTCTGCACCACGCACAGCAGCCCAGCAAAAGGGCCTGTCAATATCTTGGCCGTAGCCCCCGCTGGCAAGCAGCGCACCTTCTTGGGCGCCCCGTCCCATGTCTCCGCCTCCCGTCGCAGGCCCTCCTCAACAGCCCGCAAGGTTTCCAGCTCCTTCTCCCTAACCGTTGCACGCTTTTCCGCAAAAATCAGGAAGGAATGCTCGGGCAGGCCTTCGACCTGCTTCCCAAGCTCCCGCTGCTTCTGCTCCACCCCATCCGGCTCCACAAAGACAATCGACGGGAGCAATGCAGCCCGCGTCATAAGCACCTTCTGGGATCGCCGGGCCTGGCGCCTTCGCACCCAGGCGGGTGTCCAAGCCCTAACCCCCAGGCCACTTAGGGCCTCCACCAGCTGAAACGTCTTGCTCGGCGCACACCGCGCTATTTCCCACAACATGAATCCTCCTTGATCAATAACCGCCCGAGTTCTTCCCAATCCACCTGTCTTTGCCAATGGCCCACGGCCAGGGCCAACCACTGCTCCCGCGTTCCCCGATGCAGCAAACGCCCGCCCGGGACAAGTAGGATCTCCCCCCTGCACCGCACCAGCAGGAACCCTGTTCCCCCGGCCCTTGCCAGGTTCCGCAGCCACAACCGCTGCAGAGCCCACCGCTTAGGCTGGGTGCAGCCAAACCCAGCAGCACCCCAGCTCTTCCCGTCCTTCAGCTCCAGCCATAGGCCCAGACCCTGCACTACCGCGAAGCAGTCCGGGGTCCCGGGGTCCGCAGCGTTCTCCACCCGCTTCCACCATCCCGGGGCATTTGCCCGCATTTGGGTCCAAAGCTGCCTTTCCATGTTAGCCCCGCTGCGCTGGGTTATTATGCGCAAGGCGCGGGGTTTTTCCCTTAAAACCATGGTCTCCAGGGCCTGCTTCTCTTCCTTTTTTGACCATCTCAATAAGTCTGCTATTGGCTTTTCCAGGACCTAATTCTCCACCTATTGGGAGAATCCCCCTTAAAAACAAACCAGTTACCCTAAGCTTCAATACCCCAATAGCAAACAGCCGTTTAGTTTTTGCTTGCAATAGCTGCGCTCCAGCCCCTAATAAGGGCCGCCAGAAAAGGACCTCTAAATCATGGCCAGCTTGATCACCTACAGGCAGCTTGCGGAAGAGATTGTTGCCCAAATTGAACTGGGATATTCCCTTGAAGCGGCCCTCCGCAGGATAGACATCACATACCATTTTTACCGAAAATATATCGACCAGGACCCGGCGCTGAGTCAGTTGATTCAGTGTGCAGTCTTTGATAACCGGCAGGAGCGCAGGGAAGCACGAGCCGCAGATAAACAGGAAGGCCTGGAAGCACGGGTCCTCGCCGGATGGAACAAGCTCCTGGAAGCGCTGGAGGACGGCGATACGACGGCGCACGCCCTTATGCTGGCGGGGATCAGTCAAAATGATTACTACGCCTTTCTCCGGAGCAGCTTTGACCATGCAACAGAGGCCCGCATTGCGCGGCGCAACGGCCGTGAAAGAATGCGCAACGGCGGCCAGCTCCCGCCCACTAGACCCATGACTTTCTTCTCCTAACTCCTCCTCATGCACCCACTCCGCGCGCAAGGCGCGCTCTTATCCAGCAGCAGCTCCTTGAAGGCCTCCTGGACACCCCACGGTGCTCTTGCCGCCCTGGCTCCTGGCTCGGCGCCCTGGCTATCAACCAGCAGCGCCACCACATACCCATCGAGTCGCACCTGATCCCCATCCAACGTCAACCTGCTCATACCTCTTCCTCCTTCAGCTGCGCTTCATCCACCTGCAACTCCGAAGCAGGCGCTTCCTCCGGCGGCGGATTAAGATGCAGCTTCAGCTCATAATCAGTAAAGCGGGAGAAGGTCGCGACGTCCATCTGCGGCAACGAAAAGGACCGGACCTCGTCCTTGTCGACATCAAACCCAGTAAACAGGAACTGCAATTCCGGGTAGTACTCCGTCGAACCCCAGGATAGTTCCCGGAAAATTACATGGCGCTGCTCGTACTCACCGCGATAATTGGTGTAGAAGAACCGGTATGCGTGGCCCGGTTTGATGTCATGCAGGTACATGGTTGCTCTCCTCAACTTTCCTAACAATCTTCCCCCACGAAACGTCCTGCTTACAGCGCGGGCAGACCCGGCAGCGGGTGGCATTGAACGAATGGCCGCAGCGCTGCACCTTAAGCACAGGCAACCTGCGGTATGGGCGAATGCTCATGCTCTCACCTTCACTTCCTTCTTCGGTACCAGCACATACGCCCGCCGGCAATGCTTCCCGCAGTAGGGCCGCCCGTCCAACCTCGGTGCCTCGCACCATAGATACCCGCCTTCCGGCAGGTCCTTGGTGGGCCATTTGCAGCCGCCTTGATATGGGCCAACCTCCCGCAGCGGGGCGCCGGCTTCCCCAAGGTACTTAAGCACCGGGACCCGGCTAAACCGCTCCGCCTGGTGCTCAGCAGCCTTGACCGCCGGGTTGACCTTGGCAGGCGCCGGAGCTTGCTTCTTCGCCGCGACCACCACCCGGACCTTCAACCCGCGCGCTGCGTTGTTCAGCCCCATCCTGGACCAATGACCCATCATCGATCCCCTGGTTAACCCCATCCGTCGCCCAGCCTCCCTGGCCGAAAGACCCTCCTGATGGAGCTCTTTTGCCCGGATCTTCTCCGCCGGCGTCAACTTCTTCCCTGCCATACCCATTCCTCCTGTGCTAAAACCCCCGCCAACCCGCATTAGCGAGCGCTGGGCGGCCATTTGCCACTAGGGCGCTGCGCAAGGGCCTTTGGCCCCGCGAAGCCCCTGGGCGGCGCTTATTTTCAATGTGTCTTCCTCCCCCGTCCGGGGGCCAATACCTGCGGCTCAATTGTCACCGCCGGCTGCTCCTCCTCCAACGGCCCACCATCCGGGCCCTCCAGCATGTCAACAAGCAGGTTGATCTCCCGCTTCTGCCACGCCAGGCGCTCGGCCCAGCACCCGAGCAGCGTGGCCACGGGCCCAGCGACGACGGCGCCGAGCGCCATACCGGCGGCGAATGTTAGGGGGTTCATACTTTTGACTCCTTAACCGCAAGCGCCTTCATCTGCGAAACAAGGGCCTCGACATAAGATTCCGAGAAATAGGAGCTGCTCAAAGAAGTCTCGCTCATACCAAAGGCTCCACATCACACGGCGGGTCCACCCTGGACCCTGCATCCGCGATATCAAACAAGGCTGCCGTCAGCCCCGTAAGGCCCAGTGGGGAATCCGGCCGCGCCCGGAAAGGGACAACGACCCCCTCCCGTTCGTCCAATGCAGCATTGAAGGCGGCCTGCGCCTCCTCGAACCGCTCCAGCCATAGATGCGCGGCCACCTCCGCCTGCTTCCCCAGCAATTCTGCCAGGGCCAGGTTCCCCTCCTGCAGAGCATGGAACGCCCGGCGGAGGTCGGCGCGGTAGCTGCGCTCGATCTTGGCTGCGGAGTCGAGGATCGCCCGCGCTTGCTCGAAGCTCATCTGTGCTCTCCCTTTGCCAATGTGTTGCTCATGTCCCTCGCGCCTCCCGCGCAAATTTAACCACCAGATCGATTAGGAAGTCCTGGAACGCCCTGGACTCATCCCGGAATTCCTGGGTGAGGTGTAGGTGCTCCTCCAGGATCGTCCCAATGAGGTAGTTCCCGCCTCGGGTAAGTGTCGCCCGCGCCAGGTAGATCTTGTCGTTCTTGGCCAGGCCCATGATCCCCGGCCCAAGCGTCTCGACCGCCAGGATCGGGGCGCTGACCGGATAACCTATCCTTTCCAGGAAGGCCTTGGCAGTATCGATTTCGGAGCGCTCAGTCGCCGTCAGAGCAAGCTCTCCAATGCGGACCTCCCGCTGCGCCCAGGCCTCGGCGGCCTGCACGGCGGAATGTGGGATAGCCGCCGCGCCCTTGCGCTCCGCCAGCGCGAGGATGGTTTCACCAAAGGTCTCACCGATGTCCTGGTAGCCCAGGCCGGCCTCGTAGGAGTCCTTGACCGAGAACACCCTTTCCAGCAGCGGGCCGTCATCGCACTTGGCCAGTGCGCCCGCGATGTAATAGTTGGCCCACCAGTCGCTCTTCAGCGTCCGGTCCTCCGTCAGCTCCATCTGGCTGGTAATGTTGTAGGTATGGGTGGCGGTGTTCTTTAGCTTGTTAACCAGGACGCCCCGGTAATAGACCCCCAGGCTGATGCCAGGGTGGATATCAACGTTGGCACCGTGATGGAGGGGCTTACTCTTCAGGAAGTATAGGTCGCGCTCTGATGCTGCGCGCGCGAAGCCTTCCCCGGTCACCCAGATGGTTGTCTGTCCCTCGGCCGGCACTATCCGCGCCAGGGACATCTCCCCATCCTCGTCCAGGCAGTTGGCGTAGAGCTCGCGGAATATCTGCCACATTTCCCAGTGCGCGCCCAGATGGGTGGTGAACCCTAGGCGAGCGTCGCCGGCCTCGCTGGTCATGTGCACGAAGCCGAACTCCTTGCCGCGAACATCCGCGGGCTTGGCGCTGAAGTTGTAGCGCTCCAGGCCGCGCCAAATGGTGATCTTATGCGAGGTGCGGAGGAGCCCTGCGATGGCATACTTCAGGCCTGTGCCGAAGAAGCCGATCGGGGTATCCCCCTCCTTGACGCTCACCCCCATTGTGGTGATGGCCTCCAGGGGGATAAGCCCGGGGTTGGTTAGTGAAACGATGTCAGTCATCCTGTCTCTCCTGTTGTAAAATCTTCAGCGCCGCCTCCAGCGCCTTGGCGTTATGCTCCGCTCCCAGCCGGACGTTGCAGCCCGGCTGACCGACCCTGTCCGCCGTCCAACGCTCCTTCTCCAACAGAGCATGGACTACGCGAATGATCTCCTCAAGCTTCATTTTGCCGCCTCGTCAATAAGCTGCTTCAAGGCGAGCTTACCTTCCTTTGTTATGAGGTAGCCCCGACCCCATGTGGTGTGGATGGTTATCCCGTAGGGCCGGAGCTTCTTTCTGATCTTGTGGATGCGGACTTCGATTGAATTTGCTGAGCTCTCGTTGCCTGGATAGGCGACGTCGTACAAGGCCTCCTTGGAGCAGTAATCGCGGGCGAATAGCATCCCCAGGATGAGCTCCTCGCCCTTGGTCAAGCTAAGGAAGTGAGGGGCAAGAAAGCCAGACGCACCAAGAATCCGCTTCAGCTGCCAAACCTCGTCCTCCAACCCGGCGACCTTGATCTGCAGGCCATCCCGATCCTTGGTCAGCTTCCTGATCTCAGCATCCTTCGATTGGAGCAGGGCTTGGAGGGCAGGTTCAAGGCGCATCGACCAGCTCCTTAAGCCCCTCGGCAGGTTCCTCTTCCAGGCCCCCGCCGTCCAGCGGGGTGAAGCAGCAGGGGCACCAGCCGCGCTCCATGCGCTGACCCCACCACGTCCGACCGAATTGCCGAACGCCGCGCAAACGGATGACATCCTTCTGGTGGGCATCCCCGCAGTGCTCGCAATGACCACAGGTCCCTTGCACCAACTCGTCGCAGATATAGATCCCACCCGAACGGACCTGATCTTGGCCTTTCGGGGTGCGGATGCAGAGGAGCTTGGTTTCGGGGCCGATGATCATTGCAGCTCAACGAAAAACAAGGATGAGCAACGCACCGCAGCAAAGGCCGAAGGCTGTTGCATAGAGGTAGAGGGTCATTGTGATGGCCTTCGCTTGTCTAATGCCCTAATGACGGGCCTCACCACCCATTGCTCGTCATCATACCGCCTGAGCAACTCGCGGAATGGTGCGCAATTGACCTTGACCAAGTAGTGGAATGGCGTCCAGATGTCGGTGTTGTCGCGGTAGCGGATTGGAAGAAGATGGTCGGGCGTCCAACCGCCGCACGCGAGGCTGTCGATTGAGCGACCAGTGCTAAATCGCGGTAGGGTCGGGTAACCCCATGTCCGGTGCAAGGGTTCAGTCAGCATTACAGCGTCGCCGGGGAAGATGCCCCTCTCGTTTGTGATAGTGCGCGCTGCATCAATGGCAGCGAGAAGGTCGGCGAAGATCATCGAAACCACCCCATATGGCCCACACTAACATAGATGGCGCCGAAGCCCCAGCAACAGCCCACGTGGGCGAAGGCCTTGGCGAAGGCGACGGTGCCCGCAAAAGGTCCCTCAAGCTTGCTATCCACCACGGGCCGCGTCACGTGGATCATGGCCGAAAGGCCCAGGGCCGCCGACAGGGTAATAGCGCGCACCCCCAAGGGGACCATGAACCATGCCCACATCTGAGTAAGCACGAAGCCGTAGAACAAGACGTACAGCGGGAACAGGATGAGGCTGAGGACGCCATCTAGGGCCGCTATACCTTGGAGCTCCTTGGAGGAGGTCATCGCACTACCCCGCAGCCACGAAGTAGAAGAATGCCGGCCAGGATGGCCAGGACCACGGCCCACATAAGGGCCTCGCGCTGGACGGGGTTCACGACCGCCCCCGCAAGGGCTTCTTGCCGGCGTCCTCGCGGGCACGCGCCTTGGCGTCGCCAATCTCGCCCCGGACGTAGATGCGCAGCTCCCGCGCGGCCTTGATCGCCTCAGCGAGCTCCAGGTCCGCTTGCTCCAGCGCGACGGTGTTGGTCCCACCGTCCATGAACGGTCGGCTGGCGCGCGTGAAGGTGGCCTTGAGTGAATCAAACTGGCGCCGGGTTTCAATGGTTAATTGGAGGGGGATCATGCGTACTTTCTCCCATCTTGAAGGTCTATTGTGCACTTCTGTGCGGCCCAGCCGCTGGCCCTCATGAGCTGGATTTCAGACTCAAGGCGCCATTCTCGATTGTCTGCGATTCGCACAAGGGCAGCATTTTCCCACGCATTGTTGCGCGTATCACCAAGGGCGTAGATGATACCATCTTCCTTGTGCGCGATAATCCACATATGATCCTCCTATCTCAATCTTGGTTAAAAGCGACCCACACCGTCAGGATAAAGGGGCTAAGCAAGATTCCCAGCATGACCGCCAGGAAGGCGTAGACGAGGGCGAGCTTCATGGACTGATGCTTCCGCTGTAGCCGGAGCTATAGCCGTAGCCGGAGCCGTCGCCGTAGCCGTAGCCGTAGCCGGAGCCGTAGCCGTAGCCGAAAGGCTTTGTCCCGAAAAGAACTTCTGCCATTTTATCGGCCCTGGACAGGCGCGTCTAACCAAGCCTTGACCGCCTTTTTATCGACAGTAAAGATGGCCGTAACGCCTTCAAGCGAGATGGACGGAGCGGTCGCGCTGATCTTGCACCCTGCGGTTGGTCCCTTCTCGGCAAGCCCAAAGACGCCACCAACATCGGCTGACCAATAGAGGGCCATACGGGCATTTGTCAGGGTGATCGGGCGAGCGTTAACATCCACCGTGTCGCCAAACACCACGCCGCGCTTGTCGGTGCAGACGATGACGGACATGGGGGCGTGTTGAGCGGATGCGACGTGGTTTTCGCCAGTCAGACCTTGGAATTGAGCAGCCAGCGCCTTCGCTTGACCGGTGGTGAGTTCGTCGATATTCATGGCATCCTCCTGTTAGTAGTTCCTACGCCCAAAAGGCAGGCCAGCCGGTTAGGGCTTCCTGCCTTGGCGGGTTGTTCCCGAATGTGGTAGGGTTAGTCGTTAGGCGCAGCGACGGTCTTCGTGTCGCTCCCAGCCGCGAAGCAACGACGGCGCGGTGAACTCCAAGGTCTGACCGCTACTAACCACGGCGTTGCAGATGACATCCATCTGATCTTCCCACGAAACGCCGTTGTAGTAAGCGCAGGCGTTGTAGCTGCGAACTTCGTGGGTGGTGGTGCTGGCAAACTGCATCTTCTCATCTCCTGTCTTTAGGGGTTGGGGGTTAGGCCTGGTGGAGCGCGGCTTTGTTCCACGCTTCGCCGCGCGTCCGAAAGACAGGGCTGTCGTAATCGCCCCTAGGCGTTGTGAAGCGCCATCCGTTGCCGTCTTTCCAGACCTTGTAGCCGGCAGCTAAAGCCCTGGCTGGCGAGTGCGGAAGATGATGTTCCATTTCTTTTCTCCTGTCTGTGGCGGCGTTAACCGCAACCCCAATATGCACCAGATTAGAGAGAAAGAAAACATTTTTCTTTCGGGTGGGATCAATAACCAACGGCCGCCCAATTCCCTTGTTGGTCCCAGGTCACTGAGATGCAGCCACGCGCCCACCGGCGGTTGGCGGGGAACTTTAGGGGAGGGCCATCCTGCCTTTTCTCCTGCATCACCTGCTTTCGGTGGTAGGCCATGTCGCGGCCCCACTGGACATACATCCCTGGGAGGAGCTCCTGGTGGCCGCGCTTGGGGAGCTCTGCTGGGAGTTTCTCGGCAGCCAGATCAAGCAGGGCCGGCTTGATCATAACTGAGTTGGCTAGGAGGGCGAGGAGTTGAGGTTTGGTCATGCTGTTCTCAGAAAAGGAAGGGGCCGCGTTGCGCGGCCCCCGGAGCAGTTAAATTTTAACCCAGGCCCCTTCCTCGAAATTGTGGGTCGGCTTCCAGGCGTCGTACCGAGCCTGCTGGGTCTTGATGTAGCTGCGCATCATGCTGATACGCTGGGCCAGCTGAGCCAGGCGGCGCTCCTTCAGCTTCTCGTAGGTGGGTGCGTAATAGGCGCTGCGGCGCCCGTAGCGGTCTGCGGCGGCAATCCAATCGGCCACGCATTCTGCGTAATTCTCACGCGTGACGTCCCAGGTCTTATTGGTGGGGCGGCCCTTGCGGTCCAGGGGCAGGCGCCCGTCGCCGTCGGTCCAGGGCATGGGGAGCGCTTCCGCTTGCACCTTGGCCTCGGTGAAGAGAAGATCGTCCAGCCGCTCCTTGGCGAACACCAGCTCCTTGCCCAGCTCCACACAGGAAGCCTCGTAGGGGAGATGACGAGCGCCGGCGCAGGAGGCCGTTTGCCACCCTTCGCATGGACGCTGATATCCGTGATGTGCAATAACCCCGGTCTCCGCGAAGATAGGGCGATTGCATATCTGGCAGGTCTTGGCCGATGCAGCCTTGGCCTCTTTTTCCGCAGCAATGACTTCGGCCGCGCGACGAACTGGTTTTTGACGACGATAAAACATTTTCTGTATTCCTGTCTGGGCCAGGGGCTTATCCCCTAGGCTGCTTGCAGCCTAGCCCCATTTTAACCCAGGGACAAGTGATTATTTTCTTCTTTCATTTGGCCTCCGCCCAATTACGCCCGATTCCGCCATCAGCCTTAAGCGGAACCAGGAGCTTGACACAAGATTCCATTAACCGATTGACCTCAAGCAGCGCTTCCCTTGCTTGCGCGGTGCGCGGCGCCGATCCCACAAGCTCGTCGTGCACGGTCAAGTGCGGTGCGCCCAGGACATCACAAACACCAGATTCCCAGATATCAACCATCGCCTGCTTCATGATGCCCGCTGCACCTCCTTGAAGCAGGGCGTTCAATGCTGCATGGGTGAAGGCCCGTTTGCGGCCCGGCCCTGGTTCGTCGTAGATCTTTCCCTTGTGCTCCCATGCATTGAAATGGCGGGTGCGACCAAAGAGCATTCGAATCTTGCCCGTGCTAGCCGCCCGTGCGGAAACGCGACGGGACAATGGGCGAATGAAGGGGGCCTGTTTATGGTAGCGCTCGAGCAGTTCCATCCCGGCTGCCCGGTCAAGGCCCAGGTTTTTGCACAGCAGGTCCACGCCTTGGCCATACACCATGCCGAAGTTAACATTCTTGGCATCTTTCCGGGACAGCCCAGTCATATCCGCCAGAATTTGGTGGTAGTCGACATCCGGGTCCTCAGTGTACCGCCGCACGATCTCCGCAGACCCCGGCAAGGGTCGCCCTGCAATGTGCGTGGAGGCGGCATAGTTGGCCAGCAGCCGGTACTCGATCTGCGAATAGTCACGGTCCCACATGTCCTCACCCGGTTCGGGAATGAACATAGCGCGAATCAACGGCCCAAGTTCGTCGTCCCGAATTGGGATGTTCTGCAGGTTGGGAGTTGAACTATTATGAGAGAACAATCCGCATGACCAGTAGCTCTCGTCCTCGGCTACTGTGATATCAAATACTTCACAGCTTCCTCTATCTTCAATCTTCGTGATTTGTAGAACTTCGACTCTGGCCGCTGCATCCCGTGAATTGTGCAATGGCCCTGCGGGGTGACTAGGGCCTGGATGTTGGCTTCGTCCTCCGTCCACCACTTCGCATACGCCATTGATATCCCCTGCTCTTATCCAATGACCCTGGGCGGATAATATACGGTGCTTTTTGGTGCAGGTCAAAATATACCCGCTGCTCAGGTGCAGGTCGACCATGTGCTCGACCCCCTTGACCCATGTAGCCGTTACAGGCCGCCAGCGGCGCTTATGCGTCCAGACAAGGTCGCCCACTCGCACGTCCTGAAGTGGTGTAAGCCCGTGCTTGGTCAGCACAGGCGTCCAGCCAGCAGCGCATGATAGGCGCCCTGATACAGTACCGTTTTCATCTGACCTGAGCGAATGAAACTGAGTGTGGATGCGACCCTTGTGATGCCCGTCCAGGATGTACCCTTGAACGAAGGTGCCGGAGAACTTGTCGAGGCGCCGGACCTCCATGATCTTAGATGCAGCTTCGCTGGGGTGGTGCTTAAGCCACTCCTTGCGAAACGACGGCGCCCCGGTCTTCTCTGTCCGGGGGTACTCCACCCCCATGGCATCGAAGACCTTAGCCACGGATTCCGCGGCCCAGACATCGACCTCGCGCCCTGCGATGCCCCGCAGTTCCCCGAGCGCCGCTGCCTGGCGGCCTTTTAGCTCCTCATGGAGCTGTTCTGCTGCCTGGATGTCCACGCGGACCCCGCGCAGGCGCATGGCCAAGAGCATGGGGATGAGGCGGGTCTCCTGCATGAAGACAGTCCAAAGGTCCTCCGCCTCCAACCGCTTCCGCTGCTCTGCAAAGATCCGCAGCGGCAAATCGACATCACCCTCCGCATAGGGGCCAACGACCGCGGACGGAGCGCGCCAGATATTCGCCTTGATGTGATCCTTCCCGAACGCCCGTTCGAGCCAATCCCGCATCTGGTCCTCGACCTTGCCTTCGCCGAGGTACTGCTGCGCAAGGCTTTCCAGACTGTAGGTGAGCTTGTTCTCATTGAGAAGCGGTTCGGCCACCTGGACATCATAGAAGGGGCCCTCGACCTTGACACCAGCGATGGAGAGGAATTCGAGGTCATATAAAAGATTTGCCCCGACCTTGGGCTGCCCCGGCCGGGAAAGCTGTTCATCGAGCCAGCCCAGGACGACGTGCACCGGCAGATTGGGACCAATTTCATGCCGGATCGGGTAGTAACTACGAAAGCCAGCCTCTGTGCCGATGCTGACCCCGCAGATATATCCGTCGCGCATGGCGCCGGGGCCGCGCGACTTCAGCTCATCGTCCCGTGTCTCAACGTCGATTGCGATCATCCCCTGACCGCGGAGGTCGGGGAATCCCTCCGGCATCCGCCAGGAGGTTTCCGGAATGGGGGGCAAGGACCTGGGGCCAGCGGCGACCTTTCCGGGTTTCTCGGGGGCCAAGTCCTGCCAGAACATTCCGTGGCTGTCTGGGCGGTAGCCCATCACTCAACCCCTAGAAGCTTATGTATCTGGAGGCTCACCCGGTGCCCGTATTTCAGGCTGGCGTCTGTTGCAGCCTTGAGATTGGCGGCGTTCTTCGCTGGGTCATAGTCATCGCAGGGGCTGACCCAGATTGGGATTTTGCTGGAGGTGGGAGCACCCAAGCGCGCTGGTTTGGTTCCTGGCTGGGTGGCCGTGATGGGGATACCATCCTCGGACCAGGACATTTCACTATCGACGACGTACTTAAATGCCCGTGCCCAGGTGGAGAAGGCCGGGTGCACATAACTGGTCTTCGGGCTGACAACAAATTCTGCATAAAGCTCTAAGCCGTCTTGCCAATAGGTTCCGGCTGTCTCCAGCTGAATCTGGTGCCCGAGTTTCCAAAGGGCCTTGCACAGCGGAATAAGGGGCTGCCGCATAGGTTCCCCGCCCGTGATCACAATGAGGTGGGTCATGGGCAGCGCTTCTACCGCTGCAACGATCTTCTCAACGGTCATTACCGGATCGTCTGGATCACTAAAGGCGGTGTCGCAGAAAAAACACTTCCACGGGCACCCGTGAAGCCTGATGAAAATTGCAGGCATCCCGGAGAGGTAACACTCCCCCTGGATAGTCCGGAAAGGAGAACCCTTCACAATTTTGAGCGAGCTACCGTCGCCCTTGTCTCTGCCTAATACCGGGTTCTTCCCGAACATAGCTGCTACCCTTTCCTCGATCCGACAATATATCCCGCAAGAACCGGCCCAGCCCACGGCGACGGGCGGGGCCACGACGTCGGGTCCCAAACTGTCGCGGCTGAAAGCACGTTGGCGAGGAACTTACCGCCCCAGTGCGTCGCTTCGCAGTCCGTGGGCAGCGGGACTTCGATCTCCTCCTCCACCTGCGCTTGGCTGAACGACCCGGTCATCCGATCCGCATACAGGGTGATCAACCCATCGGATAGGGCGCTGATCCGCTCAAATGCCTCGCGGAAGGCCGGGGAGAATGCATGGGGTGGTTCCAGCTCCCAAGCTGCTCGGACCATCGCAGCAGCGGTCTCGGGAAACTTGCCGACGATAACGGCCGAGCGCATCCACGCCCCGTTCGGCCAGCGGAAGGCTATGGCTACATCATTCCACGCCCATTCGGTCGGGGCCTCGTCATGGCCCAGAAGGAAGTCAATGGCCCAGATGGGAACGAGCAGCTCCTGCACCTTCCCGCCGGCGTGGAAAGGGGCGCCGGCGAGGCAGACGTTGTCCGTCGCCATGGCCCAGCCGCCGATAAGTGCACAGGTCATGGCCCACGGCTGAATGGCATTGTCCGAGATAAAGGGCCTGAGGGCCTTGAGCACATCCATCAGGTCATCCGGCAGTTCCTGCCAGTTCATGCCTTCTGGTCCAGGGTAGGCCCAGTTCTCCAGCGCCAGCGTCTGTACCTCCCCCCGGAAGCGCCCGCTCTTAATTCGGATCGACTGCTCCAGCACCTCCAGGGTGGGTTCCCCTGGCAGCCGCGCCAGGATCTTCTCCAGCTCGGAGCCCGGCACCAAGAATTCCCCCTCCCCGTCCCAAGGATGCCCAGCGGTCACCCGCCCATCCGTGGCACGGATTTCACCACCCTGGACGCAATAACTCCCCATCCCAGGGGTAATGCTCTTGTCACTAAGCGCCCCGCTCAGCCACCGTAAGATTTCGCGCATGTTCGATCCTGTCTAAAATAAGGTGGGTTGACGCTCGGTGAAGCGGGAAACACCCCGGTCCATCGCCCGCCGGAAGTACTCTATGTTAGCCCAGCGGCGCCAACCGTAGCTCGCCGCTAATGCTTCGGGGCATAACCCTTGCTGGCACCCCATTACACCTTCTAGCTCGGTCTCCAGTTGTGGGTCCTTGTAGGGCCGCTCGGCCTCTAGCTCTGCAAGGCGTTCCCGTACCGCGTGCTGCTCCACCGCGGAAAGGGAGCCATAGTGCCAGGAATTTAGGTCATGACGCTTGGTGCTTTTATCGGAGAAGTCCACCTTAATGTCCTTCACCCCGCCACGGGGTTGCGGCATGTCCAGGAAGATGGACCCAAAGGTGGCGGTCATCAGCCAGGATGTTGAGTCAACTGAGTGCCACGGATAACGGAACATGAGCGGTAGGCTGGTTAACCCAAACCCGTGGACCTTAACCAACGGTGCGCCGTGCTTGTCCGTGAGGTAGTTTTGCCAGATATGGTCCAACCATCCCTGCAGCCACTGGGTTGTTTCCGGCACCATCCCACCGATAAAGATATAACTATACCCCTCCTCGATGTACCGCTGCAGCCAGACCGGGTCTTCCCGGGCGTGGAACACTGGTTGCACCGTGCACCCGAGGGCCTCCAGGGCCTTTTGGTTGCTGTACGACTTTGCCTCGTCCTTGGACGTATCATCCAGGTTGGAAGCGACCTTGATGATATCCGGATGCCCGTGGATAAAGGCAGCGTACTTATCCAGGTCCACATCCACACCCTGGGTGAACATTGAAAAGGCGCCGGAGTCCAGGAAGAACTTGGTCCCATCAGCGCGGGCCGCGGAGACAATTTTGCTGTTCATATAGTGGAAGGACTCCAGCACGTGGGGATACCTTACCGGGCGAAGCACCTGGGAGTGACCTGTGGTGCCCGACGCTGCACTGCCAGCTCCATTTTGGCCCCATGCTGCTAGATGGATTTCCACCTACCCCTCCACCCAGGACGGGGAACGAACGTAGGGCTTCCCTAGCGCGCTGCGGATCTCCAATGCACGCCGCTGCGGATAAGTCCCGTCCTCGGCCTTGTGAATGATTCCCTCCCGGGTGGCCCACGTAATCGGGCTGCGCTTGAAGTCCTCCCGTAGGCCGTTGTTCGCGAAGGCCACCCAACGCTTGAAGCAGCTTGGGCATTCCCCGCAATGCCCGTCCTCCTCCCCATAGCAGGACACCGTCTGCAGGAGGATATCAGGATCATGGCCAGCCCTTATATACCGGTCCACCAGCTCCGACTTGGTTAGGTGGCGGATGGGCGAATGCACGTGATAGCTCACGCCCTGATTATCGTTCCAGTATTGGCCCCGGTGCGAAATGTTCAGCACGGCCTGGACGGAGTCGAAGAAGGCCTGCGACTTGTCTGAGTTGATCTCCCCCTCCAGGACGCCGAGCATGATGTCGCTATAACCGGCGGAGGCTGCGGACAGGATTAGGTGCGCGTTGCGGTGCAGGATGATGCCGCTGGGCATGGGGCTTTCGCCCACGGGCGCCCCTTGGATGGCCTGGAGCTCCGCGCCCTCCGCGTGCGCGATATTCAAGGCGGCCAGCAGCTCCTTGGACCGGTAGGGCTGGCCAATGTTCACGAAGAGCAGGTCGGCGGACGGAGCAAAGAGCTTCCAGGATAGGTAACTGTCGAGGCCGCCACTAAACAAAACTGCTGCTTTACCCATCAGCTATTCCCCCGTTCCGCCATCTGGCATAGGTTCATGAATTCCGCCCGCGCGGCCGGCTCGGTGAGCAACGCGCCCCGCATGGCGCTGGTGGTGGTCGCTGAGCCGTGGATACGCACCCCCCGGCTGCTCATGCAGGCGTGGGAGGCCCGAATCATCACGGCAACGCCCAGCGGCTGCAGGTGCTTATCTAGGGCATCCGCGACCTGGTTTGTAAGGCGCTCCTGGACAGTGAGGCGCCGAGCAAAGACCTCAACTAATCGGGCCAGCTTGCTCAGGCCAACGATCTTGCCATTGGGGATGTACCCGACATGGGCATGACCATGCACGTCGGCTAGGTGGTGCTCACATTTGGATATGACTGGGATGTTGTGTACAATGACCATCTCATTGCACCCTTCCGCCCCGTCCTCGAATGTCTTGAGGATCGCCGCCGGGTCCTGGCCGTAGCCGCTGGCCCATTCCTTCCAGGCCTTCATTACTCGCTTGGGTGTCTCCCGTAGCCCTTCACGCGAGGGGTCCTCACCAATGAATTGCAGCAGCCGTGTGACGATATCCTCCGCGCTCTTGTCCTCACCGTCCTCCGCGCACTCCCAAGGCATTACCAACCATTGCCCCGCCCATTTGGGTTCCCGCTTGTCGAATAGTGCGTAGGTCGGTGTCATGGGGTACCGTGCCGCGTACCGGGCAGCCGTGGCCCCTGAATCCCAGATGTCGTCAATGAAGGCCGCCGCGTCCTTCGGGTGCTGCACCACAATGAACCGATGGTCCCGCGCTGCGACAGCCAGGGCTGCGGATACCCCGCCCCTGGGAATACCCCAGATGGTGATCCGTCGCTCCTCCGCCAGCCGGTCGGCGACACGGATCGACTCCTGCACCACCTCCTGCATCGTAATCATGCGCGGTTCAGACATGGGCGAGTGCTCCAACGGCTTCCTTCAGGGTATTGAAGAACTCGCTGACATGGACCGTCAGCCAGGGGGAGCGTTCCCCGTGGCAGGGCCATGCAATAACCGGGATGTCCAAGGTCCGTGAAGCATGGAAGAGTTCCATGGCGGTCCCATAGGACGGTTCCTCCGCGCGCACCAAGACAGCGTCGCAGCGGGCCAAGGCGTCGAGGTCGGTCTGCACCAGGTGGGTTGGGCGGTCAATGGACACTTCCAGGTCCAGGGGGTTAACCGCCTGCCAGCCCTTGGGAAGCAGACGAATGGCCTCCTTGCGCCAGGAGGCCGGGTCCTGGACCCCGAAGATAGGGCCGGCGAGGTAGACTTTCTTCATTCTGATGATCCTGTCTTTGGCCGTTCGCCCATGCGCATGGCCATGTTGCTACCTGTCTCGCGCACCTCAACCTTGGTGCACCAGACCCGATCCTGCTCCCCGTAATCCTTAAGAAAGCAGGTGTTCACATATTCATAGAGGAAGTCCGCCAGGCCTTCGCACCCGGTGCGCTCGACCAGCGTAATCTTGGCCAGCTTCAGCTCGCCCAACCGGAGCAGCTCCGCCTTCATGGGATCGTCTTCGGCCACGAGCAGGGTGTGGTCGAACCACTCCTCAAGCTTCCCCTTAAGGGGCCTAAGACCCCCGTAATCCATTGCCCAGTTGCGAGCATCCAGCGTGGTACATTCGAACTCAAAATGGAAGCTCAGGGCGTATCCGTGGAGCAGACAACAATGACTATCCGCGCGCCACTGACGATAGGCCACGGGCCCAATTTCGCGGTAGGTCTTCGTGGAGCGAAATACCTCGTTGGCCATCATTCCCACCCTGCTTGAAGAAAACTACCGGAGCATAAAGCACCCCTCCGGCACTGGGCTTTCGTATTAGGCCGCGACGCTGCGGTAGACGCTGCCGCGCCCTTCGACCTTTTCGCGCGTGGTCGAAATGCCGGCGCTCTTGGGAACCTTGTTGATGGCCATTGTCGCGGTGGACTTCTTGCCGTCGCCGAACTCGGCCTCGAACTTGGCGGCCAGTTCCTCGACCGTCACCCCATGCGGGTGGGCCAGGGCTTCCAGGGTGACGTGGACGCGCGAGCGCTTCTTCTCCGTCGGGGCCTTGGCGGTCTTTTCAGCCTTGCCCTTGGCGGCCTTGGGCGCCTTGGTGGCGACCTCCTTGATTTCGTCCTTGGCCACCGGGCCAAGCGCGTCGGCGATCGTGGGCTGGGGCTTGTCTTTCTTGCCGAACATAGCGGGTTCCTTGATGTGAGCAGTGTTGTCGAGGGGCTCCCACGCGAAGCGCTCGCCCACACCGTCGCTGGCGGGGACCGTCTTCACCTGGAAATGCACGAGGTCCATGGCCGTTGCGCCAAGAACCGCACGCGCTGCGCGAATAGCGGCGGAGCGCGAAACATAATCCGTCATCGAGTTTTCTCCTGTCTATCCCGGACGATCCGGGAAGCCCCATCCTAAGAAACCCTACTCAGTAAATCAAGCGCGAAAGAACCTTTCTGTCGCAGGCGCACAGATATGCAGCTCCTTAATGGCCCGGCTGATGGCCACATACCAAACACGCTTCTCCTCATCCACCGCCAACCGGTCACAGACCTTTCGGGATACATCGGGGATGATCAGCACGCAGTCCGCTTCCCCGCCTTTGATCCCGTGGATGGTGGATATGACCACCCGGCCGGAGTTGACGAGGCTCTCCCCCGACCGGCGCAGCTTGCGAATATACTCCCGCTCATCGGCCCCAATCCCGGACAGTGCGGCCATCCAGTCGGGCTGCCCTGCAAACGGCCACGCAAGGTCGCCCCAGGAGAAGCTCGGGACGCTCTTGGGCGGAGGTGTCATGCCCGGGACAAAACGGGCAATAGCCTGCACCTGGGCGTTCCCAAGCGCTTCTCCCCTGCGGAGTCGCTCGTAGTTGACCACCGCGCGCACTGCGGTTGTTTGGTTGGACCACTGACCATCGCGCTGGTAGACAACACCCTTGTCCCTGCAGATGCGCTCCAGGTCCCCGAGCTGCCATTTATGGCGCGCCAGGAGCAACCAGGTTTGGCCATTGTCCACCGCGACTTGCTCAGGGATGTCCAGCCAGACGATCTGACCGTCATCGTCCCGTGGCCCCCAGGCCTTTGGCCGGCGGTACTTGATGCTTTCGGCCAGGGCGTAGGCCTTGGCCCATATCAAGCGGGGGAGGCGGTGGCTTAGGGGAAGGACCTTGGTATTGCCCGCGAAGGCCAGGAACAAGCTCAGGTCCGCACCGGACCATTGGAAAATAGCCTGATCATCGTCTCCCGCAATGATCACCCGCTTGGCGGTGGCCCCCACGCGGCGGGCGAAGGCCCATTGCTGGCGGGTCAGGTCCTGTGCTTCGTCAATGATGAATAGCTCAAAGGGTAGGGGTTCGTGGACCTCGTCCAGGAAGTCGTTGAAGTCCCGGAGCTGGTAGCTCTCCTTGTAGGCCTCAAGGGTGCGCGCGAAGCGCTTGGCGTCCGCCAGGCTGATTTCGTCCTCCCCCTTGGCCCATTCCTCCTCGACGCTAATCATCCGCGCCCTGGCCCTGGAATAGACGGCCAATGCCCGATCCCCCAGGCCCCCGCCCAGCGGCGCCCGTTCAACGGTTTCATCGTAGGAATGCTGGAAGGTGAAGGAGCCGAGCGCTTCACCCAGCTCCTTGAAGTGGGAATCCTGCATTACCTCATCCGGCCGAAGGCCCAGGATATGAAATGCGGCGGAGTGGAGGGTGCGGAACCAAGGGAGATCATCCTGTCTGATATTAAAGCGCTCTGCAGCCCGCCCGGCGGCCTCCCTGGCGGCTTTGCGGGTGAAGGCCATGTAGCCTATGCGCGATGGGTCTGTCCCTGCTGCTAGGGCCTCGCTGACATTGTCCAGCAGCGCTGTTGTTTTGCCCGTACCGGGTGGGCCTAGGATCAGCTCGGTGCGGCTCATCCCTCAAGCCCCAACCAATAACGAATAGTATAGATGACATCCTGGTCCCACGCATCCGGACCTTGGCGCAACATCCAAGCGCAGTAGTCCTTTGGGACCTTGGACCATGGAACGTCCTTATGCTTGCCGAAGGAGCAAGTATGCAGGAGAACCGGGGCGGAGGTCAAGCTAATAAGCTCACCTAATGTGCGCAACTGCAGCATTCGCGCCAATAACGCAGCGGTTATGTAAGCATCAAACAGCGCCCGGTGGGGGAGCCAGGTATCTCCGCTCCTGTCCTCCGGCCATTGGGGCTCAAGATCCAACCAATAGCGAAGGGCCTGGTTACTGCGGGAGGGTGCATCGGGGAACAGATGCAGGGCGCATCGGTGGGTGCATATCCGGGGAATATCCTCGGGGAGGTACTGGCCAACGAAGCTCCAGTCAAAGGCCATGTTGTGCGCTGCAAAGACCTCGACATCCGTCCAGGGGAAGTTCAGGGCCTGGGAGATATGGGGCTTCCCAGCAATGTCCGCGTCCGAGATATGGTGGACCGCACGCGCCACCGCAGGGATGGGGAGGTATTGCGTCCCGGGATGGGTTAGGAAGCTGGTTGACCCAACGACCTGCCGCGTCTGCGGGTCGAGCTCAACGTGCGCATATTCAACCACACCGCACTCTTGCGGGTTGAAGCCGGTTGTTTCCGTGTCAAAGACGATTATCGCCATCAGAACTCCTCTGACCCAAACTTCGGGGTTTCCTGCACAGGCATCTCCCCTTCGTCTTTGACGATCCAGACGTTGGTCGGACGGCCGGCGATCTGGATCAGCTTCTTAGTGGCCCCCGCCGCACGTAACATCTGCCAGACATGGTGCTGGGACTTGTATTTGTATCCATGCCGGTTAAGGAACTCGAACAGCCCGGGACCCCGGAACCATACCTCCCCTTCGCCCGTGCGGTAGGGGTTCCAGCGGATAGCCAGTTCATCCTTACTGGTCGCTTGCGCCTGGCCCCGGATAAAATTGTCGAAAAGCGCTTGGAAGTGGCCGGTCGGGGAAGCATCGTCGGGCACCTCTACCTCATCGCAGTCGCGCATGAGCTCGTCGATATAGCGGTCCCAGCGCGGCTGCGGCACGGAACGGATGACCCGGTTTATGGCGTCCGCAACCTTCCGCTTGAAGAGATTTTGGTTGAGCAGCTCCTCGGTGGTGACCTGGAGGCGCTCGCCGTTAACGTCCAGGTACCAGATGACCGGGTCACCTTTGTATTTGGTCAGGCCGCTTAAGGGTGGCCGCTCCTCCCCTTCCGGGGATTCCCCAACCCCGAACTTCCTGGAAAGGCATTCCCGTCTGTGGCAGTGAGAGGCAAGGGGGGCCTTGCTGCACCGGAAGGCATATGTCTTGCGATCCGCGCTCTTGACAATGCTGTTGAGTTCCGGCAGCGACAGCGGGGGATCGCACATCGCCAGATTGTACTCCTGCGCCCGGTCCTTCCAGTTATCGGGAAACCGGTGGCGCAGATAAACCATAGTGTTGGAAAGACCCTCGTTGCGGGTCCCTTCCGGGAAGCCCCCATGCGCGTGCAGGGCTTGGAGGCAGGGTGGGCCTTCATAAAAGATATCCCCGGCCCCCTCGACCCGACCGGTGCCCATCGGGGAAGCAGGGAGGCCCGTCAGCTTGCTGGCCTCCTCAAAGGAGATCTTCTTGGACTCTGCATAGCTGCAGAAGTCGCGCAGCGTCAGGGGCGCACCGTCCTTGATACCGTAGCGCAGTGTCCGCTTGGCCTCGTAGTAGGGCATATTCAGCCAGTTGCCGACATCCTTCGCGTCAAAGCGGGAGGACTGTTTCGGAAAGACCTCGCATCCCCCGTATCCCAGGACCGCCGCCCATGCGCCCATCAGGCTCATAACTTCGCCAGCGCGCGCGGGTTCGGCCAGGAATAGGAATAGGTGCGCGCCGCCTGACTTGGAGCGCGCGGTAACCAGGGGGAGGCCGAATTGCTCAACCTTCGCTTCCAGCGCGGTGTGATCAATCCCGATCACGTCGATGTCAAGCACCGACCAAACCACGGTGTTATCTTCCAGCAGGGGAATGACCCCGATACCGGGGCCCTCACCGGCCAGGTGCGCTTGCCACATCTCCGCGGTTAAGCGGCCCTTGATGGTTTGCGCTTTGCCCTCGGCCTTTCCGCGGTCGGAGGTTCGGCGGACGTCATATGTCCCGTAGGCCAGCTCGTAGCCGCGGAATAATTCCCAGATTTCCATTCCCGCCCCACTCCTGCAACAGACCCCCGAGCTTGCTTGCTCGGGGGTTTAGGTTCTTGCAGTATCAGCTAGAAGGGAATTTCCTTGTCGTCCTCGTCCCCACCGCTTTCACGGACCACGGCTGCCTTGATGGCGCCACTGCGAACAGCTTCCAGCATGGCCTTGGCCTGGGCGTAGGTACCGGCACCGCCTGGGCGGTCCAAGACAGTCCCGTCCAGTGCAAAGCGGAAGCTCATCCATCGGCCTTGGTCGTTGGACTCCGGAACCGATGTTACGCGCAGGGCATTGTAGAACAATGGGGGGTTAAAGGTGCCCTTGCCGTCCGGGCGCGGGAGCGCCACGGTTTTGAGCTTGGTCATCAGTTGGCGGGAGACCTTCATCTGGGTCTTGGCCAGGGAGATGACCACCTGCTGCGCCGCGCCGGTTTCCTCGTCCAGCACCAGGCCGTACCATGTCCCAGTGGGAAGGATTTCGTTCCCATTGTCCAGTAGGTCCCGACCCTTCTCGTCCTTGGTTGTCCGGTCCATGATTTCTGGGCCGTGCTCGCCTGCAAAACCACCGCCGGCATCACGCGGCGTCCATTCAAGGAACTTGCGCTGGAAGAGCGCCGGGACGAATAGGAACCCAGTTTCGCCCTTCCAGGTCTGCTGGGTGGCGGTGTTGTAGAAGTCCCCTTCCTCCAGGCCGGGGATATAGGCGGCCTCGCGCTTGCTGATTTCCGCGCTGAGCGATTGCGCACAGCGCACAAACGGAATGCTCATGTCTTCCGCTGTTGCGGATTCTGAGCCCATGCCGGCATCGCCATAGAGATCTTGCATAAGCTCGGCGGGGAGCCCTCCGGCCTCCTGCTTCGCCGGGGGTTTTGGTTTGGTTGCGGTATTCATAGCTTCAATCCTTTCTGGGGGTAATCTTGGCCCGGCGGCCTACGTAGACGTTAAACAAGGAGGCCGGGAGCTCCTTGCCATCTGCCAGTTGCTCTTTGCAAAAGGCCATGAGCGTCTGCGGGTGAACACCTGTCTTGTCATCGGGCACCATGCCGAATTGGGCCTTCAGCACCGCAATGATTTCGGGGGCGACATTGTCTTGGCCCCTGGCCAGGGCCAGCTTCAGCTCACGCTTGATCAGGTCGCCGTGACCATTGTCGCGCAACCAATCAAATGCTTCCTCCTGGTGTTCGCCCTGGATTGCGGCGTTGACGAATTGCTGGAGCTTGATCTTGGCCCCGTTCGACGCCTTGAACTCCTCACACCCAGCTTCGTCCATGGCTACGGGGAGCTGGGCGTCCAGGATAACGCGGAGCTCGCGCGAGCGCTCCGCCAGTACCTCGCCAAGGGAGTCAATCTCCGCCTGGAGCTCAATAGCCTTGTCCGCCAGGGTGCTGATCGACTGCACCTCCGCGTCGCTGGCTGAAATCGTGGACGCGTCCGCGAATACGTCTGTCATATATCTTCCTCCTGTCTTAAACTACCAAGGATACCCTGACCGGAACGTAGAACCCCGCGCCAGCTAGCCGCTCCCCGTCAATCGAGCGCTCCCGTTCCCAGCGGAGGAATTGAAAGCTCTTCACCCCGTTGTATTGCAGGGCGATCATTGCCAGCCCCAACGACATTGGATCTCCGCCAGGGAAGACCAAGTAATCCTTGGTGGGGTCGAAACTGCGGAGCCCACGGTTCAGGGCCTGTAAGCAGGGGCCTGGCTCCATTGAGCTTTGCCGCCCGGCTTCAAGGATCATAACGATCTTCCCGTACCGCTGGGCGCTGGATAAGTCCTTCGTCATCCCTGGGCCACCAGCGCGGCGGATGATCGGAGGATCTTGTACGCAATAGACGGTCCCCTCGGGTTGGGTTGCTTCCCGAGGGGCGATGGTTAGAGCTTCAGACATGTAACTACACCTTCCCGGCGCAACCGCCGGACCTCTTTTTGCATTACCCGGCGCAGTTTTCCCCGCCAGCGGTTAGGCCCGATTACAAAGCCCAGCGCGCGACGCTCTGCACGTCTGCGCCGTTTGTTGAGGAGCCTGATGGGGTGGGCGCTCATCCTACAAACACCAATTCCTTCTGCGCCCGAGTAAAGGCAACGTAAGCCAGGTTATTTTCCTGGGCGCGCTGCCAGGGTTGCTTGGCTGCCCTGCTAGGGCAGCGCTCCGCGTGCTCCAGCAGAAAGACCCGCGGAAATTCGCGGCCTTTGCTCCGGTGATAAGTACATAGCACCGTCACCCCTTCCGCCCCGTCAGCGAACAAGGAGTCAATGAACGAAAGCACATCGGCCAAAGACGTCTTTTGCTGGGCAATGCACGCTTGGCAAATCTCCACCAGCGTGGCGACCCGGTCCTCAACCTCTTCGACCTTGGCATCGTTTCCGCGCGCCATGGCCTTCTGCACCTCGCGCTCCTTGTAGGTGTCGAGCTTCTTCAGCAGCGCATCGATGGTCGTAACCTTCCAGCGCTTGGCGAGCTGCGCCAGGCCCTCACCGATGCTGCGGCCTTCCACTTTGCAAGGCTTGCCGCTGCGGATCAGCTTATAGGCGAGCGAGATCAATGGGGCGGTATTGCGGCAAAGGATGGCATCCTCGGCGCCCAGATCGTCCGGGACCTCGGCCATCTGCCGGACCGCGCCCTGGGCCGCGCTGGGCGCCGCCTCAATATCCGGAACCAAGGACTGCGCCAGGGTGACAACTGCCTTGGGGCAGCGCCAGGTGACGCTCAGGGGCATCTCCTTGGCCGAAAGCTCCCGAATCAGGTTGGGCATGGCATCTGCATCTGCCCCACTGAAGCCGTAAATGGCCTGGCGATCGTCGCCAACAACAATCATCCGGCCGGTATGGGGCTTCATGAACTTGCGCGCGAGCGCTTGGCGGGCTGGGCTGAGGTCCTGTGCCTCATCGAGGAATAGGTAGTCTTTGGTGAACTTCACCCGCAGATTCTTGATAAGGGGGAATAGGACCATGTCGTCGAAGTCGGCGACGTCTATCTGTGCAAGCGACCGGCGATAGATGTTCTGCGTCGCGCTGACCACCTGATCCATGTCGCTGGTGTCATCCAGACCGTTGATGTCGTAATGGTCAGCCAAAGCATACCACATGCCGATGTCGCCGATCTGCTTGGTGGGAAAGAAACCAACTCCGGACTGTTTGCCCATGCGCACGAGCGCGGATATCTGATTGCCGTATTGCTCGTACAGGTCTCGGTCCTCATTCATCCCGGAGATGATGTTGCGGACCTTCTTGTCGTCGATTGCGGACTTGAAGACGAAACGGACGAGGCCCCAACCCATCGAATGCAGCGTGGCCGCCTGAACCTTCTGCCAGTTGCTATGGCCTGCTGACTTGAGCTTGGCGCCCACCTCGTCCGCAATGGCCTTGTTGTAAGCGCAAACCGTGACTTCCGCCTGCGGCTCAGCCTTGACGATAGCATCGACGCCCAGGAGGATGGTGGAGGTCTTGCCGCAGCCCGCGCGGGCCACCAGGGCCAGATTGTCGCGGGTCCCGGTCAGGGCGTCCAGGAAGGCTTGCTGTTGGACGGTGGGGGTCATTCTGTATCTCCTGTCTGGCCCCGAAGACCGGGGAAGCACCATCCTAGGGGGAAGCAGCGGGGTTTTCAAGCCCTTTATATATCATCTCGGCGAAGGCTGAGGGCCTCGGCGGCAATGTCCTTTTTGCGCTTATGGGCACGCAGGATATACCCGTCAATGGAGTTGGGCACCACCAAGTCAATGACGTTGACGGTTCCCCGCTGGCCGTCCCTATAAAGTCGCGCCTCGCTCTGCGCCCGCGTGGTCGCGGAGAAGTCATTGTTGTAGTAGCACATGGTGTGGCAGACCTTCTGCAACCCGTCCAGACCGATACCTGCAGAGGTCGGATTAGCGATGAAGGGCCCGCATTCAGGGTCGTTAATAAACCGCTCCTTGGCCGCCTTCCGATCGTCCTGGGAGGTTGGGCCATACCAGACCACCGGATTCCAGTGCTTGAAGGTTGCGCGCAAAAGCTCAATATCATGATGGAACCGCGCCCAAACCAGCAGTTTGGGGCCTGTCTGCTCCGCAATTTCCATGACCGCCGCCGGGCGCAGCGTCTTGACGGGGAGCAGCAGCCCATTCTCATCCTTGATATGCCCAGACAAAATCTGCTGCAGCCGGAGCAGCCGGACCACGGCTAAGTCGGCTGTCGCAATTTCCCCACTGTCGAGCTGGGTCAGCAGCTCCTCCTTGAGCTGCGCATACATGCGCGCCTGCTCCTCGGTCATCTCCACCCGTCGTTCCTGGTAGATCCGCTCAGGCAGGTCCAGGCAATCGGCGGCGGTAAAGCGCACGGTCCATGCATCCATCCGCTCTTTGAGTTCCTGCAAATTCTTATAGCCGACAATTTTGACCGCTCCAGCCGGCGCCCCTGGGACGGGCTGCGTGACGCAGTAGCGATTGCGGAAAGTGTAGAAGCTCGTGAACCCGTGAACATCGTCGGACAGGAATCGGAGCTGCGTATAAAGGTCCTCGACACCCTTCCCCACCGGGGTTCCGGTAAGGATGCGGCGCACGGGCGCCCGATCCCGCAGCTTCAGCGCTGTTTTGGTGCGCTTAGCCCCGGGAGTCTTGATGCAAAGGCTCTCGTCTATCACCCACATTACCTTTTCAGAGGAGAACAGCACCCGCTCCACGAAGGAGATGCCGCTGGCCACGGCCAAGGCGTCCTGGTGCACGCAAAAGATGCGAAGGCCTTCATGGTAGGTGAAGAGCTCCTCACACTGCTTTCGCCGAGCTTGGGTCCAGTTGCTCCGATAAACAAATCCTTTTCGCGGAACCCAATCCGGTAGGTGCTCCGGAGCTTGCTCCTCCAGCCATTGGGCGTGGACGCCGTTTGGTGCGATTACGAGCAGGGTATCAACAGCCCCGTTGGCATAAAGATAGGCTGCCTCATCCAGGACGACCTTTGTCTTTCCGAGTCCTTGCTCCAAGAAGAACCCAAAGGCCCCACGGTCCCGCGCCAGCAAGAAGGCCTGGCGCTGATGCTCGCGCGGCGCGGTCTTATACCTGAAGGCTGAGGCCTCTGCCGGCGGCGGGCGCCCCTTGGCAGCCCTGGCGTCTGCTTCCACCTGCTCCAGTTGCAGAATATCCTCCAGCCGCTTTGGATCTTTCCAAACAGCCAGGGGAAGCTTCTCCCGCACCATGTCCACGTTGGCCCTGGATAGCTCGAACAGCAATGCACGGCCCTGCCAGCGCTTTCGCCCAGGGAGCTCGCGCGACAGCTCATAGATATCGGGGCCTAACCGGCCCGATAGTTCTGCGCTCCGCCCATCCGGGTTGGGAGTAATGATAACATCTGTCATGCAGAAGGAATCCTGTCTTGGGTGCAAATATGGGGGTCTTTGCTGCTTTGGGCAAGCCCCATTTCCGGTTATTCCGCGCAGGGGAATACCCCGGTTGCGTTTGTGCTCGCCGGAGGAAGGGGATTTGTCTCCCTTGGAGAGTCCAATAGACCCAATGCTTCGGAAAACACCTATTGAGGCGGCTTTATTGGGGCAATTATTTAATGCTTTTAAGGGGATAGGCCACCCCTCAATAGTTCAATAGGTCGTTTTGGATTTTGAGTCGCCACTCGAGCTGCCACTTGGCTGGCCTTATATAAGGGGCCGCTGCTGGCATACCCTTAAAGCCCGCTTGATTTCCGCCGGTGTCTTGGGCTAGGATGGGGTTCCCTGGGTCTTCCAGGCCAGACAGGAGAAAATACGCACAATGCCTAAACCCAACAAATATGGCTCCGGCTACGACCCTGCCAACGGTGGCAAGGCCAAGGGCATAACCCTGGCGGACGTGATCCGTTCAGTCTCTGACCTGTTTGACGAGAACAAGGCCTTGGACCACAGCTTCGCGCTGGAGGACTTTAAGCAAACTTTCTTGGAAGAGATGCGCAGCACCTTGGAGAAGAAGGCCCAGCAGCACAAGCACCCTGGGAAGGGGTTAAACTGATGAAGCGCGATCTCGCCCAACGACTGAAGGAGAATCCATGACCCCCGAAGAAATCAACGCCTGCCATCCCGGCGATAAGGTGCGGCTGGATGGGCTGGTGCTGACGCGTAGTTCCGATGGCTGGTGGAGGGACGAAGACAATCGCGCCCGCAGCCCATATATCCTCGCCCTCCCCGGCGTCACCGTCACGAAGCTGGTAGACCCCGATCTGCTGCTGGCGAGGGAGTGCGCGGCGAAGGCGTGTGAGGCTGCGGGCTGGTCCTTATGGCCCGCTGTCCAGTCCGCCCTCATCGCCATCAAAGCCGTTCGTGGAGAGAAGCCATGAGCGCCTTTGACATAGCCGGTGCGGTGGTTTGGACGGGGTTGGCGGTGCTGGCTTGGCCCTATGCCGTGCATGAGAAATGCAGCCCCTATGCTTACGGTATAGCGATCATCTCCAGCGTCATCGCGGCGGGGACGATTTTCCGCCTTTTCGGAGCCCACCCATGAGCGCCATTGACATAGCCGGTGCGGTTGTCTGGACGGCGGCGGTCCTTATGGGTTTGGGCGCGACCTGGGCCAAACGGGGCCATTGGACCGTGGCGGACTCTGCCGCCCTGGTCCTGTATTCCTACCTGTCGGCTTACTGCCTTTTCCGCCTTTTCGGAGCCCACCTATGAGCGTCCTCGTTAGCGTTAGCCGCCCGGATATTCGCCTTGAGGCTCTCACAGGCATCGCCCTTGGCGCCCTGGCAATAAGCATTGGCGCGCTGCTCAGTTTCATTTCGCCGAACCCATACGGCCCGAATCTCAAAAACAGAGACAGCGACAAACGCCGCCACAAAGGCGGCCAAGGCAACCTTAGCTAGTCCAGGTCCAACCTTTAGTCCGACCCCAGATGTGGGGTTTTTCGCGGAGCTAGACCAATGAGC
>CAINXC010000067.1 GCA_903854655.1 uncultured Verrucomicrobiota bacterium | reverse complement strand
TGCTGACCGGACGGCACGGGCTGTTCAACTGCTACGAGGCGTTCATCCACATCGTTGACTCGATGTTCAACCAGCACGCCAAGTGGCTGAAAATCACCTCCACCCTGCCATGGAGACGCCGGATCGCATCGCTCAATTATTTGTTATCCTCACATGTCTGGCGCCAGGATCACAACGGCTTCACTCATCAGGACCCTGGATTCATCGATCATGTCATCAACAAAAAGGCCGAGATCGTTCGCGTGTACCTGCCGCCGGATGCGAACTGCCTGCTCTCCGTGACCGATCACTGCCTGCGCAGCCGCCATTACGTCAATGTCATCATCGCCGGCAAGCACCCGTCGCCACAGTGGCTGGCGATGGATGCCGCAGTCACCCACTGCATCGAAGGCATCGGCGTCTGGCAATGGGCCAGCAACGACCAGGACTCCGAGCCCGATGTGGTCATGGCCTGCGCCGGTGATGTGCCAACGCTGGAAACCCTCGCCGCCGTCTCCATCCTGCGCGAGCACCTGCCCGCGCTCAAGATCCGCGTGGTCAATGTCGTGGATTTGATGAAGCTGCAATCGCACAGCGAGCATCCGCACGGCCTTGAGGACCAGGATTTCGATGATCTTTTCACCACCTGCAAGCCCGTCATCTTCGCCTTTCACGGCTACCCGACGCTAATCCATCGCCTCACCTACCGCCGCACCAACCATCACAACATCCATGTGCGCGGTTACAAGGAGGAAGGCACCATCACCACCGCCTTCGACATGACGGTGCTCAACGACATGGACCGCTTCCACCTGGTGATCGACACCATCAACCGCCTTCCTCAGACCGGCTATCAAGGCGTGCACCTCAAGCAGCAGCTTGAAGACAAGCTCATCGCCCACAAGCAGTACATCAACGAGCACGGCGAAGACATGCCGGAGATCAGGAACTGGAAGTGGCAGCCAACCCAGGCCCAATAGAATCGCGGCAGCGTCATGGAGTGCGGCGGCAAGCGCTAACGCGACACCGCTTTCGAGGGGCCGAGGGAAGATGCACACCACGGGGGCATCGTCGGAACTGTACGTTGGGTGACAAATGATTTTCCGGCTGCAAGCAATCAATCGCTCCGACAAAGCGGTGTCTCGCTAACGCTTGCCACCGCACTCCATGACGCTGCCGCGCCCTGCGTTGTTCATCACCCGACAAGGCCGCCAAATGCGTGCATTGTCTCAGCAAAAGAAGCAAACTCGCTGTTACCGGTCCCATGCCCGGGCGTTACAACGAACGAACACGCCGCTGCCCAATCCAATTTTATCCGTCTCACACAATGACAAACAAAGCAAAAGCCTTTCTCCTCTGCCTTCTCGGCTCCGCCTTCTTCAGCCATGCAAATGCCGAAGCTGAGAAGGAGACCAAGTACCTCGCTTTCCAAATCTTCACCTATTTCAGCCCCGATCCAAAGGTCGCCCATCTCATGAGCAGTGGAACCAAGGAGCCGCTGGTGCCGGGCTCGGCGGCGCTGCGCGATTACGTTTTGGACATCAAACAACGAATCGGGACCACCGGCGACAAGCAAACCCGGCTGGCCGTCATGCTGGGGCTGGTCTGCTTTGAACAGGATGATGCCACGGTCGCCCAGTTTGTCGAAAAGGCCTTTGATCTGGCTCTCGAAACAGATGTCGCCGTCGGTTTCCATATCGACGACTCCATGTTCTGGCTCCGGCGCAAGGACCTGTGGAGCGATCCGCAGAACGTCGAGGCCATGGACTGGGACGGGACGCCAAGCACAGGCCGACGCCTTGACTGGGGCCGCAAGCCCACCGAAGCCCCGCCGCAGATGTGCTTCAACAGCAAGGTGATCCAGCGGGAGGTGCAACAGCGCGCCACGCTTCTCGGCAAGGCCATCCAGGCAGGCGTGAACCGGCTGCATCAGCTTAAAAAGCCGGAGCTGTTCGCGGGCGTGATCGCCGGATCTGAAACCATGATCGGCCAAGACTTCGAAACCGGCAAGTATCTCGGCTATCGCGCACTGCTGAACCGAGGCTTCACCCGCGAACATCCTCCGCAAGACATGGGCGTCGAGCTCGAAAAAGTCGTGCAGGAGTTCATCGACCTTTGGACGAATGGACTCGCCGGGGCCGGGGTGTCACCCCAACAAATCTACTCCCACACCGCCTTCCTCTCGCGTCGCTCCTTCGGGCGGGGTGACAGCAAGGAAGTGACCTACATGCGGCACAACGGGGACAACGGCTATTCGCAGCACAATCACTTCGCGCCCCCTTCCGTGGCTTTCGGTGCCAACCATCGGCCAGGTTTCTCGACCTACCCGCAGCCGGGCCTGTTCGAGGACATCTACAATGAACTGGCCAGCCACAAGCAGGTGGCCTGGGCCTCGTGCGAGGGCACCAACATGCAGCCCGCAAGCGGACCCGGCCAAACCGGCATGAACATAGAGACCTACCTCGCGAAGATGTTCAACCACGGCGGCGCGCTGGTGAACATCTTCGCCTGGGGCATCGGTGGCGAAGCGATGAAGCACATGGACTACCGCCAGGTCACCGAAGGTGAAGACGCTCTACAGGCCTATCGCAAGTTTTTGAAGGGCGAGCCGCTGGTCGAAGCAAAGGACGAGGGGCTGTCCCTCTTCGACCGCCTGCCCCCGAAGATTCATCAAATCCAGAAGGAACTGCCCGCCTGGATTGAGAAGACCGCCGACAAGGAAAAAGCCGCCCAAGCCGCCGCGCTCATGCAGGTGATGCAAACCCATCTGAAGGCCAAGAAACTGGATGAAACCGAAAAGGCGGCGGACGCCATATTGAAGATGATGGGCGCCCAGACCGCCACTCCTGAAGCGCCGAAAACGGAGCCATTGCCTCTGATGGAGCGTCTGCCAGCCAAGATTCAGAAGATCCAAAAGGAGCTGCCCGCCTGGATCAAGAATGCCGACGACAAGGAGAAGGCCATGGCGGTCATGCAAAAACTGGACGGCCAATTGAAAGCCAAGGACTTCGATGAGGCCGACAAGACGGCGGATTCCATTCTGAAGATGATCGGCGGGGAATCACAACCGAGCGAACCGAAGCCGGATGCAGCCCAGGGCGTCCCCTTGGAGACGCGCGAGAAGCTCGCGCACAACATTGGCTGCTCCTTCCTCTTGTTCCGCGACCAGGTCCAGGCGGAGTTGAAGCTGACCAGCGAGCAGAAGGAAAAGCTCGATCAACGCCTCCGCGAGCTGCTGCCGGACGCCATGCAGGTGGCATCGAACGGCAAAGGCGATCGCGAAAAATACAACGAGAGGGCGCATGAGGAAATGGCTGCGGTGCTGAAGGAAACCCTCAGCGAAGGCCAGCGCACGCGCCTCCATCAGTTGCAGATGCAAAAGGATGGCCTCTTCGGACCGGCGTGGAACATGACAGAACTGCGAATCACAGATGCGCAAAGGAAGCAATTCATGGCCCCGACCCAGGAGACGCAGCAAAAGACCCAGGCGCTGATGGCAGAGATTCAAAAGGGCGCCAACCCCGATGAGATCCGGCCCAAGGCGTTTCACCTCCGCCTTGATCTCGAAGCCAAGCTGGAGGCACTGCTCACGGACGCCCAGAAAAAGCAGTGGCTGGAGATGCTGGGCAAGCCAGTGAACCCGGGTGTCATCTACGGTGGTCTGTAGTCCCGGTAGCGCACGGGCGGTTCCGGAAACATGGGTCCGGGTACCCGTGCCGAAGGCAGACGACTTTCCCAACTCCTTGACAGCCAGCGCCAAAGCCTGACGTATGGGTTTTTGAGGTCCTCTCACGCGCGACCTCCAGCAACCCTGCATGAAACACCCCGTCATCCCCTTTTTCGCCTGCGCCATCCTGATGGCGAGTTTTGCCCCTGCCCAAGAGCTGGAGCACCCCAAAGGCGCGCAGATCTACCAAAAGATGTGCGTGGAGTGCCATGGCAAGAACGGCGAGGGCGTGAAGGACAAGTACGATGAGCCTTTGCACGGCAACCGCTCGGCGGAGGCGCTGGCCAGGCGCATCGCCCGCACCATGCCGGATGACGACGTGGGCTCCTGCGTGGGTGACGACGCGAAAGAGGTCGCCGCCTTCATTTATGATGCTTTCTACTCGGCCCGGGCGCAGGCGCGTCTGGCCCCGCCAGAGTTCGACCTCGCGCGGCTCACCATCGCCCAGTACCGCACCTCGGTGGCGGACGTGGTGGGCCATTTCCGCCCGGGCTTCGACAAGCCGCCGGGCAAGGAGCGCGGCCTGAAGGCAAACTACTCCGGCCTCGCCATCGTTCCTCCTGATCCTGCTGCCGCCGCCGACGCCGCAAAGCCTGCCGACAAGGACAAGAAGGACAAAGACAAGAACAAGAAGCAGGCTCCGAAGACTCAGTTCAGCCGCCAGGATGCGCAGGTGAATTTCACCTATGGGGCGGGCAGCCCGGCTCCCGACAAGATGGGACCTGACGAATTCAACATCCGGTGGGATGGCTCGATCCTAGCCGACGAAACCGGCACCTATGAGTTCATCGTCAGAACCGAGAACGGCATCCGCCTCATGGTCAACGACCCGAAGAACGCGCTCATCGATGGCTGGGTGAGCAGTGGAGCGAACGTGCGCGAAATGAAGAGGAGCGTGTACCTGCTGGGCGGCCGCTCATATCCGATCTCGCTGGAGTTCTTCAAGTTCCAGGAGAAGAGCGCCTCGGTCAACCTGCTGTGGAAGCCGCCGCACGGCGTCGTCGAAACCATCCCGCAGGACCACCTCTCGCCGGACCGGCCCCGCGCCAACATGATTGTGAAGACGACCTTCCCGGCGGACGATCGTAGCGTGGGCTACGAGCGTGGCACGGGCGTGTCAAAGGCCTGGGATCAGGCCACGACTGAGGCGGCGCTGGATGTGGTGGAGCACGTGGACCAGCACCTGGAGGAGCTGTCCGGCTCAAAGTCCGGCCAGCCAGACCGTGTGGAGAAACTGAAGAAGTTCGCCCGCGCCTTCGCAGAAGCAGCCTTCCGCCGTCCATTGAGCGAGGAGGACTACCAGCATTTTGTGGCACGGCATTTCGACGCGGTGAAAAGCCCGGAGCTTGCCGTCAAGCGCGTGGTGCTGTTCGCCCTGAAGTCGCCACGCTTCCTTTATCCCGACCTGCCGAAGGAAGGCGAGCCCGACGATTTCGACGTGGCGGGCCGCCTGGCCCTGGCGCTTTGGGACTCCATCCCTGATGCCACCCTCACCCGGGCGGCGGCGGACCACAAGCTGCACACCCACGACCAGATCGTGGTGCAGGCCAACCGCATGCTCACGGACCCGCGCACCAAGGCCAAGCTCGGCGGCTTCTTCCACCACTGGCTGGAGCTGGAGCGGGCGGAAACCATCTCAAAGGACCCCAAGGCCTTCCCCAGCTTTGACCTGGCGACACTTGCCGATCTGCGCTCCTCGCTCATGCAGTTCCTGGACCAGGTGGTTTGGAGCGACAAGTCCGACTACCGCGAGCTGCTGCAGGCCGATTACCTCATCCTCAACCCGCGCCTCGCCAAGCTCTATGGTGCCAACATCACCGGCGAGGGTTTCCAGCGTGTGAGTTTCGACCCCAAGCAGCGCGCCGGAGTCGTCACGCACCCCTACCTGCTGGCCGCCTTTGCCTCCAGCAAGCAGACCTCGCCCATCCATCGCGGAGTCTTCCTCACCCGCAATATTGTGGGCATGACCCTCAAGCCGCCGCCGATGGCCATCGCGTTTGAGGACGCGAAGTTCGACGCCCACCTGACCATGCGCGAAAAGATCACCGAGCTGACCAAGAACACCAATTGCATGGGCTGCCACCGCACCATCAATCCGCTCGGTTTCAGCCTGGAAAACTATGACGCCATCGGCCGCTGGCGCACCCAGGACAACAACAAGCCGATCAACGCAACGACGGATTTCAAC
>CAINXC010000066.1 GCA_903854655.1 uncultured Verrucomicrobiota bacterium | reverse complement strand
TGTCCGTTTCTGCACCGAGTTCGATGCCCCAGCGCTGCCCGCCGGCCTCCAGCACGAAGCTGCCGATGTCGAGCTGGGCCGCCGTATCTTCATTGTCGCCACCTTTGACCGCGATGAAGTAGTCATTCTTCTCCCAGCCGGAACGCGAGGCGGCCACATAACCACCAGGCTGCGCGTAGTCCATCGAGTCCGCTGTGCCGTCTCCGGCAGCGTGCACGTTGTAATAGATGAAATTGCCGACCTGGCCGAAGTAGGAAGAGGTGACCGGCTGCTTGCCAGTGGCGGCCACGGCGCGGATGCCAGGATTACCCGCAACGCCGCACAGCCAGGTGGCGACCCACGGGCGGGTGGATGCCGCACCTGTGGCGTCCCCGAAATTGAACGTCTGCCCGCTGGGGCCCATCAGGTGCATGCGGGCGACGCCGAACTGCGGAATGCCTTCCAGCAGACTGATGCCCAGATCACGTCCGGCGGCTGCCTTGAGCGACTCTGAGAGCATCGCGACATAGTCCATCACCATCTCGCCGGCCTGCAGGCCTTCGGGCCAGACACCACCCGGAGCAAAGCGCACGATCCCTTTGCCAAAAATCTTTGCAGCCGCCTCCGCCGCTTTTTTGGCAACGGCGGGTTCTTCATCGGCCAGACAGACGGCGGAGAGCAGCAGCGCAGAGGCGGCGGCCATCTGCTCGCTGCCCGGCAGCACTTTGCCCGCATCCGGTTTCGCCTGAGGTTTCACCGGCGCTTTGACCGGTGGCTTAGCTTTCGTGGCGGTCTGCCCGCCGGACTGTCCTTTGGCACTATCAGGAACTTCTTCACCTTCGAGATGGGCGATGAGTGCCGCGATGCCTTTCTCCGCGAGATACGTGCGGACGCCTGCGGCCTGCTCGGTGTTCAAACCTGCGCGGAACCAGTCATAGCCCAGCGCAGTGGCCACCACCATGTCCGTCACATTGTCCATGAGGTCGGGGTGCCAGTCGCGGAAAGACACTTTGTCCGTCAGGGCCAGCAGTTCCTTGGTGCCCTTGTCCTGCCATTTCAAATCGCCGTCGCCGTAATGCAGCGCTCCGAGCAGACCGATGCGATAGACCGCCTTGGGGCCTTCTCCACCTGTGTCGCCGTTGATGCGGGTCAGTTCAGGGTCCAGCAGCAGATCTTCCCCGGAGGCTTTCAGTGCCTCCATCATTTTGGCCAGCACGGGATCGGTCGCGATCTGTGCTTTCAACGCCGCCCAGCCGGCGGCGTTGTGGATCAGCCGCGGACGCACTTTGGCGATGCCGCCGAGGTAGTCATTGGTCGAAGGAGCTTTGAATCTCGACACGGGTATCACCGTGATCGCAGGCCGCGGCGGCGCAGGCTTTTTCGTAGCAGCGACAGTGGCCCCAGCTTTCGGCGTGGCAGCAGGGGTGGCCGGTGGTGTCGCAGCGGGCGTGGCAGGCATGGTGGCTGGCGCAGGTGCGGCGGCGGGCGGAGCCTGCATGGCGGCATAGCGTGTCTTGGCATACTCAAAGTCAGCCGGACTCAGAGTGGCGATGGGCACGTCAAACTCGCGCCCGTCCTTGGTCTTGATTTTGAGCTTCTTGGCCGCGGCATCGACTGAAACCAAAGTCGCCTCCACCTGCTTACCGGAGGTGTTCGTCCACGTGTGGAATTCTTCCGCGAGCTGCGCACTGGCGGCAGAGATCAGGCAGACGGAGACAAGAGTAACGAAACGCGAAGTGGTTTTCATGACGAGAATGATCAGATGGGCTAAAGCAGCGGCTGGGAGAGCAGAGGTCAAGTATAAACGCAG
>CAINXC010000065.1 GCA_903854655.1 uncultured Verrucomicrobiota bacterium | reverse complement strand
GTGTCCCCACAGCGCCGTCATTGCAGGCCGGAGGGCTCCGTTTGTCCCGGTCACCGTTCGAAGGTCGGCGGCCCGAGGCGGCGGGCTGGGGACAGCCCGCCCTACCCTGCGCACGGTGGTAAATTGAGTGTGTGCCCCACGCAAGGTGGGGCGCTGTGTCCCCACAGCGCCGTCAGTGCTGGCCGGAGGGCTCCGTTTGTCTCAGTCACCGTTCGAAGTTCGGCGGCCCAAGGCGGCGGGCTGGGGATTGCCTCGCGTTGCTCGCCCTTCGGGCTGCCTGCGACAGGCTATCTTCGCTTCGCTACGGTTGCCCGCCCAACTCGCCTTGACACCTGCCTCGTCCCATGGGCACACCTTGACAGCCGAGGGTGACCTCCCGCCTACAACCGCTCCGCCAGTTCCAGCACCTGCTGTTGCAGGGCGGTCGCCGCCTTGAGGAGGCTGCCGCCTTCACCGGGGGCGATGTCAGGGCGCAGCAGCACCACGCCGCGGCCTTCGAGGTGCAGGGCGGTGTTGATCTCGCCGTCGCTGGCGGCGGCGGCGGGACCGAGCAGAAGCACATGGCTGATGCGCTCCTGGGCATCCACGCCCTGCTCGTAGTAGGGCCCGATGGCGGCGACATTTTGCGCGGCGACAAAGCGGATGCTGCGCACCTTGGCCAGGCCGGTGAGCGAGTGGGCCACGTTGAGGAAGACGGCGGCGGACCGCCCCACCATGGCCTGATCCGTGGTGGTCAGTTCCGGGAGGAAGCTGTCGAGCACCACCACCAGGTCGCGGGGCTTCTTGGCGCCGGTGACCTCCACGTCCAAGGCCATCGGGGGTGCGTCGTGATCCGTTTTGCTCAAGACCGTGCGCACGGTGTAGCCCATGTTCTCCGGTCCCAGGGTGGACTCCATGAAGGTGGTGAGCGTCCTGGCGCGTTCGCCCGCCGGGCCGGAGAGCGTGCTGGCAAACACCTCCTGGTAGCGCCGCAGGTCCGCCTCGTTCAGTTCTTTGCGCAGCCCCGCCGCGTACTTGATGGCGCGCTGGGCGGTCTGCTCGCGCTTGTTGAAGTAGAAGACAAAGGAGCCTGCACCCAGCAGGATCAGGCCCAGGGGGAAGAGGGTCAGGGCCATGCGGATCACTCTGCCCGTGCTGTTCGATGCGGTGGTCATTTCGTGCCCGTCCATAGGTGCGGGCGGCAGCCTTTGCAATGGCTGTCCGAGGGCGCTGGGCGGTTGCTCATTCCGCGCCTTTCAGGCTCGCAGCAGTTCCAGGAGCGCGGGCAACGCGGCATCAAGTTTTGTGATTCCCTGACTTTATAGACAGGGGAATGGGGGCAGGGGAATAATACCAGCTACAGTTGATACCGGCTCAAAATCGGCGGACGAACGAAAGGAGCGTGGACACTCCTCCGCAATCAAAAACACCTGCGGCGCAGCCGCTAACCTTCTCCCTGAAGCTTGCACGGCGACTGCGCTGTTCTTTGAGAGAATCGCGGCTGCGCCACCGGGCCGACATTTGCGGACAAGAGTGTCCACGCTCCCCTCTAGCACCCAGGCCCATCCTTGCGATCTTTGCGTTCTTTGCGGTAGATCCTCAACGTCCTCACGCCGACAGCGGCACGCCGTAAGGCAGGTCTTCGGGCAGCGGCACCAGCTCGCTGATCTGCGCCCAGAGGTGGGAGAAGTCCTTGTTCACGTCGCCGGAGAGGCAGTCGGTGATGGAGCCGGCGGCATCGGGGTGGCGCTTGATGATTTCGCGGAACGAGAAGTTGGGATCGTAGAAGGCGTACACCAGCTTGCGCATGTTCTCGACACCCTGGCGCATGGCCTGGCCGTAGGCGGCGAAGTGCTCGGGGGTGAGGGTGTCGTTGACGATGCCCGTGTGGATCTCCTCGCCGGCCATCACGCCGCTCTTGAGCGCAAGCATGACGCCGCTGCTGAAGCAGGGGTCGATGAAGGCGAAGGCGTCGCCCACCAGCAGCAGGCCGGGCGATGAGCAGTGCTTGGAATGGTGCGAGTACTCGCTGGTGATATAATAGTCGCCGGTGGATTCGCCGGTGCTGAGGAACTGCTGGATCCACTTGTTCTGCTCGATCTCGCGGTTGAAAATCGCCTTGGGGTCCTTCACGCCGTCGCGGCTGAGGTACTTGCCTTCCGCCACCACGCCCACGCTGATCATGTCGTCGTGCTGCGGGATGTGCCAGAACCAGCCCTTGTCGGGCACGAAGGCGATGGTGGTCTGGCCTTCGTCGATGCCGGGCAGGCGGGTGGAGCCCTTGTAGTAGGTCCACACGGCGACCTTGTTCAAGTACGGGTCGCGCATGCGCCAGCCCTGGCGGGTGGCGGTCATCGCGTCCTTGCCGGTGCAGTCGAGCGTGATCTTGGCGCGGTACTCGGTGATGTTGCCGGCCTTGTCGGCGGCCTTCACGCCCACCACCTTGCCGTCTTCCTTGAGCAGTTCCTTGACGCTGACCTCCTCCTTCACCTCAGCGCCCTTTTCGCGGGCGTTGTCCAGCAGCATGAGGTCGAACTCGGAGCGCAGCACCTGCCACGTCTGCGCCACAGAGTCGCGGTCATAGCGGTTGTAGAAGTAGAAGGGCACGGAGGCGCGGCCGTCCGGCTGGGTGAAGGCCACGCTGTACTTCTTGACGAAGTGCGAGCCCTTCATTTTGGGGATCACGCCAAGGCGTTCCAGCGGCCCGTAGGTGAAGGGAATCAAGGATTCGCCAATGTGGTAGCGCGGGAACTTCTCGCGCTCCAGGATCAAAACTTTATGGCCGTATTCAGCGAGGATGGCGGCCGCGCTGGTGCCCGCAGGGCCAGCGCCAATGATCAGTGCGTCGTATTCCATGGTTTCACTGTATCGCACAGGCCCATGAATCGCGAAAATCGCATTTGGGCATGGTTGTCATGCCGGATCGCTATGAAGTCAGGATTGACGGCGAGGATCGCAGGGGTTGGTTCGAGTCCTACGGCATTTGGGCACCCGCAAGGAATGGCGCGCCAGCGTTTGGGAACCGTAGCGTAGCGGAGATAGCCAGCCGAAGGCTGCCCGAAGGGCGAGCGTAGCGAGGCAATGCTTGGCGTGTGAGCCGAGCTTTGTTGTGCTTCATCGAAGCCCGGGATCCGGCGATGATTTTGTGGTCTTGGGAGGTTGTGCACCCGTTCAAAACGGTGCTCTCACGCACCGTACTCCAAAACGCTGGCGCGATCTTCCTGGCTCCTCGCCCCGACCGGTCGGTAGGCTTGCATCGTCTGGCCCGACTCCAACCATTGCCGACTCGCTTTTCGAGAAAAGCCAGGGACCGCTCTTTTTACGCCGACTTTTCTCCCGCCCCATTCTTTCCAGATGCCGCCCTCGCTTCTTATGGCTAAAGTTCCGCGCATGGTAGGAATTGATCTCGGCACAACCAACAGCCTGGTGGCGCACTTTGCGGACGGCAAGCCCGTGGTGCTCGCCACTGAATCGGGCGAAACCCTGACGCCTTCGGCCGTGGCCCTGGCGGAGGACGGCACGGTGCTGGTGGGGCGCGCGGCGCGCGACCGGCTGGTGACGGCCCCGGACAGCGGGCGGGCTTTCTTCAAGCGCGACATGGGCACCCCGGCCACCTACAAGTTCGGCGGCCGCAAGTGGACGCCCGTGGAGTGCTCCGCGCTGGTGCTGCGCGAAATGAAGCGCATCGCCGAGCTGCGCCTGGGGCAGCCGGTGGAGAGCGCCGTGATCACCGTGCCCGCCTACTTCCTGGACCAGCAGCGCCAGGCCACCGTGGAGGCGGCGCAGATCGCCGGCCTCAAGGTGGAGCGCCTGCTCAACGAGCCCACCGCCGCAGCGCTGGCCTACGGCTACCGCAACGACGGGGAGCTGAACACCCTGCTGGTGTTCGACCTGGGCGGCGGCACCTTCGATGTGACGCTGCTGGAGAGCTTCGACGGCATCATCGAAGTCAAGGCCTCCGCCGGCGAGAGCCGCCTGGGCGGCGAAGACTACACCGAGGCGCTGATGGAGGCGCTGATCCGCAAGCACGAGTGGCGGCCCGAACCCGCGCAGCGCATCCGCTTCCGCGAGCAGATCGAAAAGGTGAAGCGTGCGCTGACGACCGAGATGAGCACCAGGATCACCATGGGCGACCAGGACATCGAGGTCACGCGCAAGGATTTTGGCGAGGCCACGCACGAGCTGACCATGCGCCTGCGCCCGGTGGTGCGGCGCTGCCTGCGCGACGCCCAGCTCACCGCGAAGCAGCTCGACGGCGTGCTCCTGGTGGGCGGCGCCAGCCGCATGCCGGTGATCGGCGCCGTGCTGCTCGACGAGCTGGACATGGAGCCCAACCGCTCGCTTGATCCCGACCGCGTGGTGGCCCTGGGCGCCGCCGTGCAGCAGGCCCTGTGCGTGCGCAACGAGGCCGTGCGCGAGCTGGTGCTCACCGACGTGTGCCCGCACAGCCTGGGCGTGGAGGTGAGCAAGATCGTGAGCAACCAGGTTCACGACGGCTACTTCTCCCCCATCATCGACCGCAACACCACGGTGCCGCTGAGCCGCTCGGAAACCTACAACACCCTGCATCCTGAGCAGGACTTCATCGTGCTGAAGATCTACCAGGGCGAGAGCCGGATGGTGCGCGAAAACCAGAAGATCGGCGAGGTGAAGGTGGGCGGCCTGCGTCATCGCCCCGGCCAGACCCGCCCGGGGCAGGTGGATGTGCGCTTCAGCTACGACATGAACGGCATTCTCGAGGTGGAGGTGACCATCCTGCACAGCGAAACCAAGGTGGCGGAGGTGTTTGAGCAGCGCCCCGGCACCATGACCAAGGCGGAGATCGCCGAGGCCATCGCCCGCCTCCGGCCGCTGAAGGTGCATCCACGCGATTCCGCGCCCAACCGCGCCCTGCTGGAGCGGGCGGGCCGCCTGTGGTCCGACCTGAAGGGCGTGGACCGCGAGGTGCTGACGATGCTGATCGACAAGTTCGAGCGCGCCCTGGCCTCGCAACTGCCGGAACACATCAGCAGCGCATCGGCGGAGCTTACGGATTTCGTGCGGCCCTATTTTCAGCAGGAAGAATGAGCGATCCCTGGCAAATTCTTGGCCTCAGCCGCGAATCCGCCACCGAGAAGGAGGTCAAGTCCGCCTATGCCAGGCTGATCAAGCAGCACCGGCCCGACACCGATCCCGAGGGCTTTCAGCGCGTGCGCCAGGCCTACGAGGCGGCGCTGGCGATGTTGAAAGGGCGGGGTGCTGAGAGGCCGGAAATCCTGCCCATCCCGATGCCGCTGGCACCGGCACCAGCGGAGCGCGAAGACGGTGCGGCGCCCTGCGCACCGCCGGAACTTGCGGAGGCGGAACTGGCGGTTTACAAGGCCAGGGACGAGGAAGGCCCGGCTGCCATGAACAAGGCGATGGCAGGGCTGTACCCGCTGTGCCGCTGCCTGCGCCCAGGCAAGGCTGGCTTCGAGCTCTGGTATGAATGCCTTCACCGGGTGACGGAAGGCCGCTCCGCAGTCGTGGCCCGGGGGGTCACGATCCCACAGCTCATTGATGAAATGGAGAGCGGCGGCACGCTGATCACCCAGGCGGTGGTGGCGCACTGGGAGGCAATGCGCAACACGGAAAGGCTGCACGCCCTGGCCGAGGCGATGGTGGCGCACGCGGAGCGTTTGGGCAACCGTGAGAGCGCCGTGGTGGCGCTGCGGCTGGCGATAGAAACTGGCTTCGTCTATCCCGATCTCTCCTCCACCCTGCTCACCTTCGCCTTCCCGCATGTAGACAGGGCGGCGCGCGAGCAGCTCGTGCCGCAGGCGGAGGAACAGGCCTCCATCGGCAGCCTGATGGCAGGCCTCCGGTCGGACCAGATCACGTTCTGGCATGAACGGGTGCGCAATCCCGATCGTGAGTGGGACTGGAACAATAAGGCCTCGCAGGACGCCCTTCAGTATCTCGCAACGAAGGCGCCCTCGCAATGGAAGGGCCTTGGCATCGTGCGCCAGATCGTGCCTGCGGAATGGTTTGCCCGACTGGAGCAGGAGACGAGCCGACGCCCCCAGCCGGGCAGCGTCCCGCCTCCCCTTCCCCTGACAAAGACACGGTTGAAGAGCAGCGGAACAGGAATGCCTTGGGGGCGTTCGACTTGGCTCATTGTTTTCGTGGTAATCAATGCCGCGCGCCTGCTTTCGCATTGCACCGGCCCAAACCATTCGCTTTACCCCGCCATGCCCCCATCCCTGGGCTCGCACGAAGGGCCGTTGGGATTGAAAATTCCAGAGTAATTATTCAATGAGCGATCCCTGGCAAATCCTTGGCCTCAGCCGCGACTCCGCCACCGAGAAGGAGGTCAAATCCGCCTATGCCAGGCTGATCAAGCAGCACCGGCCCGACACCGATCCCGAGGGCTT
>CAINXC010000064.1 GCA_903854655.1 uncultured Verrucomicrobiota bacterium | reverse complement strand
GGATCATCAGGTGGCCACGTTTGAATTCGAGCAGTTCACCGCCGTGTGGGAGCACCGCAAGTTTGCCGAGAACAACAACGAGAGGCACAAGATCGGCTGCTACTTCTATGGCGAGAAAGGAGTGCTGCACATCGGCTGGCGCGACGGCTGGACCTTCTACCCCGTGAACCCCAAAGACGGCGAGAAGCACGGCAACCACCAGCTTCAGGAGCCCGACGGCCACAACATCGCCCTGCTCTGGGCCGATTTCATCGACGCCATCGAAAAGAAAAAGCAGCCCGTCGCCGACATCGAAAGCGCCCACCGTTCCACCTGCCTGCCCCTGCTCGGCATGCTCAGTTACAAAGCAGGTCGCAGCATCCAGTGGGACCCGGAAAAGGAGCTCATCATCGGAGACCCTGAAGCCAGCAAACTGCTGGGCCGCGAGTACCGTAAGCCCTGGGCCTACCCGGTCTAAAAGCGGACATTCAGGCGATTGCCGCTTGATCTTACCTTTTCCTTCGGCTTTCGACATGGCTCTGTGAATCAGGCATCCTTCCTGCTTTGATTCCCAAGCTCCATCCAGCCATGTCCGAAACTCCTCCGCAAAACCTCCGCATCCTCGGCTTTCAACTCCTCGAAGACGACCTGCGTTACCTCATGGAGGCCTTCTCCGCCGTTCTGAAGCAGCTCGGGGAGCCAGAGCTGGCCGCCAGCCTCCCATGGATCGGTACCGGGGTGCCTCAAAAAACGAACCGCTCCCTCGGTCAGGCCTATTCCATCGCTTTTCAGCTGCTCAATGTCGTTGAGGAGCGTGCCGCCTCTCAAATCCGCCGCCTGCGCGAAAAAAAGAGCGGGCCCGAGGCTGAAAAAGGCCTGTGGGCGGACAATTTGAAGCAACTGCGCACCCTCGGGCTCAATGAAGCCGACATCCTCGCTGCTCTTCGTGATGTCTGCGTCGAGCCCGTGCTCACTGCCCATCCCACCGAGGCCAAGCGTGAGACCGTGCGCGAACTGCACCGCGAGATCTACAGCCTCATGAACCGCCATGAGAACCCGGCCTACACGCCGCGTGAGCAGGCACGCCTGCAAAGCCAGCTGCAGACCCAGCTCGAAAACCTCTGGCGCACCGGAGAAATCCACGTCACTCGCCCCAGCATCGAGGCCGAGCTCCAACATGCCCTGCACTACCTGCGCGATGTCTTCCCCGAAGCCCTCACCCGTGCGCACACCCACCTGCGCGAAGCCTGGCAGGCCCCCGGTTATGATGACACTAAAATCGACTCCCTGCCTTCCCTGATCCGTTTCGGCTCCTGGATCGGTGGTGACCGCGACGGGCATCCCTTCGTCACCGCTGACGTCACCCGCCATGCCTTGAAGGTCATGCGCAAAAACGCCCTGCGCGTTCAGCGCCGTGCCCTCGAAGCCCTCGCCTTCCACCTGCCGCTCAGCTCGCTCTTCCAGATCACGCCACCACAACTCACGGAACTGATCGCAACCCTCAGCACCCAGCTCAAGACTGAGCCGAGCGTTGATCTCGCCAACATCCTGGAGCGCAACAAAGAGGAGCCATGGCGTGCCGCCGTTTACCTCATGCATGCGAAGGTCGTCCTCGCCAGCGAGAAGCCATCCTCACCTGTCGCCTATGTGCAGCCGGAGGAACTGCGTGCTGACATCGATGTACTCGCGCAAACCCTGCTCGATGTCGGATCCAAGGCCGTCGTCGAAGAGCAAATTGTTCCCTTCCGGCGCAATCTCACGGCCTTCGGCTTCCACTCTGCCTTGCTCGATGTGCGGCAGAATTC
>CAINXC010000063.1 GCA_903854655.1 uncultured Verrucomicrobiota bacterium | reverse complement strand
GCGGCGGCCGCAGCGGCCGCGGCCTGTTCGGGGGAGGATTCGAAGAAGGTGCGGCTCAATTTGTCCACCCAGGCGTCGTCCGCCTTGCGGGTGCCTGGGTCGCGGCCCATGAGCTTGTGCTCGTCCAGCAGCTTGGGCAGCAGTTGGGACGGCTCGCCGTACTGGGAATGGCGGTTCCACCCCTGGGAGTCGATGCAGTAGTGGATGGACTGGCGGAGCATGGTGTGCGCCTGCTCCTTGCCGACGAGGTTGAGGAGGTCCCAGGCACGGTAAGGCATGACCACGCGATGCACTTCATCGTCGTCATGCACGGCGTAGAGGACCGCGTTGAAGGCGTCCTCCGCCGACTGCGCGGCGAGCGTGGCGAGCATCGCCTCGGCCCCTTTCATGTCCTTGCGGCGAACCGCGTCGCGAACGGCCTCGCCGGCAACGGCGCCGGCGGGCAGAGGCTCGGCGGTCACCGGATGCAAGACTTCATGCTTGCGGCCGCCTTGTGACTGGATGTTGTTGGTGTTGCGGTAGAGCACCTTGAAAACCGGCAGGGCCTGCTCGCCGCCGCTGAGCTCCTGGGACATGTGCCAGGCGGGCGACATGGCCATCATGGTGTGGAAGCCGATGTAGTCCTCACCGCCGAAAGTGCGGGCATTGGCCAGGACGCCCGCTCTCACGAGGTCCCGCAATGGGGTGCCGGAGCGGAGGCGGTCGGCCAGTTTGGGCAGCAACTGGTCTGCCGCCGTCTCCTGCATCAGGCACACCAGCGGCTCCAGGTCGCCAAAGGCCAGCGCGTTGGGCGCTTCTGCGGCAGCGGCGGGCGAAAGCCCCAAACCGGTTGCCACCTCGTAGCCAATGCTGGCCACCATCATGCCCTGCCCCACCTGGGCAAGAAATTCCCTTCGCGTGCTCGGCGTCTTCATAGTGTTGAGAGAACGTTGGTCGTTCCCGCAACATTCCGGGGATGAGGGGATGCGAAGTCAAGACAAATCGGTCAGGGCGGCGGAGTTCGTCGCAATGCCCCATCCAAAAACGCCAGCACCCGGCGCTGATATTCGGTGCCCGCGTAGGTGCAGAGATCCACGTGCGCGGCACCTTGGACGGCCCACCACTGCTTCTGCGAACTGGGGCAGGCGTCAAAGATGGCGCGGCCTTCCCGCAGATGGGCGTGACGATCCTCGGTGCCGTGAATGACAAACACAGGACATTTGGTGAAGGCGGCGGCTTTGATGGGCGAGACTTGATCAAGGTCGAGGCCCAGCCGGAGCGGCACCTGGCAGGTGAGCAGCGGAGCAAAGGCGTTTGCCGCCCAGGAGCCGAAGCGCATTTCCACGCGGTTCCAGATGGCGGTGCGAAGGTCACCGTAAACGGACTGCGCCACGATGGCATCGGCCTGCAGCTCCCCCTTCGCCAGCAGGGCGGACGCCCCGCCGAGGGAGGTGCCGATCACCGCGATTTTGGCCCCAGGATTCCACTCGCGCAACCAGGCGACCGCGCTGATGGCGTCCCGTGATTCGTACCAGCCGAAGGTTCGCAGATCGCCGGTGCTTTCGCCATGACAACGAAAGTCGATCAGGAGCGCGGCGTAGCCAGCCGTCTTCAAAAACCGCGCATAGCTGAGCATGCTGGTGCGATCACCTCCGGAAGGATGCAGGAGCAGCACAGCCCTGGCGGCGTGGGGAACAGCCACATACCATCCGTGAATCTCAGCTCCCGATCCGCTGTGAAACTGCACCTCGGCACATGGCAGATCCTTCGGCGGAGGACCTACCAGATGATGCGAGGGATGAATCAATGAGGAGCCGGTGCACCAAGCAGCCCCGAGGGCCACCACGACGAGCAAGGCGAGGACCAAGATCGCTCGTCTGAGCCACCTCATCGTCACGCCTTGAAGTACGGCTTCAATTCCTCACCAAAATGCTGCAGCGCGTTCTTGATCGGCAAAGGCACGCCGCCGCCGAGGGCGCAGAGGGAGGTCTGCTCCATGGTGTCGAGCAAATCATTGATGAGCGTGGTGTCGATCTTGTAGCTGCTGTCGCTGCGGGCTTTGGCGATCAATTCCTTGCCGCGCGTGCTGCCGAGGCGGCAGGGGAAGCACTTGCCGCAGCTTTCGTCCGAGGTGAACTGGAACAGGTGCTGGATGTACTCGATCATCGGGAAGGAAGCAGGGATGCTGACCACACCGGCGTGGCCGAGCAGGAAACCCGCCTTTTTGAAGCTTTCGAAATCGACCGTGAGCTGGTCGATATGGCTGACGGGAACGATGCCGCCGAGCGGGCCGCCGACCTGGATGGCCTTGATGTCGGTCTTGAAGCCGCCGGCGAGGTCAATGACGGTCTGCAAGGGGGTGCCCATGGCGACCTCATAGATGCCGGGGTTCACGAAGTGGCTGTCGAGCGAGAGCAGCTTGGGACCGCTGCTTTGCGGGGTGCCGATAGCAGCGTAGGCCTTGCCACCCAGGGTCAGGATGGCGCGGATGTTGGCGAAGGTCTCGACATTGTTGACGATGGTGGGCTTGCGGAACAGGCCTTCGATGGTGGGGAAAGGCGGGCGCACCCGCACCTCCGGGCGCTGGCCCTCGATGCTGGCGAGCAGGGCGGTTTCCTCGCCGCAGATATAGGCACCGGCACCCTTGATGGTCTTGAGCGCGAAATTGAAGCCGCTGCCCAGGATGTCCTTGCCCAGCAGACCGGCCTTGTGGAGATCGGCGATGGCGGCATCGATGATCGTCACGGAATCCGGGTACTCGGCGCGGATGTAGAGGACGCCCGTTTCGGCTCCGGCAAACCAGCCGGCAACCATCATGCCGAGCAGCACGGAGTGGGGCTGCTTTTCCATGAGGTACTTGTCGATGTAGGCGCCGGGATCGCCTTCGTCGGCATTGCACACCACGTACTTGACCTTGCCCTCGGCGGTGCGGCAGGACTGCCACTTGAAATGCAGGGGGAAGCCCGCGCCGCCACGACCGCGCAGGCCGGATTCCTTGAGTTCGGCCAGCACGACGTCCCGATCCTTGCCGAGCAGCTCGCTAAAAGGTGCATAGTACTCGTCGATGCCCGGAAACGGCGCAGTGAGCTGCGGCGGTTGCAGGTGGGAAACCACGGCGTAGCGGTCCTCAGCATCGCCCGCGCCGGTCTTGAACAGCGAGTCGAGCGCCTCATGAGGCTGGCCGGAGTAATTTTTGCCCTGGTACTGGAAAGCCCCGCCCTGGTGGCAGCGGCCCAGGCAGCAGATGTGGCCGATCTCGTCGGAGCGGAAGCTCTTTTCCAGGTCGTGGTGCAGCTTGGTCTGCGTGCCCGCACACAGGCAGGCCGAGCCGTTGCAGACAAACACCTTCTTGCCCTCGTTCTCCTTTTTCAGGAAGTCATAGAACGACACCGCACCCAGCGTGATCGCATCGCCAAAGAGCGATTCCTCGCCCAGGGCATGGACAAAGCCGGGCTTCTCGGCCGTGCCATCCTTGTCGGCGGCATCGACCATGCGTTCGAAGACGTTTTTTTCGGTGCCTTTGCGGAATGAGAGAGCGCTGAGGTTTTTGGACATGATGAGCTGGCACTGAATACGATGGGGGCGAAAGAATAAAGCACGTTTCGCACAATCGCGACCGTTACGCTGGACATGCCGGTTTTGGATCAATTCTCTCTCAAAGGCCGCCGCGCCGTCATCACCGGCGGCAGTCGCGGCCTGGGCCTGGAAATGGCGCGCGCCCTGGGTGAGGCGGGGGCTGAACTGATCATCGTCGGCAGCGACGCCGGGCACCTGCAAGGCGCGACGGCCGAACTTGCAACGGCGGGTCTTCAAATTCATGCGGTGCAGGCGGACCTTTCGTCCCCAGCCGCAACGGAAGCACTGTGCGAGCGATTGCTCGGTGATTTCCCGCCCATCGACATTCTGGTAAACAACGTCGGCGGCCGACGCATCAACACGCCCACCGAGGATCTCGCGCTGGAAGACTGGCAGCGCATCATCGACCTGAACCTGACCCAGGTGTTCCTATGCACCAAGAAGCTGGGCGGTGCCATGCTGCCCCGTGGCTGGGGGCGCGTGATCAACATCGCCTCGATCAACGCCCTGTGGCCCGGCAAAGCCATGCGCGGCCGGTCTTACGAAACCTCGAAAGCGGCGGTGGCGATGTTCACCAAGGCTGTCGCTGCCGACTGGGCGGCGCACGGTGTCACCGTGAACTGCATCGCCCCCGGCCCCTTCCTCACCGATGCCAACCAGCGCTGGATTCGCGAGCGCCCGGAGTTTCAGGCCGAGGTCGCCGCCAGCATCCCGATGGGCCGCTGGGGTGATCCCAAGGAAATAGGGGCCCTGGTGGTATATCTCGCCAGTGAGGCCAGCAGCTACATGACCGGCAGCATGCTCGTGCTCGACGGCGGCAAGCTGCTGTGGTGAACTGGCGCATGATGAGCAGGCTCGCGATTCTTTTGTTTATGCTCTGCCTCGCGCATGCGGGGCCGATTGCCGCCACGTCTGATCCCAGCCCGTTTGGTGAGGTGACCCAAGGGGTGAAAGCCCGTGAGGAGGGCGAATCCATAGGTCTGGCCACCTCGAAAACGGCCCTCTTGTTTCACGGAGCCGGCATATTGACGGGCATTTGGGCGGGAGATGAGACCAACTTGGTCAGCCGCGCGATTACCAATGATGTGCCCTTGTGGTCCATTGAGGTGACACCCGTGGCAGGCGCCAAGCCAACGGTCATCACCGCCAACATGACCACAAACATCTCGACGAAGGTGACGGATGGATTGTTGCGGATCACCTACCATCTCGACCTGGCAAAGGTGATCGTTGAGGCCAAACTAGCGGCCGACTCAGCGATGACCCATTGGCACATTGAGGTGGAAATGCTGGGGGCGGATCTCTGGAGCGTGACCTTCCCGCAAATCGCGATTGCCGCCTTTGAGGCGCTGCCAGAGGCGAATGAAATGGTGGTGCCCTATCGACGCGGGCAAACACGTGTTTTTGGCAAAGGCGCTGCGAAAGGCGATGCCGATCTGCCTTATCCTGGGTCCTCGGCGAAATTTCAATTCATGGCCGCTTATGGCACGACCAGTGGTCGCGGATTCTATTATGCCGTGGAGGACGGCGAAGGCTACGCCAAGTCGTTTCAGCAAAAGAACCGCCCCGACAGCGATGCAGTCATTCTCGCGACGCAGCATTTTCCTGCCGGGCGTGGGTCAGGCGTTCGCAGGTACACCCTGCCCTACGATGTGGTGACGGGGCCTTTCAAGGGTGACTGGTGGCAGGCGGCGCGCTTGTATCGCGAGTGGTGGGTGAAGCAGGTATGGGCGAGCAAGGGCCTGCTGGAAAAACGGAAGGATATTCCGCAGTGGCTGATCCACTCGCCCATCGCCACCCGTCCCTCCACCACCAAACCGGCGCGCACGGTGGCGAACAACACGGACTGCATGCGCGCTCTCAGCGATGCATTAGGCGGCCAGCCTTTCTTCGGCACCTGGTATGGCTATCCGCAAGGCCCCGCGGAGGCAAAGACGTCGGACGACATCGGCCATGGTCATCTTTGGCCGCCCAAGCCGGGGCTGGTGGATGCGGTGCACCAACTGGCAGGTCGTGGCGTGCATTTGCAGGCCTACATCCAATCCATGATTTATGACAGCAGAGTGCCCGGCGATGCCTGGGAGGAAGTGGTCCACGCCGTGACGCTCGATCCGCAGGCCAGGCCAGTGCCCTATGGCGCGGGCACCGCCCCCCACCTGCTCGCCATGTGTCGTGCGACGCCATGGTGGCAGCAGCGGCTGGTGGAGCTGTCGCAGCAGGCCGTGCGGGAATTCGGGTTTGATGGCATCTATCTCGACAGCTTCGGCAAGGGTGCGCCGGAGTGCTTTGCAAAGAACCATGGCCATGCCGTCGGTGGCGGCAATACTTTCATCGCCGGACAGCGGGTGCTGGCGCAAAAGGTGCGTTCGGCAATTCGTGCGATCAATCCGGAGGCCATCATGTCCGGCGAGGACCCTGTCGAAGCCTTCCGCGATCTCCTGGATGTGAACCTGTATGCGGTGAATGCCATGAAGAATTATGTACCCGTCACCCGTGCGGTATGGGGCGACTACAGCCTGGGGCACGGCCGCGTGCTCGCTCCCGGCAAGGCCAACAACAGCCTGGTGCCTGAACTGGCGCTGCTGTTTTTGGAAGGCACGATTCCAGGCCGCCTGTATGGTGAGGACCCCAACCCTTTCCTGCTGCAACCGGCTTATGCCCGGGAATTTGGCTTCTTGAAGAAGCTGGCCCGCTACACCGAGCAGGGCCTGCCCTACCTGCGTCTTGGCGAGTACTTGCACCCGCTGGACCTAAAGCTTCAAGTGCCCGCCGTCGGATTCACAGAATCCTGCGAAGGTCAGAAGGTGTCGCTTCCGCCAGTGATGAACAGCGTCACCCGCTCGCACACGGATGGCAGCGTAGCCATTGCGCTGGTGAACATCAGCATCGCGCCACAATCGGTTTCCGTGCGGGTGGACCCATCGCTTTGCAGGAGCGGCAGGGTGGACTTGGCGCGCATGGATGATGATGGAAAGCTTGAGCCGCTGGCCTCTGGAGGGGCGCCGTGGCGGCAACCGCTGACCTTGCAGCCGCTGGAGGTGGCGTTTTTGGTGCTGAAATGAGCCCGTCGTTGCGTTTGCAAGGGATGATCAAGAACGAAAGGCTGCGCTGCCTGGCGCTGGCATCGGCATTGACCTGGGTACACCTTGCGCGGGCGGAGCCAGACGATAAAGCTCTTGGCAAGGCCGAGGGTTATCCGCCCGGTGCCAGCATCGCGACCATGTACGCTGACCCGTACAAGGTGGGCAGCTTCTCGGCAACGGACAAGATCCTGCCCACACGCAAGGTGGCGAGGTCTGATTCGGTGACGACTCTGCGCAAGGGAACTCCCGCCGCAATCTCATACAAGTACAAGGGCTCCACTTACCAATTGGACGATTACCTGGAGCGTGAGCGCGTGACGTCATTGCTGGTGCTCAAGAATGGAAAAACCGTCACCGAGCGCTATCGCTATGGCCGAAAGGCGGAGGATCATTTTTTGTCCTTCTCGATGGCCAAGAGCGTGACCTCGATGTTGATCGCCGTGGCGCTGCAAAAAAGCTTGATCAAGTCCCTGGACGACCGCGCGGAGGATTATGTCCCAGAACTGAAAGGGTCAGGCTACGGAGCCGCCACGCTGCGCCAGCTCTTGCGAATGAGCAGCGGCATGAAGTTCCGGGAGAGGTATGATGGCAAGGACGACCTGGCCATGCTTCGCCTGGCGCAGCGGGGCGCGCAGCCTGATGGGGTCTTGAAGTCGCTCGCCTCGTTCAATGATCGGAAAGCAGAGCCCGGAGAAAAATTCTCCTATGCCTCGTCCGAATCAACCGTGCTTGGCTATGTGCTCGCCCGGGCCACGGGCCGAAGTGTTGCCAGCCTCACCAGCCAATGGCTGTGGCAGCCGCTGGGAGCGGAAGCCGATGCCTGGTGGAACCTGAGCGCCGCCGACAAGCAGGAGGAAACGGCGGGCTACTTCAACGCGACCCTCCGAGACTATGGTCGCCTGGGTTTGCTGCTGGCGGGCGACGGAGCCATCAATGGCCGGCAGATCGTTCCCAAAGATTACTTGCTGGAGGCCACTTCCGTTGATCGGCAGCCCCAGGCTTTCCGTCCGGGCCAGGCCACCAAGTACTACGGGTATGGCTATCAATTCTGGCTGTTTCCCCTGCGCCATCGCACCTTTGGAATGATCGGCATCTACGGCCAGTGCATCTTTGTCCAGCCCGACAGCGGTTTGGTGATGGTGCAAACGGCGGTCAACAAGGAGCCCTCTGACGCCGAGGCCGGGCGTGAGCGCGATGCGCTCTGGCGCGGCGTATTGTCCTCGCTGGGCGGGCATCTGGAGCCTTGAGCCAGATGCCATCAGGGAGAACAGGAAAGTGGAAGGGGCATCCTTGCCCCTTGGTATTTGCAGGTTCTCTGAAAAGGGGCAGTGATGCCCCTTCCACTTTCTTGCCCTTGATGCGCTCATGCCTTTCCTGCCTTGCTTTGCTGCCTCTTCTGGCGGCGGCGCAGAATCGCGCCGATCCGATGGACATTGAGCAGCGCATCGCTTCGATCCGCCAAGAGCTGGCCGCGCTTCCCGAACTGCCTCCGCCCCAGCCCTCGGCGCGCGTGGGTTTTCACAGTCAGTTTGTCGGCACCACCCAGGCGGCGCGCTGGGTGCAGGTGGATTTGGGGGAATCACGCGATTTCGACAGCGTGGTGGTGGTGCCAGCGTTTTTCGCCTCTGCAGAGCAGGGCTCGGGGGCCTACGGGATGCCGCCGCGCTTCCGTGTGGATGCCTCCGATGACGCCGATTTTGGCTCCTATCAAACCCTCGCCGATCACACGGAGGCTGATGTGCCGTTGAGCATCAGCCCTTTGTTCACCGCCGCCAGAACGCATGCGCGCTACGTTCGCTTCACGGCCACGCGGCTGGCCCAGCAGCGGCTGGGGCGCGGTTTCTTTGCGCTGGGGGAGCTGTTTGTGTTCTCGGGGCCGGTGAACATGGCCGCCGGGGCTCCGGTGACTTCCTCGGGCGCCTATGAAACACAGCCCACATGGATGTTAGGCAATCTCACGGACGGGCTGACGCATCTCGGGGCTCCCATCACGCCGTCCGCCTTCCGCAGCAACGGCTGGCACAGCGGCATTGCCGCAACGGCGGAGCAGACCAAGTGGGTGCAGGTGGACCTGGGTACCGCCATGCCGATCGACGAGGTGCGGCTGTATCCCGCCCATCCGCCTGATTTTCCTGAGCGACCCGGCTTTGGCTTTCCGGTGCGTTTCCGCGTGGAAGCGGGCGCCGATGCCGCCTTCGCACATCCGCAGATGCTGCTCGATGCCACTGCTGCGGACTTCATCAACCCGGCGGACAATCCAGTGGAAATGCCAGCCAAGGGGCTGTCCGCCCGGTACTTGCGAGTCACCGCCACCCGGCTCTGGGAGCGCGCCGGCGACTATGTGTTCGCGCTTGGCGAGCTGGAGGCCTATGCCCAGAGGCGGAACGTGGCGCTTGGCGCTGCGGTGACGTCCCTGGATGAAACCAAGACGGGCACCTGGGGCGGCGCCATGCTCACGGACGGCCACACCAGCCTGGGAACCATCCAGCCCTGGCCGCAATGGCTGGCCCGGCTCTCTCGACGGCAGGAGCTGATCACCGAACTCGCGGCATTACGCGTGCGGCGGGAGGCTCTTGCCGGCCAACGACGGCAGCAATGGCTGATGCTGGCGGTTGCCGCCATTGTCTTGGCTGCCGTCATCGCCTTGTGGCTTCAACGTCGCCAGCGGCTGCATCAGCGGCGGGCGCTCAATGATTTGCGCCGCCAGATCGCCCGCGATCTGCACGATGAAATCGGCAGCAGCCTGGGCAGCATCGCGCTGATGAGCGAGCTGGCCTTGCGCGATGGCGATCAGGCGGCGATGCAGGACATTCACCGGCTCTCGCGCGAGGCCGCGGAATCCATGCGCGGCATCATCTGGCTGGTCAGGGAGCCGGGAATGCCAACGCTGGAGAGGCTGGTGGAAACCATGCGGCAGACTGCCGGCAGCTTGTTAGGTGCGGCGGAATGGATCCTGGAGGCTCCTTCGGAACTGGCGCCGACCGCCCCCTCGCTCGACTTCCACCGGCATGTGTTTCTCTTCTTCAAAGAGGCGGTCCATAACATTGCGCGCCATGCCCGGGCGAATGCCGTGCGGATGGAGGTGACCTGGACAATGCAGGTATTCACCCTCACACTGGAGGATGATGGCGTGGGCTTCGACCCGGCCCGGTCCAGCGGCGGCAGCGGCCTCGACAATCTGCGGCACCGTGCAGCGGCCTTGCGGGGGCAGGTTGAAATCGCCTCCAGCCCGGGCAAAGGCACCCGCATTCACCTTGCCGCACCACTCCACTTTTCATGAATCCCGCCACCCTCTGGATCACCGAAGACCATGCGACCTTCCGTCGCACCATGGCCCGCCTGCTGGGTACGGAAGAGGGGTTGCAGGTCACGGCCCAGTTTGATTCGTGCGAAGGGCTGCTCAAGGCGCTGGATGGCTCCGCCAAGCCCGATCTTCTGCTTCTCGACGTGGGACTGCCGGGCATGAGCGGACTTGATGCGCTGCGCTTGATCAAGGAGAAGTCGCCAAAGACGCTGGTCATCATCCTCACGGTGTTCGAGGATGACGACAAAATCTTCCAGGCGATCTGTGCCGGTGCCTCGGGCTACCTCCTGAAGACCTCCACGGCGGTCGAAATCGTGCAGGCCGTGCGCGACGCGCTCGGCGGCGGCTCGCCAATGAACCCGCGCATCGCGAGGCGGGTGCTCACCATGTTTTCCAAGCTGGCCCCGAAGCACAATGACTATGGCTTGAGCGAGCGCGAAAAGGAAGTCCTGCAATTGATGACCACCGGCCTGATCAAAAAGGAGATCGCCGACAAGGCGCAGCTCAGCATCCACACCGTGGACACCTACCTGCGCCGCATCTACGAGAAGCTGGAGGTCAACACGCGCACCGGCGCCGTAGCCAAGGCCTTGAAGGAGGGGCTGGTTTGATTCAGCCGTCACGCGCACGCGTGGCATGAAAGTTGGGGTCGGAGCGCATATGATTCAGATCTATGCGAAACATCTGGATCATCACCCTGGCTTTTGGCGCTGCCGCCCACGCGGCATCCGCAGACAAGACCACCCTGGTGGACAGAACCGACTGGTGGTCACTAAAGCCCCTCAAGACAGAAGACAGCCAGACAAAAGACACCAGACTTGGCCGGTCGGAAAATCCGATCGACCATTTTGTCCGCGCGAAGCTAGCCGACAAAGGCCTGTCGCCGTCGCCAGAAGCCGATCCACGCACCCTCATTCGCCGCCTCTATTTTGATTTGACCGGGTTGCCGCCGACTCCCGAAGAGGTGAGTCGATTTGTCGCCGAGTGCAAAAGCGAAAAGGCGCCAGCTTTACCAAGCACTGGGCACTCCGCACTAAGCACTCCCTCTCCCGCCTACGAGCATCTCGTGGACCGTCTGCTCGCCTCACCGCGCTATGGCGAGCGCTGGGCCCGGCATTGGCTGGATGTGGCGCACTACGGCGAGACGCACGGCTACGACAAGGACAAGCCCCGGCCCAATGCCTGGCCGTACCGCGACTATGTGATTCGCGCCTTCAACCAGGACAAGCCATACGCACGTTTCATTGAAGAGCAGATCGCGGGCGATGTCCTGCATCCAGGCACCACGGACGGCATCGTCGGCCTGGGGTTCATCGCGGCCGGGCCGTGGGACTACATCGGCCATGCGGAGGTGCCCGAAACAAAGCTGGACGGCAGGGTCGCCCGCCACCTGGACCGGGATGACATGGTGCAGAACACCATCGGCACCTTTTGCAGCCTAACCATTGGCTGCGCCCAATGCCATTACCACAAGTTCGACGCCATCTCGCAGGAAGACTACTATTCCCTGCAGGCCGTTTTTGCAGCCGTGGATCGCACAGACGTCCCCTACTATCCTGACGATGCGACGATGCGCCGCTATCAGGAGCTGCACGGCCGCAGCGCGAAGATCACCCGCTCGATCACAGAGCTGGAAACCCCGCTCAAAGCCAAAGCGGGAGGCAAGTTCGTCGAGCTGTCGAGGCGCATCGACGGTGCTGCCGAGAAGTCGTCCAAAACCAGCCCAAACGCCCACCCGGACTACGGCTACCACAGCGCCATCTCGGCCACGCAAGATGCGGTGAAATGGGTGCAGGTGGATCTGGGCGAGGAAGCCGGCATTGACCGGGTGGAACTGCTTCCCTGTTACGATGACTTCAACAAGATCGGCGCCGGGTTCGGCTTTCCGGTGCGCTTCAAGATCGAGACCAGCAATGATCCCGAGTTCAAAACCGGCGTCGTGCTGCTCTGGCGCAAGCACGACCAGACGTTCATGAACGATTTCAAGAACCCCGGCCTGAAGCCGTTCGAGACGGGCGCAACCAAAGACGAAGGCACCAAGGGTCGCTACGTGCGTGTGACGGCCGTGAAGCTGGCCCCGCGTCTCAACGACTACATCCTCGCGCTTGCCGAGATGCGCGTCTTCGATGCGGCGGGCAAGAACTTGGCGCTCGGCAAGCCCGTGACCGCTCTCGATTCCATCGAAGCGCCGCCGCGCTGGCGCAAAGCCAACCTCACCGATGGCATCGCGCCAGAAGGCCGCTCGCAGGAGGACAAGGACAAGCTGGTCCGCGAGCGCGATCAGCTTCTGCTTTCGCAAGCCAGCGATGCGGTGCGCAGCCAGCTCGGTGATCTCAGGACGCAGTTGAAGGCGGTGGACGACGAGCTTCACCGACTGCCCGCACCAAGCCGCGCCTATGTGGGCGCCATTCACACCGGCACAGGAGCCTTTCGCGGCACCGGTCCGGATGGTGGCAGGCCGCGCGTGATCCAGGTGCTCAAGCGGGGCGACTTGAAGAATCCCGGTGCAGTCGTGGGTCCCGGCACCATCGAGGCCATCGGCAAGGTAGCCGGACTGCCCGGCCGCTTCGACCTGCCAGCCGACAGCGATGAAGGCGCGCGGCGCGCTGCCCTGGCCCGATGGATCAGCGACAAGAACAATCCCCTCACCTGGCGCAGCATCGTCAACCGCGTGTGGCAGTATCATTTCGGCAAAGGCCTTGTGGACACACCCAACGACTTTGGCCGCATGGGAGGGCAGCCTTCTCATCCGGAACTGCTCGACTGGCTGGCAAAGACGTTCCGCGATGATCTCGGCGGGAGCTTCAAGGGACTGCACAAGCTCATCGTGCTTTCCCAGACGTATAGGCAAAGCTCTTCCATTTCGGATTTCGGATTGCGGATTGCGGATTCGAATGCATCCAAATCCAATCCCTCAAACAATCCGCAATCCACAATCCGAAATCCGCAATCCATTGATTCGGACAACCGCCTGCTCTGGCGTCAAAACCGGCGCAAGCTCGACGCGGAATCCATTCACGACAGCATTCTCGCGATCAGCGGCAGGCTTGACCTGACCATGGGCGGTCCCAGCTACCAGGATTTTGTCATCACCCATCCCGAGCACTCGCCGCACTATGAGTATGACCTTCATGACCCTGAGGACCCGAAATGCTGGCGGCGCAGCATTTATCGCTTCATTGTGCGCAGCCAGCAGCAGCCCTTCATGACGGTGATGGACTGCGCCGATCCCTCCATGCGGGTGGACAAGCGCAACGAATCGCTGAGCGCCCTGCAGGCGCTGGCCATGATGAACAACGGGCTGATTGTCACCATGGCCGGGCACCTGGCGCAGAAGGTGGCCGGCCAGGCCACGGGCCTGGAGGCCCAGGTGCGCACCGCTTTCGAGGCCGCCCTCTCCCGACCACCCTCGCAGGACGAGTGGCAGCCCCTTGTTGACTATGCGCAGCGCGAGGGGCTGGAGAACACCTGCCGCGTGCTCATGAACCTGAACGAATTCAGTTTTGTGGATTGAGAAAGTGGCAAGGGCATCCCTGCCCTTCTCAGGCAGGCTTTGAACATGCCCTTCCACTTTCATGGTGCGAGGAACCTTACCCCACAAGGGCCGCCAGCTTACGGCGGTCAGACCACAGCAGAAAAAGGGCAAG
>CAINXC010000062.1 GCA_903854655.1 uncultured Verrucomicrobiota bacterium | reverse complement strand
GCAGAGATCGCTAGGGTGGCCGGGGTGCTTGTCTTCGGCCCCAGATCAAACTTCTGCGATCTCTGCGTTCTTTGCGGTTAGGAAAAGCGGGCGGAAAGGAGCGTCTGCACGCCATCTCATGCGCTCCGGCCACCGTTGCGATCTCTGCGTTCTCTGCGGTTAATCCTCCGTCTCCCTGTGCTTGCACCGCCTCCCCGGCTTGCCACCTTGCGGCCCACCCTGCACATGGCTCGCGACTACACGCTTCATTCCACCAAAGGCCCCGCTTCCGGCATCAACTACAAGGCGGAGCTGAACGCTTCGCAGTATGAGGCGGTGTCGGCGCCTCCGGGGCATGCGCTGGTGATCGCGGGGGCGGGCTCCGGCAAGACGCGTACGCTCACCTATCGCGTGGCCTACCTGCTCGACAACGGCATTCCGCCCGAGAACATCCTGCTCCTCACCTTCACCAACAAGGCGGCGCGTGAGATGCTCGACCGCGTCTCGGCCTTGGTGCAGGTGGACACCCGGCGGCTGTGGGGCGGCACCTTCCATTCGGTGGGCAACCGGCTGCTGCGCCGCCACCCCGAGCGCCTGGGCTACCGCCCGGGCTTCTCCATCATGGACCGCGAGGACCAGAAAGACCTTCTCGACTCCGTGCTGGGCGGCGCCGCCATCGACAAGGGCAGCTACCGCTTCCCCAAGTCCGAAGTGCTGGCCGAGATGTTCTCGCTCGCCGAGAACATCTGCTGCGATCTGCAGGAGATCATCGACACGCGCTACCCTTACTTCGACCTGGTCTCGGAGCCCATTCACAGGGTGCACCAGCTCTACCGCGAGAAGAAGCTGGAAACCAACACGATGGACTTCGACGACCTCCTGACCCTGAGCGTGCGCCTGCTGCAGGAGAACGAGGACCTCCTGCAGACCTACCAGCGCATGTTTCAATTCGTGCTGGTGGACGAGTTTCAGGACACCAACCGGCTGCAGTGCGACTTTGTGGACCTGCTGGTGGGCGAGGGCGGCAACCTCATGGTGGTGGGCGATGACGCGCAGAGCATCTATTCCTGGCGCGGCGCGGACGTGGGCAACATCCTGAACTTTGCGGAACACCACCCCACCGCGAAGACCTACAAGATCGAGACCAACTACCGCAGCGTGCCGGAGATCCTCAGCCTGGCGAATGCGGCGATCGAGGCGAACACCGCGCAGATCCGCAAAAGCCTGCATGCCTCGCGGCCCGGCAAGGGCACGCTGCCCGCGCTGGTGCAGGTGGACAATCCCGGCGCGCAGGCGGCCTTCGTGGCGCAGCGCATCCTGGAGCTTCAGGACGAGGGTGTGGACTTCAATGAGATGGCGGTGATTTACCGTGCGCACTTCCATTCCCTGGAGATCCAGTTGGAGCTGACGCAGCGCGGCATTCCATTCCAAATCACCAGCGGCCTGCGCTTTTTCGAGCAGGCGCACGTGAAGGATGTGGCGGCCTTCATGAAGTTCGCCGTGAACCGCAAGGACGAGGTCTCCTTCATGCGCCTGGTGCGCCTGATTCCCGGCGTGGGCAGCGCCTCGGCCGCCAAGCTGTGGAGCGACTGGTCGCAATGCGAGGGCTCGAATGAAGGCGCGATGACCGGCCGTTTCTCCGCCTACATGAAGGAGATGAAGGTGCCGAAGAAGGCGCAGAGCACCTGGGACCAGTTTGGCTACACGCTGGATGAATTGATCGACCCCCAGGGCCTGCCGGTCGCTCCTGCGGGGATGATTCACAGCATCGTGGAAGGCGTGTATGCGGACTACATGAAGGCCAAGTTCAAGAACTACGAGCAGCGCGCGCAGGACCTGGAGCAGCTCAGCAGCTTCGGCTCGCGCTACACCGATCCCATTGAGTTCCTGAGCCAGCTCTCGCTGCTCAGCGGCGTGGACACGGACAACGCCCCGGCGGCCGAAGCGACCCAGGATCGCGAAGCAGTCACCCTCACCACCGCGCACCAGGCCAAGGGGCTGGAGTGGCAGGTGGTCTTTGCCATCTGGCTGGCGGACGGCATGTTCCCCAACCGGCGGGTGCTGGATGAAGGCAGCGCCGAGGGTGTGGAGGAGGAGCGCCGCCTGTTCTACGTCACGGTCACACGCGCCAAGGATGAGCTGTACATGATTTACCCCCTGATCTACCATGCCGCCCGCGATGGCAACGTGCTCCAGGTGCCCTCGCGGTTCATCGCCGATCTGCCGGCCGGGTTGATGGAGCCGTGGAATGTGAGAAGTGTGTTCTGATTCATGCCCTCCCGCCGCACAGGTTGTCTGAAGCTCCTCTTCTGGTTCGCCGTCTTCGACTGCGTGGTCCTGTTCGTCGTCGGTCAGGGCTTTTATAACCTGGGCAGCAATCTCACGCTCTACGCCTTCAAGGATTCCAAGGCACCGCTGGAGGTGAAGACCCGTCGCGGTTGGAAGCTGGTCACCGAGGCCGGCATCGCCGACATGGGCGAGGCGCTGGTGGAGCGGCACCTGGAGCCGGATTTTCGCTGGTGCTCGCTGCCGGTGCGGCGGCGTTCCACCACGGTGCTGCAATCGCTGGTCAGCAGCCTGTTCGGCGCCGAGATGAACATCGTCACCATCTCGCCGAACCGCTTTCAGTTCGTGACCAGCTACCAGCCCGGCTTCGCCCCTACCACGGCGAAGGAACGGCTCAACAGCGACGGGCTCACCTTCGCCATCATCGCCAACTTTCGTGATCCGAAAGGCAGGCCCCTGGGCTGGGTGTATCACAATAGCGAGCTGGTGAACCGGCCCTTCCCGGTGTGGACGGGGGTGTTTTTCGTGAAGCAGGGCAGGCCCTGGTTTGGCCCCAAGTCCCTGCTCGACGAGGTGCCCGGCCCCATCGAGGAGGGCACGCAGGGCTATCCTTCGGTGATGAAAAACCACACGGTCTTCAGTTATGTGGATCTTGCTCCGGACAAGTTCTTCGACGGCAAGAAGATCACCTACCGCTCGCTCGCGGGGATGCGCCGCGACGGCACGGCGGTGTTTGTGCTCTCCGGCGACGGCGGGGCGGTGAATGTGGCGGAGGTCACCGAGATCGCGAAGAAGCTGGATGTGCAGCACGCCACGCTGCTGGATGGCGGGCGGGCGCTGCAGTACTCGATCCGCACGGGATATGGCTCGTGGAATTTCGCGGCCTTCAACACCACGCTCAACTTTGGCCCGCCCTTCATGCGCCCGCAGAAGTCGCCGGTGTACATCGGCGTGAAACCCCGCAATCCCTGACGCAATGCCCTCCCTCGTTCATGAAAAGGAAATGCGCCTGCAAGGCTTCACTTTGATCGCCGGTGTCGATGAAGTGGGGCGCGGCCCGCTGGCCGGGCCGGTGTGCGCGGCGGCGGCGATCCTGCCCCCCAGGTTCCGCCACAAGGTGCTCAACGATTCGAAGCAGTTGTCGGAACTCCAGCGCGAGAAGATCTACGAGGAGCTGACCGCCAACGAAAGCATCATCTGGTGCTGCGAATTCGTCGAGGTGGAGGTCATCGACAACATCAATATCCTGCAGGCCTCCAGGCTGGCCATGCGTCGGGCGGTGGCGGGCCTGAAAACGCGCGCGGATGCGGCGCTCATTGACGGCCTGCCGGTGCCTGATTTTCCGGTGCCCCAGCGGGCGCTGGTGAAGGGCGACAGCCTCAGTTTTTCCATCGCCGCCGCGAGCGTGATCGCCAAGGTCACGCGCGACCGTCTCATGCACGCGCTGGCCGTGCAGTACCCGCAGTACGGCTTTGAAAAGCACAAGGGTTACGGCACGCCCGTGCACCTCGCCGCCCTGCGCGAGCATGGCCCCTGTCCCTTGCATCGCCGCTCGTTTTCGCCTGTGGCGCAACTGACCTTGGATCTCGATTCATGAGCCCCGCAGGCATGGTTCGATCGGTGCTGTTGTGGTGGCGCTGCTCGCTGCGCACCAAGGTACGGCTCCTCGTGGCCGGTCAGGCGATGAAGACCGGCGAGATCGGTGATTTCGGCGAGAGGCTTGCCGTGAAGTGGCTGCGCAAGCACGGGCGCAAGGTGCTGTACCGCAACTTCAGCGGCCCCAAGGGCGGCGAGGTGGACATCGTCTGCCGCCACGGCGACGACCTGACCTTTGTCGAGGTCAAAACCCGCACCAGCGAGAAGTTTGGCCGCCCCGCCGATGCGGTGGACCTCGAAAAGCAGCGCCTCATTCAACGCGGCGCCACCGAATGGCTGCGCATGCTCGGCCGCCCGGTGCTCAACTTCCGTTTCGACATCGTCGAGGTGATCCTCACCGAAGGCGAATGGCCCGAGGTCAGGGTGATCGAAAACGCCTTCCAACTGCCGCAGGGCAACATGATGGGGCGGATGGCGACGGGGGGGTGAGGCGGAGGCCCCCCTGCTTGTCAGTGATATACTCGCGCGCATCACAAACTTTCAAAATGAAAGAGTTCAGTTAAATATTCAGATTAAGCTGTGCGTTTAGCTTGTGTGATCTCACTGGACCTGACTCCCCAACAGATTGAAGACCTCGCCGAAGCCCTCGAAGACCCT
>CAINXC010000061.1 GCA_903854655.1 uncultured Verrucomicrobiota bacterium | reverse complement strand
TGAGTAGCTTCGAGTGGCACTCGAAGTGGAACGGCCCCTGGTCCTGCATGGTTCGCTGGTGTTGCTGGATTGCTCGGCCTGCCGGGCGACTTCGACTGGCAGTCGAAGCTACGAATGCCGAGCGGCCGGTTCTGAGTAGCTTCGAGTGGCACTCGAAGTGGAACGGCCCCTGGTCCTGCATGGTTCGCTGGTGTTGCTGGATTGCTCGGCCTGCCGGGCGACTTCGACTGGCAGTCGAAGCTACGAATGCCCCTTGCCAAACAAGCCTGGAGCTGCCTACTTCGACTCTCATCCGAACCATGCCGTTTCAGCCTTTCCACGAGCGAAAACCGGTGAGGATCTACTTCACCAACCTGCCCCACTGGCGGCAGGAAGGATGCACGTACTTTGTGACCTACCGCCTTGGGGACTCGATCCCTCCTTCGGTGCTTGCGCAGTGGGAATCCGAAAAGGCAGACTGGCTCCGACAGCACGACGTTGACGTGGACAAGTGGACCGATGGCTTCCTCAAACTCGATCCGGCGCGACGACACGCTTTTCTCACGCACTTCAACCGCAAGCTTAATGCCTTTCTCGACGAGGGCCGTGGTTCCTGCCTGCTACGCCACAGGTCGTGCCAGCAGATCATCGCGGAGACGTGGCAGCACTTCGCGGGGGAACGCTATGAGCTCGGCGATCTTGTCGTCATGCCCAACCATGTGCATTTGTTGCTCCGCCCCTTGTCTGGTCATGAGTTGGAGGACATCCTGCAAAGCCGGAAAGGGCAGTCCGCCCGGGAACTCAACGCGTTGTTGGAAGGCCAGGGAAAAGTCTGGCAAAAACACAGCTATGATCACATCGTGCGCAATGAAACCGAACTGAACGCCTATCGAAACTACATCGCCGAGAATCCCGTGAAAGCGCGGCTGCGCGAGGGCGAGTTTCTGCACCGCCTTTCGGAGAGGGGCTGAGTAGAAGTGGGGCGTTTCCTGGTCCTGCAAAGCTTGCGGACTTTGCTGAATTGCTCAGCCTGCCAGGCCACTTCGACTACGACTGCCGAGCGACCGATCTGCGTAGCTTCGAGTGGCACTCGAAGTTGGGCGTTTCCTGGTCCTGCAAAGCTTGCGGACTTTGCTGAATTGCTCAGCCTGCCAAGCCACTTCGACTGGCAGTCGAAGCTACGACTGCCGAGCGACCGATCTGCGTAGCTTCGAGTGGCACTCGAAGTTGGGCGTTTCCTGGCACGACTTCGCGCTACTTCTTCTTCGACAACGCCTCCAAGTAGTCCAGCAAACTGGCGAACTCCTTCACCGTGAGATTGCCGACCAAGCCGACGGGCATGATGGAGGTGGGGAGGGTCGTGCGGGTCTTGATGTCGGATTTTTTGAAGGTGAACTCTTGGGCGGCGATGTTGCGGATGGTGACCTTGTCGCCGGACTCGTTGGTGACAAAGCCCATCTGGCCGGAGCCGTCGTTGAGGACGATGACGTTGGTGGTGAAGCCCTGGGCGATGGTCTTGTTGGGATCCAGGATGTTGGCGGCGAGGTCGGGGCGCTTGTAGGTCTGGGCGATGTTGCCGAGGTAGGGACCCTTCTGCGGCTGATCCTGGCTGGTGGTGTGGCAAGCGACACAGGTCTGCTTGATGAAGAGCTGCTCGCCAACGGAGGGATCGCCCTTGGTCTTGACGACCTGGGCAATGACATCGTCCACTTTCATGGTGCTAATGAGGGGGCCGCTGTTCTTGTCCTTCTTTTGCAGCTTCAAAGTGCCAGCGGTGGACTTGGCGGCAGCGGCGACGGCCTTGTCGGAATCATCAAGGGCGGCGATGATCTTGTCGTCGATGGCGTGGCTCCTGATCTTGCCGGCGATCTTGATGATCTGGGCGCGGCGCTTGGCATCCTGCCAGCCTTGATCGAGGGCCTTCTGCGACATCTCGCGGGCTTCGGGGCTGCCGGTCTTGCGGGCGGCGAGGGTGAGCAGGCCGGCCTCGGCCCAAGCGGCTGTGGGGGTGCCCACCTTGGCGGCTTCGGCTTCGAGCGCCTGATGGATGTTCTCCAGCTTGGGGGCGTTGAAGAAGGCGCTGGTGCCTGCGTCCTGATCTTTGTTGTAGCCGGAGGTTTTGTCCAGCGCGGCGAGGGCAGTGAGCATGGCGTGGGCGCTGCCGGTGGCATCCGTCTTGGCAAGCGCGCCGATGGCGCCCGCGAGCACGCCGGGCTTGGCCTTGGGATCTTCGGCGGCCTGAATCAGCAGCGGAATGGCAGCGGTGGGAATGGTGTCCACCCCGCCCATCTGGGCGACGACATCAGGGGCGAGCTTGGGGTCCTTGGTGGCTAGGGCGATGATGCGGTCGAGCGCGTCGTTGGACTGGATGCGGTTGCGGCTCATCTCGGCGACAAGGAAGGCGGCTTCATCCGGCGGAGCCTTGGCAAGAGCAGCCTTCAGCACACCGGCGATCTTGTCGGTCTCGCTCCAGGGATCAGGCTGGTAGTAGGGTCCGCGCGTGTCGGGACGGGTGCCCCAGGAATCACCCTTCCATTCGCCATCGACGAAATGCAAGCGGCAGAGAGCGCCTAACAATCCTTTGCGAGCTTCCGTGCCGGTTTCCTTGCCGAGGCGGTCGATGAGGCCCTGCACCACCTCAGGAGTGTGCATGCGCATGAGGGCGTGGAGAGCGCCTGCGCGCTGGGCGGGAGGAGCATCATAATTGTCCACCACGGTGAAGCAGGTTTTATAGGAGTCGCCATTCATCGCGAACGCACGGAAGGCAGTATGTGCAACAACGGGATCCGAGTCTCCAAGCAAGGGGGCTGCCTGCTGCTCAACTGTAGAGAACGTCACGTCGTTGTGTGCTGCCGCGATTAGCGCTTCGAGCCTGGTGCGAGGGTCTTTGGATTGAAGCGCGCGGGTGAGAAGTTCGAAGGGAACACAACCACGCCAGCCGCTTCGACCGTGCGAAAAGCTGGAAGGCACGATGGTGTCTCCCAGAGCTCGTATCACAAATCGCGCCAGCAAAGGATCCTCTGCAAGGGCCACGATTGACGGTAATTCCGCCGGGTACTTTTGTGGCGAATTGATCCGAAGCGTCATCGCATACAAGGCCGCAACGCGTGCGGGCAAAGGCTTTGCTTTATCTCCGGCCATCGCAAGCAGAGACTGGGTGGTCGCGGCGCTTTCGGGGCGGCGCAGAAGGGTGCGCTGGGCATCCATGGTGCGCACCTGGCTTGGCGAATCGAGCATCGCTACAAGCTCCGCGTCGGTCGCCTTCTCAAAGACCGGCAGCGGCAGCGGCTTGTAGCCGGTGGGCGAAACACGGACAATGTATCCCACATCGGGTCCTTCCCAGTTGAAGGTCGAGCCTTTCCAGCTTGCTTGATAGATGTGGCTCATGCCGTCCACATCCGCATCGGTGGGGCGGGTCATGGCGATGAACTTCTCCGGAGGAGCGGTTTCAATAAAGGTGGAGCCTTTCGGCGCCAAATTGTGATGCCACAGAGCGCCGGTGCCCCAGTCGGCGGTGAGCGGGGCGTCGTTCCACTTGCCGAAGCCCGGCTCGGACAGATACACGGAGCCGCAGCCCGCGCCGCCGCCGTAATCGGCCAGGGGCTGGATGTGCTCATCGCCGAAGTTCTTGTACAAGCGCGGGTAGCCGTGGTCTTCCAGGCCGGTGAAGTGATGGAAGCGCACGTCCCAGCCGCCGCCATCGTTGGTGTTGTCGCGGGCGAAGATGTCGAGGATCGGACTGATGGGCGTGCCGAGGATGTTGCGCGTGCCGTCGCCGAAGACTTCCAGGCCGCTGCCGTCTGGACGGAAGCGGATGACGCCGCCGCCGCGATGCTGCAAGTGCTTGCCATCGGTGCCCACGGCATCCATGAACCCGAAGTCGCCACCGGCGATGTAAAGCCAGCCGTCGATGCCCATGCTCAGGCCGTTGGTGGTGTGGTCGGCGGGGCGGTCGGCAAAGCCAAAGGCGATGCCCTTGATGAGCACATGCTCTTCATCGGCGACGCCATCGCCATCCTTGTCGATGTACACGCTGATGTCCGGCGGATGGATCAAATAGACGCGGTCGTGATCAAAGACGAGGCCGCGCGGCGAATCGACATCCTTGACGAATTCCGTGACCTGATCGGCCCGACCGTCGCCATCGGTGTCGCGCAGGCGCAGAATGCGACCCCGATGAGGCAGGCGGCCCAGGGAGCCGTTGCCATCGCTGGAGACATACAGGTCACCATTGGAAGCGGCGGAGACATACACAGGGTAGTTCGCGGCGGGTGGAGCTGCGAAGAGGGTGACATCAAAGCCCTCGGGCACCTTCACGTCTTTGAGGATGGCGGCTTCCTCCTCCGGCGTGCGCTTGGTGATCTTGGGGGTGACGTTGCCGCCCTTGGCAAAGGGGTCGTTGCTCTTCGCGTCTTCCTTCTTCGCCTCGGCCTGCTGCTTGGCGCTGATCTTGGGCGCGAGGGACTTGATGCCGTCACCTTTGACGGTGACTTCCTTGATGCTGGCCCAGCCGCCATTACTGCCGAGGCAGGTGATCTTCACGAAGCGCGTGTCCTTGGCTTCGAAGGCATGCTCATACGTTCCCTTGCCCTGATTTTCCTTGGCATCGGCGAGCACCTTCCAGGCTTTGCCGTCGGCGCTGCCTTCGACCACATGCTTGTAGGTGGTGTTGCCGCCTTCCCAGACGATCTTCATGCCGTGCAGGGACTGCGGCTTCTCAAACTCCAGTTGCAGCCACTGCGGCTTGTCGGGGCTGCTGGCGCACCAGCGGGTGGCTTCATTGCCATCGACGGCTTTCCAGGCGAAATTCCCCTTGCCAGCCTCCTCGCTGGAAGCGGTGACAGTGACCGGGGTGGCGTCCTTGGCGGGAGGCGGTGGAGTGGAAACAGCGGCCTTGGGCTCCTCCTTCTTCGGTGGAGCGGGCAGCACGGTAAGCTTGCCGGCAGGGCCGGTGTAGGGCTTCAAGTAATCGGCATTCAGCTTGTTAGCCGCCCAAAGCAGACCGCGCGTGACGAGGTCGAGGTAGCGGGCGTCACTCACGGTTTCATTGTTGTGGCCAATGGTGGTGCTGAAGATGCGGGTGCCGTTGAAGTCATTGGTCCAGGCCACGACGTACGGCTGGTCCTTCAGGCTGCCGTCCGGCTGCTTCTGCTGCTGGGTGCCCATCACGAGCGGATGCGCACCAAAGAGGTTGATGTTGTTGTAGAGTTCCTCCTGGATCGTGGTCCAGTTGGCCATGCCCTTGGTGATGGGGCTCTCCTGATCAACAAAGTCGAGAGCGATGGGCTTCTGCCAGTTGTGGGCGCTGGATTGCAGGCCCAGGTACTTGAACCAGTCATCCGTGCCGGTGCGGTAGCAGTGCATGGCGCAGTGCAGATTCACGGCGGGCACGCCGTTCTTGTGAGCGTTGATGATGTTGTGGACGTACTCCATGTCCGCCTTGCCAATGCCGGCGGCGCATTCGTCGTGGATCACCACATCGTAGCCCTTCGCCCAGTCGGCCTTCTCATACATGGGGAAGCGCGGAGCGGTGCCCTT
>CAINXC010000060.1 GCA_903854655.1 uncultured Verrucomicrobiota bacterium | reverse complement strand
TCTATCGAGCCACCCAGCCCTTCGATGTCGCGGATGGTGTACCGCGTTTACGCGGAGGAACGGCGCATCGTTTCGCCCCCGGAAGATCAAGCGCGCCTTCTTCCCCTCACCCGAGCACCGGGAACTTCCCCTCCCCTATCCGTTTGCCAGACAACTCAAGCGATTGATAATGCCAATCCCCCCTCCGCTCATGAATCATCCCATCCTCAGCATCCTCGCCGAAGGCAAGCACCCCATGCGCATCGACTTGATCGGTGTGGCGGGCTCCGGCATGAGCGGCCTGGCTTCCCTGCTCCTCGCCCTCGGCCATCGTGTCAGCGGCTCGGACAAGGTGACGACCCTCGAAACCCAGCGCCTGGTGAAGGCGGGCCTGCAATTCTTCAGCCCGCACAGCGAACGCGAGGTGGACGACTGCGACATGGTGATCTACTCCAGCGCCATCAAGCCCGGCAACGTCGCCTACGAGGCCGCGTTCAAGCAGGGCATTCCGCTGGTGCGTCGCGCCGAGGCCCTCGCGGCGGTGATGCTTCACAAAAAGGGTGTGGTCGTGGCCGGCACCCATGGCAAGACGACCACCTCGGCCCTGACCGCGCACGTGCTGCGCCAGGGCGGCATGAAGCCCTCCCATTACGTCGGTGCGGAAATCCCCATTCTCGGTTCCAACGCCCACTGGGACAGCGAAGGTGAACTCTTCGTGGCCGAGGGCGACGAAAGCGACGGCACGCTCGTCAACTTCCATCCCGAGCACTCGATCATCCTCAACATTGAGCCCGAGCACCTCGATTTTTATGCTGACATCGAAGCGATCAAGGTGGTCTTCCGCCAGCTTCTGTCGCAAACCAAGGGCCTTTGGATCTACTGCGCCGAAGATCCGGTGGCGTCTGAACTGTGCGCCGGCCACGCCAATGCTGTGGGCTACGGCTGGGACACCGCCAACCACGACTTCAGCGCCCGCATCATCGACTTCCGCCCCTCCCAGAGCGAATTCGAGGTCTTCCATAAAGGCACCTCGCTTGGCACAGCCACGCTCGGCATTCCGGGCAAGCACAATGTCTCCAATGCGCTCGCCGCCATCGCCCTGGCCGTGAGCGTCGGCGTGGAGTTCGAGGCCGTGCAGCACGCCCTGGGCAGCTTCCGTGGCGCCAAGCGCCGCTTCGACATCCGCTATGCCAGCAGCCGCTTCACCATCATTGACGACTACGGGCACCACCCCACCGAAGTGAAGGCCACGCTGGCCACCGCCCGCGCCCTCAATCCCCGGCGCCTGCTCTGCCTGTTCCAGCCGCACCGTTTCTCCCGTACTCAATTGCTGAAAAAGGAGTTTGGCGGCGCGTTTCACGACGTCCAGGTGCTCGCCGTCACCGACGTCTATCCCGCCAGCGAGAAGCCTCTGCCGGGCGTCACCGGTGAAACCATCATTGAGGAGGTGCGCGCCCAGAGCATCGTGGAATGCCATTCCACGCCCACCATGCTCGCCGCACGCGACAAGATTGGCAACATGCTCCAGCCCGGCGATGTCTTCATCACCTTGGGCGCCGGCAATGTCCACGAGGTCGGCACCTGCATCGCCCGTGACCTCAAGGTCGCGGAGGAACTCTGGACCCTTCTCGAAGCCAATGGCGGCGGCACCATGAAGCTCTACGAGCCCATGAGCCGCCACACCACCTTCCTCATTGGCGGCCCGGCCCAGTACTGGATCGAGCCGCGCACCGAGGCCGCCTTCGCCGCCGTCGTTCGCTTCCTGCGGAGCGCTGCCGTGCCGATCCGCGTCATTGGCCGCGGATCGAATTTGCTCGTCAGGGATGGCGGCATCCGTGGCGCGGTCATTCACCCCGCCAAGGGCGACTTCGAGGATGTCCGCCTCGAAACCGATGGCACGCTCTACGCCGCCGTGGGCGCACGATTGAAGAAGATCGCCAGCACCGCCCGCAACGCCGGGCTCGGTGGCTTTGAATGGATGGAAGGCATTCCCGGCAACCTCGGCGGCGCGGTTCGCATGAATGCCGGAGCCATGCAGGCCGAAACTTTCGACCAAGTCGTCAGCATCCGTTTTCTCGACCTCGACGGCCAGATCAAGGAAAAGCCCCTGGCCGAGATCACCCACCACTACCGCAGCGTGCCGGAGTTCGAGGAGCGCTACGTGCTTGGAGCCCGCCTGCGCGGTACCAAGGCCGACCCTGCCAGCATCGACGCCGGGCTCGAAGCCTCGCGCCAGAAGCGCCGCACCACCCAGCCCATCGGCGCCAGTGCCGGTTGTGTTTTCAAAAACCCCGAGATCTGCGGTGCCGGCAAGCTCGTCGATGAACTCGGTCTCAAAGGGCGGAGCGTGGGCAAAGCCATCGTCTCCGACGTGCATGGCAACTTCATCGTCAACCAAGGCGGCGCCACCGCCCGCGAAGTCCTCGATCTCGTCGCCGAAATCCAGGAGATCGCCATGCGCGAACGCGGCATCCACCTGGAGATGGAAGTGAAGGTCATCGGCGAGAACGCGCCGATGGCGTTGTAGCCTCACGGTCCATCAACCTATAAGCAGAAATGGAAGGCAAAGGAATGGGGGCAGAGGAATGAAGGAGTAGGGATTGATGTCGAAAGATGCCTTCACCCGCTGGGTGAAAAGATAAAAGTGATCGGAGGCTTGTATTTCATTCCTCTGCCCCCATTCCCTTGCCTTCCATCTCCTTTTCCAGGATCAATCGTTTTACCCACGACTCCGCATCCCTGCCCGAAGGGCAGCCCACGAATAGCCGTGGCGTGAAGCAAGCCTCAGCGAGCAAACCCACGACTCCGCATCTCTGCCCGAAGGGCAGCCCACTAATAGCCGTGGCGTGAAGCGAGCCTCAGCGAGCAAACCCACGGTGCGGCAGGGGACGCGGATTCTACCGCGAAGTGGTAGCCCCATCACATCGAGGGGATGTCATGGCTTTGCCGGCCCATCGTCGGCGTCTTCCTCGTCAACAGCAGGTCAAAGTATCACAAGCGCGCAGCCACCGGTCACTATTGTGAGACACTTGATCAGGCCATTTGCCGGATCAAGATGCTGTGCTCGGCGGCAAGCTCAAGAATGGCCTCCCTGTAATTGTTGCCCACCAGAAGACGCTGCGGGAGCCAAAACAACGGCGCATGCGGAGGCAAGAGAAACAGCAGTCCGCGCGGAGCCGAGACCACCGAGCCGATCTGGTCCCAGTTCAAGCGCATGTCCATGTGAACGCAGGAAATCGACACCGAATCGTTGGTCAGAGTGGCGGTGTGCTCGATGATCTTCTCAGGATGCCGGCGATAATGCCTGACTATTCTGTGATGGCGGAGCATCAACCAGCCCCACGGGTAATAGGCGCACAGCAAGAGGATGAAGATTGGAGCATGCGTGAAATGCGTCGCGACACCCTTGAGTACGATTGCGGTGGCAATGAGGATCGAGACCACCCCCAACAGAAACTGGATCGACGGGCGCATGACGCATCGCAAACAATAGCGATTGAGGTCGAGGGTCTCGTCCAGAGTGAGTTTGCCAGTGATGGAGATCGGCTCGGTGATCATAAGGTGTCAGGAGGGCGAATACATCCTGCGCGCGATTCGAGCAATCACACGGAAACAGCCCTCGAAAACACCGTTGACCATGCCCCCTACCGCCGCGTCAGGCCGCGGATCTCATTCAGGATCGCATTGCCGATCCGTCGCCCACGGTTGCGCAGCACGTGCAGCGGAGTGCTGTCCACGAAGTACGTGAGCAGAATCGAGTCGCGCCGTTTCACATCCGGCCCCACCTTGTCCACGGAGTGGTAGGTGTCCTTGTCCACGGCAAATGCATAGCCGGTATTGGGCGAGAAGGACATCTGGCCTGCCCTTTCGTATTTCTCGCCATTGTGCCTGTGAAACACCGTGCCGACGTTGGCGATGGAATTGTCCGGCGGAAGATAAAGCTGGATGGTCATGCCCTTCCAGTGCGTGTCCGGATGAATGCTGATGCGGTAGCCAGGCACATCGCGGGTCAGGATCGGAATCGGGTACATGCCCACCTTGGCATAGTCTGGGCCAAAGCGCCGCTCCAGACCGGGGGCCAGACGACGCCGGAATGCATCGCGCACCTCGTCTGAGCACAGGGCTTTGCCCACCACCGCCCAAACCTCCCTCTTGCCCGGCGGGAGATGACGAATGTACTCAGGGAAAAGGTCAATCTTCGTGCGGGTGCCGCTGCCATCCGTGGTGCGCGTGCTTTTCGTGCGGCCCGACATCACCCGGTAATCACCCTTCTCCGGCATCGCATCCAGCATCTGCTGGTACACGTCCGCCGGAAAGATGTCAGAAAGCTCCAGGTGGAAAAACGGCTCCGGCAGTTGCGGTGCCGCGTCGATGGCACCCGCCACGTGTTGGACGACGCGCTTGAGGTCGGGCGTTCCGCCAGCCGACCCGGTCGGGCGAACTGTGCTTGGGGATTCAGAGGTCAGTGTCGCCATGGGTCGGAGGGATCGGTTTTCGCGGGAAAAAGCGATGGTACGGGTGCCTGCGGGGGTGTCAAGCCTGGGACAGGACCCGCCCATGTCTTCGCATCCGGCAAGTTATCCAGCTTCACCCTATGGGGGTGAGCAGGACCCCTTCATCGACCCTGATTGAGCGATTGGTTGAGGGCACGCTTGGTGTTGTTCCAGTCCTGCTGCTGAAGGTACTTCTTCATCCGCAAATCCGCTTCATTGAGGTCCCTTTGCTGCTGCTCGATGCTGGGCCCCTGCGATTCCTCGTCGGACCTGGCCTGCCGTTGCTGCTGCTGCTGCAAGGCCAGGGCGCGCTGCTGGGCGGCTTGGTTTTCCAGGGCTGCACGTTGCGCGGCAAGATTCGCCAGAGTGGCCTGCTGGGCGGCATTCTGGAAGGCGATGTTGGCCTTTTCCAGGCGCCCCTCCAGCTCGCGAGCATAAGCGGACCATTCATTCCGCTCGCTCACCGTCTGCTTGAGCTCGGCGCCCAGCGAGCCAATCTGGCTGCGCGCGTAGGTCAGCAGGTTCTCCGCATCGGCCCGCTTCTTTTCACCCGCATCCAAAGCCTTTTTGTGTTCAGCCTCTTTGGTGGTCGCCAGGGCGAGCTGCTGCGCCTCGACGGCCATCGCAGCCTCCTTGATTTGGGCCGGAATGGCTTCCAGCTTCTTCTGTTGCTCCTCCGCGAGCTGCCGCGCCTGCTTCAGCTCCGCTTGGGCGTTGGTCAGTGCCTCGCGGCTTGCCTGCCGGTCCCCGCCAGCTCTGTCCAGAACCACTCCCGCAGCAAAGGTCGTGATTCCCAGCAAAAGAATAAGCGCCAATCTCATTGTTCAAATGAGTAGCACCCAAAGACTGACCCGTCAATCACAGACTCACGAAAAAAAGCGGCTAATCCCTTAGCCCGCAGGAGGATTTTCCTCCCTAAGCACAGGATGCCTAGCGCATCGCTTCAAAGCGTTTCTTGAGCAAATCCTTCTGCGGAGTGCCTGCCACCTTGGCCTGGGATTCCGCAATGAAGTTCAGTTCCAGGGCGTTCTTGGTGGGCAGTTGCTTCTGGTAATACACGCCGAATTTGCCGGGTGAAGGAATGTCGGCCAGCTTGAAAGCGGCGGCGTCGTCCGTCACGTCGTGCTGCGTTTCGTCGATCACATCCCACACGCCGCCCTTGCGGGGCAGGCTGTCATCGAAGGCCGCCGGGTAGAACATCACGCACTCGCTCAGGCATTCCACCACGCTGAAGCCGTCGTGCAGGATCGCCCGCTCGAACACGTTCATCATGTGCGCCACCTGCATGGCGTGGGTGCGGGCGATGAAGGTGGCGCCGCTGGCGAGCAACTGCTTCATCGGGTTGATCGGGCGGTCGAAGCTGCCCTGCGGGTCGGTC
>CAINXC010000059.1 GCA_903854655.1 uncultured Verrucomicrobiota bacterium | reverse complement strand
TGGCGAAGAATGGGCCGAAGAATCTGGCCAGGAGCGCGAGTTCAGGCGAGGGCTTTTCGATTCCAATCGGCGGAGCGGAGGGCGGTATCAGGATGGCGGTGCAGAACGGCACCATGACCAACTTCGCCATTTTCGGATTGCAGGGTGCGGTGGTCGATCGACCCGTCGTCGACCGGACGGGCCTGACCGGTCGCTACGACTTCGCGCTCAAGTGGATGCCCGACGACTCGCAGTTTGGAGGGCATGTGCAACTGCCCGCAGTGAAGGACCCGCTGCCGAGCTTGTTCACCGCCATGCAGGAACAACTGGGATTAAAGCTGGAGCCGATGAAGGCTCCCGTGGATGTGTTGGTTATCGATTCCGTTGAGAAGCCTTCGGCCAATTAGCGTCAGCGTTGGACCTTTTTAGGCGGCGCGGATTTCCAGGGTCTTGCCGAGGGCTTTCATGGCGTGGGCGATGCCGTCGATCTTGGAGGCGTGGCGGAGGTTGGTGAGGCGATTGACTGCCTGCGGGGTGGTGCCTAGGCGGCGGGCGAGTTCGGCGGGGCGGACTTGCTGATGGATCATTTCGTTGAGGAGAAGGAGTTTAGCGGTGAGGCTGGCGGGGAGTTCGACGAGGTGCTGGCGTCGCTTCGCAGGCGAAGGCATGGGGACGGGACGGCGGTCCTCAAAGTAGAAGTCCATGGCGGACTCGAGGGCTTCGGCGGCCATTGCCAATGCTTCTTCGACGGTTTCGCCCTGGGTGATCGCTTCGGGGATGTCGCGGAAGGTGACGACGTAGCCGCCGTCTTTCTTGTCGGGGGTCAGGGTAACCGGGTATGCGAGCATGCGTCTCTCCCTACTTCAGGCCCAACTGCTTCTTGATTCCTTCGAGCGTGCCCTTCTTCAGGTCCTTGCCGTGCATCGGCAGGATGGACGTTTTGCCGTTCAGCCAGACTCTGAAGTGCGAACCTTTTGCGGGTTCAAAGGTCGCTCCCAAGCCGGCAAGCCACCGCTTGAACTCACTGCTCTTCACGGAGTTCAAATATAAACAAAAATGTTTATAAATGCAAAGGCATCAAGCGATAGGTTGGAAGGGTACAAAGTGCAAATACGGAGATTCTGGCTGCGCCAGAATGACGGCGCGGGAACCTAGTGGGCGGTTAGTTCTTCGGGGGCGGGTTTGGCTGCGCGCTTGGGCGGGAGGCGCATCAGGAATGGCAGCGGTGAGAGCACGACCACGGCGAGGGAGAGGATTGTGAACGCGTTCTTGTAGCTGAGCATAGTCGCCTGGCGCACCATGATTTGATACGCCTCGCCTACTGCGACGCGACTTGCCTCGGCAGGTGGCATTCCATGCTTGATCAGGACTTCTTTTACGCGGTCCATGAAGCCGTTGTACGCAGCGCTGCCGGGCACGACGTTGGCTGCGAGCGCTGCCTGGTGGACCTGCGAACTGCGCGCGATGAAGGTGGTGAGCAATGCGGTTCCGGCGCTGCCGCCCAGGTTGCGCGCGAAGTTGGAGAGGCTGGAGATCTGGTTCGACTTGGTGGCGGGCACTCCGACGTAGTTCAGCGTGCTGATGGGGATGAAGATGAATGGCAGGCCGATGACCTGCAGCATGCGCCATAGCGTGACGCTGCCGAAGCTGGTGGTGAGGTCGAGGCGTGTGAGGTTGTAGACGCCCATCGCAGTGACGATGTAGGCGATGCAGACCATGAGGCGCGGGTCCATTTTGCCCACTGTTCGGCCGGCGATAAACATGATGAACATCATCATGAAGCCTGCGGGTGAGAGCACCATGCCGGCGCGTTCGGCGGTGTAGCCGAGCAGGACTTGCAGATACTGCGGGATGAGTACGGTCGATCCGAAGAGGACCATGCCGAGGATGAGTTGCAGGAAAACGGCGGTGCCGAAGTTGCGGTTCTTGAGCAGCTTGAGATCTACGATGGGGTCGGGATGGTTCCACTCCCACCAGGCGAAGAAGACCAGCAGGCAGACGGCGAGGATGGCGGTGGTTCGGATCATTGGATCACCGAACCAATCCTTCTCCTGGCCCTTGTCGAGGGTGAACTCGAGGAAGCCTACGCCGAGCGCGACCAGGCCGAGGCCCATGAAGTCGACCTTGAGATGCTTGGAGGCTTCCTTGCGCGCCTTGAGGAAGGGCGGATCCTCGACCATGCGGTTGGAGAGATAGAGCGAGAGGATGCCTACAGGCACGTTGATGAAAAAGATCCAGTGCCAGTTGAAGTTGTCGGTGATCCAGCCGCCGAGTGTGGGGCCGATGGCCGGTGCGACGACGACGGCCATGCCGTAGAGCGCGAAAGCCTGGCCGCGTTTTTCGATGGGGAAGGTATCTGCGAGGATGGCCTGTTCGCTGGTGGCGAGGCCGCCGCCTCCGAGGCCTTGCAGGATGCGCGCGACGATGAGCAGCGGCAGCGTCTGCGCGATCCCGCAGAGCATGGAGCAGATGGTGAACATCGCCACGCAGGACATGTAGAAGCGCTTGCGTCCGATGCGGTTGGCGAGCCAGCCGGAGATGGGAAGGATGATGGCGCTCGCCACGAGGTAGCTGGTGAGGAC
>CAINXC010000058.1 GCA_903854655.1 uncultured Verrucomicrobiota bacterium | reverse complement strand
TGAGCTTTGGCAGCTCGTCGAAGCGCTTCTCATCCGCAGGCGCGGGCAGATAAACCACAGGCTTGTTGTCCTTGGCATTGCGGTCCATTGCCTCCTGCGTCGTGTTCCTGAAATATGCCGCCATCGAATAGAAGTCCTTCTGCGTGATCGGGTCGAACTTGTGGTCGTGGCAGGCCGCGCAGTTCGCGGTGAGCCCCAGCCACACCCAGGAGGTCGTTGTCACGCGGTCGTTGGCATAGATGGCCAGGTATTCCTCAGGAATGGCGCCGCCTTCGCCGGTCGTGATGTTGCAGCGATGGAACCCGGTGGCGACCAACTGCTCGCGCGTGGGGTTGGGCAGCAAATCGCCCGCGATCTGCTCGATGGTGAAGGCGTCGAACCGCATGTTGCGGTTGAAGGCCTTGATCACCCAGTCGCGGTAGGGCCAGATCTCACGGTAGTTGTCGATGTGAATGCCATGGGTGTCGCCATAGCGCGCCGCATCGAGCCAGTAGCGCCCGCGATGCTCGCCCCACTGCTGGGAGTCCATCAGCTTTGCGACCAGCTTGTCATAAGCCCCCGGCGAGCTGTCGTTCACGAACGCCTCCACCTCCTCCGGCTTTGGCGGCAGACCGTTGAGATCCAGTGACAAACGGCGCGCCAGCGTGCGGCGATCCGCCTCGGCTGCAGGCTTCAAACCCACCGCCTCCAGCCCGGCGAGCACGAAGGCATCAATCGGATTGCGCTCCCAGTTCTTGTCCTTCACCAACGGCAAAGGAGCGCGCTGCGGCAACTCAAACGCCCAGTGCTTCTCATACTTGGCGCCCTGGTCAATCCAGCGCTTCAGCGTCTCTTTTTCGCGCGACGAAAGGTTCTTGTGCGACTTCGGCGGCGGCATCAAATCGTCCGCGTCGTCGGTCACGATGCGGTTGATCATCTCGCTGTCGCCTGACTTGCCGGGCACAAAAGCCTTCGATTTCAACGCATCCTCGCGCACGTCCAGCCGCAGCTTCGCCTCGCGCTTCTTCGGGTCGAATCCATGGCAGGCGAAGCACTTGTCCGACAGGATCGGGCGAATGTCGCGATTGAACGTGAGCTGGGCCGGAATGGGCGTCTCGGCGGCAGCCGGCCGCGTCGCGGTGAGGGTGAGAGAGGAAAAGATGACGAACAGACGATTCATTTCAGGGGAACCACACAAACGCAGGAGCACGAGGCGTTCTTCACCCCGGAGGCATGTAGTTTTCAGCTCTTGTCGGGACCGGGAACCCTTGGTTCGCCGCGCAACCGCTGCGCAGCCCTTCGCTCTTGGATGGCTGGCCACTGGGCGTCAAGCTCCGCCTCTGTCAGCAATGGCGGCCGAAAGCCCGCGTTAGCTGTTTGGAGCGCTGTGCAGTGGGAAGGCGATCCACAATCGGGGCAATTCATGACGGCTGAGATAAACTCGGCCGGAGGAAGATACTGATGATCCCCGATGTAATGTGTGATCATCGCGGGCGCGAGATAGATGACGCCATCCCCCGGAACCCAAATGTTCAAGTGGGACCGCGCGGCCATCGACCGCTTGAAGGTGCCTGACGGGCAGATGTCGCAGTCGTGTTGCCCTCGAAATCCGTGGCTCGGATAATGGACGCCTGAGGCGGTAATCAAAGACTCCAACATCGCAAGAAGCTCCGGCTGGGCATGGCCCGTCGGGAAAGCATTAGGGCGCGCAAGCCAGCCTATGGCCAGGAGTGGCGCTCGCCACTCATCCGCGTCAAATGGGCCGTTATGGTAGTGGCACAGAGCCAAGTCTTCGAAGTGCATAGCGCTCTGTTTCTTTGCGGAGGACTGAGTGTGCTCATGAGCTTCGCCCCACACCCGCTTTCAGTTCGGACTATGGGCCGCCGGGCCAATAGCGCACGGTGCCCGAGGCATCGCCCGCGAAAAGGTCTTTGCCGTCGTTGGCGATGCAGGCCTGCAGGGGCAGGGCTGTATCGGTGGAGAAGGCTTTGAGGGGGCGGCCTTCGGGGTTCCAGAGGCGCACCTGCTTGTCGCGCCCGGCGCTGAGGAGTTCTCCCTGGGGGCCGAAGGCGAGGGCGAGGACGCCGTTGGGAAGTTTGCCGTAATAGCCTTCCGGCCGGGTGGGCGGATGGGCGTTGCCGTTGGTGATGGTGGGCCAGCCGTCCTTGGTGTCCCACCAGATCAACTGGCCGTCTTCGCCGCCACTGGCGAGCAGGCGGCTGTCGCTACGCCAGGCGAGAGCGCGCACGGCGGCCTTGTGCTCGGCCAATGAAAGCAGAATGCCGCCGCTGTTGCTGTCCCACAGATAGATGCCGCCCGCACGATCGGAACTGGCGAGGACCTTGCCGTCGGGGCTGAAGGCCAGGGCGGTGATCCAGTCGGTGTGCTTGGTCAGCTTGTAGCGCAGCTTGCCATCGGTGGTGCCATAGACTTTGACAGTCTTGCCGGAGCCGCCGAGGGCGATGAGCTGCTGGTCGGGGCTCAGGTCGGCGGCCTGCACGGCGTCCGTTTCGTCGCCCACACTTGCCAGCCTTTGGCCGGTCTTGACGTCAAAGAGCACAACATTGCCGGACTGCACGGGCTTGCCGCCGGCGACCATGAGCACGCGGCCATCAAGGCTGAAGCGGATGACGTTGGGCTGGCCCTCAGGATAAGCGAGGATGCCGATTTGCTTTTGAGTGGTCGCGTTGAGAAGGCGGATCTGCTCGTAGCCTGCAACGGCTATCAAGGGCGCGCATGGGCTGGCGGCCATGGCGACAACAGGCAGGGGACGCCTTGTGGCTGGCGGAACGTAGTCGGGGAGATGTTCAGGCATCGGCACCGGGCCGCCGCTGGCGCGGGTGCTCGGGGGTTTGAAGCTGGTGTCGCGCTCGCTGGCGAGGGACTTGCTGCCGCTGGACTCGCGCAGGCCGCCCTGAATCCACTGGCGGATGAGCTCGATCTGGGCGGCGGGCAGCGGGGCCTTCTTGGGAGGCATGCGATCTGCATCATCTTCGTTGGTGATGGCCTTGAACAGCAGGCTGGCGCTGGCCCGCCCGGCGACAACCGCCGCGCCGCCGCTGCCGCCTTTCAAGACGGTCACCTGAGTGGAGAGATTCAGGTCGGCCTTCTGTTCGTCCTCGCCATGACACTTGAGGCAATGCTCGCGGAAGATGGGCTTGATGTGCTCATCGTAGGTGATGGCAGGATCAGCAGCCGACACCACGGTGGCAACACTTACAAGACAGACGAGGCGAAGGAACATTCGGTGTTCGAGTGGGTGCAAAACAGGAGTCCTCATCAGTGATTGAAGATGAACTCGGTGGAGTTGAGCAAGCCCCAGAAGACGTCTTCATAGACCTTCTTGTCACGGGTGTTGCTGCCGACAAGCTCCAGGAGATCCTTCAATTCCTGCGCATCGGGTTTGCGCGAGAGCGCACGGAGATAGAGGTCTTCGATGATGACTTCGGGAGGCCGATTGGCCGTGATCGACTTTGGGACAACCTTGCCTGCATTGATCTGGCCGGAGATGGTGTCGCCCGCGATGAAATGCAGGGTCTGGGACAGGGTGGGCTCCATCTTGGTGTCGCAGGCGCAGACCGTGGCGCGCGGCGCACGGCCAAAGGTCTCCAGGAATGAATCGCCAACGAAGGGGCCGCCAGTGTCGCCTCCGGAACGGGGATAGAACTGGATGGCCTTGATGCCTTTGGGGAAGGCGCTGAACCCCCGCTCGCCGTCCGTGGCCTTGACGATGGCATCCAGCAGCACATCGGCCCTCATGTGCCGCAGTTGCGAGCGGGAGAACTGGCGGTCGTCGCTGGCGTTGGTGGCGTTCGGTTTGGCGGAAAGCTGATACACACGCGACGTGCAGATGTCGCGGGCGAGGGCGCGGAGATTGAAGCCATTGCTGGCGAGCCGGGCGGCAAGGAGGTCGAGCAGGGGCTTGTTCGTGGGCGGGTTGCTGATGCGCATGTCGTCCAGCGGTTCGACGAGTCCGCGCCCCATGAAATGCGCCCAGATGCGGTTGGCGAGATTGTGGGTGAACAGGCTGTTCTTCGGCGAGGTCAGCCAGGCGGCGAGGGCTTTGCGCGGATCACCTCCCTTGGGCACCGGGGCTTCGCCACCCAGAACGGTGGCGGGCATGGGACGCTCGTCCACGATGTGCTTGGCCGGCGGCGCGGAGGGGTTGTCGTAAATGTAGAACTCGCGCGGCTCGGAGCCCAGCTTCCGCTGCAGGCCGGTGAAGAAGCTCACCCAGCCGTAGTAGTCGTCCTGGGTCCAGCGGTCGAAGGGATGGTTGTGACACTCGGCGCACTGGATGCGAACGCCGGTGAAGAGCTGGGAGAAATCGGAGGCGAAGCTCTTCGGTGTGAACTTCACGTCATGCACCAGCATGGTGTAAAGGTTCGCCGGGCCGTTGCTGAGATTGCTGCCGGTGCCTGTGACCTGGTCGGTGACGAATTCATTGAGCGGCCGGTTCTTTGCCATCTGCTCGTGAATCCAGTCAAAGTAGGCCTCGGCGGCCTTGGTGTCCGTTGCGGCAGGCGCGTAGCCACCGCCCTTCAAGCGGAGCATTTCGGCCCAAAGGTTTGTCCACAAATCGGTGAAGCCATCGCTGGCGATGAGCTTGTCGATCAGTGCAGTGCGCCTGTCCTTCGCGGCGTCCGCCATGAAGGCGCGATAGTCCTCCACGCTCGGCAACGCGCCTGTGAGATCAATGGTGACACGGCGCAGGAAAATCTCGTCATCGCAAAGATCGGAGGGCAGCAGGCGCAGTTTTTGCAGCCGGTCATAGACGACATTGTCGATGTCGTTGTTGGCCGGCGGGTTCGTCCACTGGTAGCCTTTGTCCTCGGGCAGCACGATGACCTCGGAGCCGATGGTGAAACGGTTGAAACGGGCGAAGACAAAGGTGTCTCCGCGTGTTCCCGCCGTGACCATGCCGGTCTTGCTGATCTTCGCGGCGCTGGGGTTGTTCGTGGTAAAAAGCGCGAGGTCGGTGACATCGCGTTTGGAGCCGTCGGAGTAGCGCGCGGTGACCTGCATTTGCTGCTCGGTTTTGCCGTTTTCGAAGACGAGGTGGTCAGGTGAAAGCGTGATCTCCACGGGTGCGGGCACTGCATGATCGTCGTCCGGCGCTCCGGCTTCGATCCAGCGCAGGAGGGTCTGGTAATACGGGGTGTCCTTCGTGAACAACTCGCCGCCAGTGTGGGTGACCTTGCCCGTGGCCTTGAGAAGGATGAGGCTCTGCTCCGGAACGGCGAGATTCACGCGCCGGCCCACCAGCTCCTGGGTGATGCGGTAGTAGTCGCCCTTCGCGTCGTAGCCGAACAACGAGAGCATGAAGCCGTCCTTGCCGCGCGCCGAGCCGTGGCAGGTGCCGGCGTTGCAGCCGGCACGGAAGAAGATCGGCATCACGTCGCGGCGGAAGCTGGGTGCCTCTGTGGCGCAGAGCATGGACGGGAACAGCAGGGCTAGAAGAAGGGTCTTCATGGGGGCGATAACAAGGTCCGGCAGGGAAATGGATTTCATGGTTTGGCTGCCGCTCCTTGAAGCGCCGGATCGACTCTCAAAATGCCTTTGCCGCTGCGCTGCCGGATTTCCTGGCCGCCCTCCTTGACGACGAGTTCGCAAGCCAGCTCCTTGTACTGACCCATCAGGGCTTCCGAGGTGGCGGAGACGTTGAAAATGAGCTTGGGCGCGGTGGCGTTCAGCCTCGGCGTGCCGATGACGCTGACGCCTTTGGGCAGACCGAGCAGGATGGCCTCAGCTTCGCCAGTGAAAGGCTTTTTGTGTTCCACATCCCATTCGATCTGCGCAGTGCCGCCACGACGCACGGCGGCGGGGTGGTTTTTCAAGGCGACATAGGGTTCCGCGACAACAAGTTTGATGAAGTTCGTGGCGGCGCGGGTGCGGCCAGCGCCGAGGTAGTAGGAGCCGCCGGTCGTCGAAGCGGTGACGGCAAGCTGCCAGGTCCTGGGGGCTGCATTGCTCGCGGCGTTGAGGTGCATGACGGCCTCCGTCTGGCCTTCGGGGATGGTGACGGTGGGCTCGCTCTGCACGCCGGGCGGAAGCCAGTCGCACTGGAATTCGAGGGAGTCGTTGAAGCCGGGCTTGCGCCTGACTTTCACCGGTACGGCCAGCTCGCTGTTCTGTGACAGCGGAATTTGCGGCTGCACGAGGTCGATGGTGTACGGAGCCGGCTCGGTGATGGCGAGGGCATAGTGATCCACCACGAAGGTGTGCCAGGCGTGGCCGCCGGAGTGGTTCAAGAAAGGAAAGCTCTGCTGGGACTGACTCACAAGCGGGCTGCCGTCGGCCGCCTTGCAACGAAGGGTGATGAGCGCGACCTGTGGTTTGACATCCGCATCCGCGATGAACTGGACCTGGGTCTGCTTCGAGCCTGCAGCAATGGGCGGGGCAATCATGTGCACGCCCCGTGGCAGGCCGGTGGCGACCAGTTCGAGGTCGCCTTTGCAAAGGTTGCCCTGTCCCTCCACGAGATTGACGTTCACGTTCCAGCGATTGCCCTGCGGAATGGCGATGCCTGTGACGCGCGGGCATTCGACGCCATCAATGACGCGGGCGGCGATGGCCGTGTTGATCTCGTTGAGCACGGGTTCGATTTCAATGCGATACACGGAGAGAGGATCGCCAAGGCCGCGCATGTCGGAAATTGAGAGAAGATAGCTGCCGTCTTCCTTGGGCTCCCAAATGATGCTGGGGTCCATCTTTTCTTTGCGTTGGATCTGGCCCGACATGGAGTAGAATCCCCGGTCCTCCAGCGAGGCGTCGTCGCCCTCGATCTCGATGTCATCGCTGCCTGCGCGGCGGATGGCAATGCGCGGATCGAGCGCCGTTCCAAGAGACCTGGCATAGACCCGCACCCGCCAGCGCTCGCCTTTTTTGGCGGGAATGCGAAAGGTGTCCTGCTCGCCGGGCTTTTCGATGATGCCGTTCAAAGCGGCGGGCAAGGCCGGCACGATCGTTTCCTCGGCACCGGGGTTTTCCAGGACGTTGGGGCAGTTGCTCACCCGCATGGGCAGGGGGGAAGGCGCGCCGTTGAAAAAGTCGAAATCGCCTGCGGTGGCCGGCAGCTTGATGGTTTGTTTCGCCGGGCCTGCAGGATCGCCGAGCAGCGTGGCCACAAGAGCTGTGCCCAGAGGGCCGCCTGCGGGATAGACGGCCAGTGGTCTGCGGTTGTCGCCGATGTGGGCAAGGTAGGAGCAGGTGCCGCCGAAGACACGCTGCTTGACCTCAACAAAGTAATCGCCGTCGCGCGGCAGGACGATGGAGAGAATAGGGTCCTGGAGATGCAGGGCGCTGTCGTCGTTGCGCCCGAGTTCATGACCGTCGGCATCGAGGATGCGTGTCATCAAATCGAACTCGGAGCCGCCGTAGTAGCGCTCGGAGATCCAGACGGCATCGACCTCGACGGACAGATGCTGGCCTGCCTTGCCACTGACCCGGTACAGGTCGATGTCGGCCTGGGAGGAGTTGGTGATGCTGCCGCGCACGGCGGTGTTGAGGGCGACGGGCATGGCGGTCTTGAGCGTGTCGTTTTGACCCTGGCCCGGCTCGGCTTCATCGACGACAGGGAAGGCGGTGACCACGAAGGTGGACAGCATGGTCAGTTCGGACGCCGTGCGCAGCTTGAAGGGATGCAAGCCGAGCGGACAGTCCGGCGCGATCTCGAACCGGCAGCGCACGAAGTCCTGGGTGAAGCCGCTGTGCATGCCGTGCCGTGGTTCCTTCAGGGAAGGCAGCTCGGTCACCTCCGTGCAACGAATGCCAGGCCGGTAGAACAGGATCTCGCGGGGTTCCTTGATGTAGGCCCCTTCGAGCGTGACCTCGACGGTGGTGCCGCGCTGCCCGCCACGGGGATTGACAGCCTCGATGTGGTGGACCATGGGGCCCGCGATGGCCTGGCCCGCCAACAGCAGCGCTGCGGCGGCGATTAGTTTCGAAATGGCGTTCATATCCTCACGCTGGCATTAACTGATGATGCCTTTCACGACCTTGCCATCCCTGACGATCTGAATCGGACGCGTACCGCCAAAGGCCAGCAGCTTCTCATTCGAGTCGATGCCCATCTGGTGATAAACCGTGGCGAGAAAATCCTCCACTTTCACCTCGTCACGCGCGGGCTCCGCAGCGGTCGCGTCGGAGGCTCCATGCACCTGCCCCCGGTTGATGCCGCCGCCAGCAACGAGCAGGGAATACACACGCGCCCAGTGATCGCGGCCGTTGTCCTTGTTGATCTTCGGCGTGCGGCCGAATTCGCTGGTGACCATGACCAGGGTGCTGTCCAGCAGCCCGCGTTGATCGAGGTCGGTGATCAGGCCGGAGATGGCATGATCGAGGGCGGGCGCCTGCTCAAGATTGATGTCCTTGATGCCCACATGCGCGTCCCACGAGCCGTAGTTCACCGTCACGAAGCGCACGCCCGCCTCAATCATGCGGCGGGCGAGCAGCAGGCGCTCACCGACCGCAGCGGGGGCGTTTTGCTTGAGCTTGTAGCCCCTGCCATAGAGATCGCGCGTGGCTTCGGTCTCCCCTTCCAGCGAGAAGGCGCGGCGCGCCTCATCGCTGGTTAGCAGGGAGTAGGCGCTGCGGTTGAACTCATCCATCGTGTTCATCTTGTCGGTGTCGGCATCGAGCTTGCGGAGATGGCTCTCGACGATGTCGCGGGCGGACTTGCGCCGCTGGAACTGCTCCATCGTCACCCCGGCAGGTATGCTGAAGTCACGCACCTTGAACTCGCCGGCGGCACCTGGATCGGCATTGAGCTGGAAGGCGCCGTACTTGCTGCTCAGGAAGCCGGTGCCTCCGGCGAAGGAGTGCGAGGTGGGCACGGCAACGTAGGGCGGCAGGCCCTTGCGCGGACCGAACAGATGCGAGACGACGCAGCCCATCTGCGGGTAATCAATCACCGTGGTGGGGGTGTAGCCGGTGAAAAGATGGTAGGTGGCCTGGCCATGATCGGGAATCTTGCCCACCACGGAGCGAATGATGGTCAGCTTGTCCGCCACCTTCGCGACCCGCGCAAAGTTCTCGCTGATGACCTCGCCCGTCTTGGTCCGCGTGACACCAAAGGCGCCGCGATACTCGGTGGAGGCCTCAGGCTTCGGGTCCCAGGATTCCTGCTGCGACATGCCGCCCGGCAGGTGCAGATGGATCACGCTCTTCGCCTTGCCCTCCTTGAAAAACCCAGGCTCAACCGCCGCGCGCGCCTCGTGCTGGAGCAGGTCGGAAAGGCTGAGCCCCAGCGCCCCGCAGAAGCCGATGCGCATGGCGTCGCGGCGATAAAGAAGCTGTTGCTGCTGGAAACCGGAGCAGCCGTGGAGCGGAGAAGTTTTCATGGCAGGAAGTGGGCGGCGTTCTGGAAGCGAAGAAAGGGCAAAACCTGGCATTTTATACGAGCAGGATGGCGAACTCTACCATGAGCTTTGCCTCGGCAAGGTCAGGCGAGCAGTTCCTTCACCACGTTGCCGAAAACATCGGTGAGCCGGAAATTGCGTCCTGCGTAGCGGTAGGTGAGGGTTTCGTGGTTGAAGCCCAGCATGTGCATGATGGTGGCGTGAAGGTCGTGCACGTGGACTTTGTCCTCCGCGATGCTGAGGCCGATGTCATCGGTGGCGCCGTGGACGTAGCCGCCGCGCGCTCCGCCGCCGGCCATCCACACCGAAAAACCGTCGGCATGGTGGTCGCGGCCCACCTTGGGGGTGAGAGGCATCTGGGCGGTGGGGGTGCGGCCAAACTCGCCGCCCCAAATGACCAGCGTGTCCTGCAACATGCCGCGGTCCTTGAGGTCCTGGAGCAAGGCGCCGATGGCCTGGTCGCATTCGCCGGCGAGCCGCTTGTGGCTTTCCTCAAGCAGGCTGTGGCTGTCCCAGGGCTGGCCCGCGCCGTGCCAGACCTGCACGTAGCGCACACCCCGCTCGGCGAGACGCCGGGCCATGAGCATCTGCCGCCCTTGCAGGTTGTTGCCGTACATCCGGCGAGTGGTTTCCGGCTCCTTGGTCACGTCAAAGGCATCCGTCGCCTCCGTCTGCATGCGGAAGGCAAGTTCGAGGGACTGGATGCGGGCTTCGAGCTGTGGGTCGCCCTGATGCTGCTCGCGGTGCTTTTCATTGAGCTGCTGGATGAAGCCGAGCTGCTTGCGCTGCTGGCTGGGGAGCACGAAATCGTTGCGCAAATCGGCGATGAGCTGGTCGGGATTGGTCTCCTTCGTGTCGATGTGCGTGCCCTGGTAAATGCCGGGCAGGAAGGCGCTGCGCCAGTTGCCGCTCTGCGCCACGGGCAGGCCGTTGGGACACATCACCACGAAGCCGGGAAGGCTCTGGTTTTCGGTGCCCAGGCCATAGAGCACCCAGGAGCCGACGCTGGGGCGCGGCAGGGTGAGATTGCCCGTGTTCATCATCATGAGCGCCACCTCATGGTTGGGCACGTCGCTGTACATCGAGCGGATGACGCACAGGTCGTCGGCGTGCTTCGCCACATGCGGGAACAGCTCGCTGATCTCGATGCCGCTCTGCCCGTGTTTCTGGAACTTGAAGGGCGAGCCCAGCGCCGCGCCGCTGAGGCGCTTGTCCTTGCTGAAATCCTTCGCCACAGGCAGGGACTTGCCATGCAACTGGTTCAGCTTGGGCTTCGGATCGAACGTGTCCATCTGCGACGGCCCGCCGTTCATGAACAGGTGGATGACGCGTTTCGCGGTGCCGGGGAACTGAGTGGCGCGGGGCGCCAGGGGCGAGACGCTGGCGGCGGCGTCAGCCGATGTCAGCCCCATGTCGCTGAGCAGCGCGCCCAGGGCCAGGCTGCCCATGCCGAAACCGCCCTGCTGAAGGGCGCGGCGGCGGGTCATGGGCTTCGGCTCGCGAAGCAGCGCGTCGAGAAGGCCGGAACTTAGATTCATGGGCATAGTGTAGTATTTCGTCGCTTATTATAACCGATCCTGCGTCAGTCCACAAACAGGAATTCGTTGGTCATCAGCAGGGCGTGCGCCATCTGCTCCAGGGGTTGCAGCTTCGGCGGCGGCGGCGCCTTGAAATCGGCCTGGGCGTCCCACACGGTCTGCACCTTCTTGGGCGCGTCCTCGGCGCGGACCAGAAGCCGGAGGGTGGGCGCCCAGTGGAAGCCGTCGGAAGTCGTTGTCTCGCGGCAGTCCACGGCAAAATCCAGGATCTCCCCGGCTTTGAGCTTCACCCGCGCCAGTTCGGTCCTCGCGGCGGCACCATCGGCGATCCACTCCCCCAGAAGACCCGCCCTGGACGAAATAATGCGGGCGCGAACTCCATCGCCGGTCCCTTGCCGACCCACCCTCACCTCGCCGTCGATGGCGAACTCGCCTCCATACGGTGCGACCCAGCGCCGGATGGCCGCCTTGCCAATCCCCGCCCCCGGATGACCTCCACTGGCCATCAGGCTGGCGAAGCTGTGCTCCGGATGCGGAAAGACGCGGCCGCCCTGGTAGCGCTTCACCTGCGGGTCAAAATACGCCAGCGGCTGGAATGCCTTGGTGCGCTGCACGGCCGGATCAGCGCTGCCCACGCCATACTGCCATGAGCCGGGCGCCGAGAAGGGGCGCAGCGCCTCGGTTTCCTTCAAGAATGCCTGGGCCAGCAGCGCCTCCTCTGCGGTGGGCGGTCGCAGGAACACCTGGCGATACAGCCAGTTGACGGCTCCGGCCCCGCCCGCCTTCTCTCCCGCTTTTTTGGCCATGGCCCGCGCCTGGCTGACGATGAAACCATCATTCAGCGCGAACAAGGCCTGCTGCGGCACCAGCGTCTGCGAGCGCTCGGTGCTGGCAATGTCTGGCGAGGGAAAATCGAAGGTGGTGAAAAGCGGATCGAGATTCACGCGGTCCACAAAACCATAGATCGTGCGCCTGCCGCTGAAAGGCTCCGCCGAGAGGCTTACCGAGCGCCCTCCCACCACCGGGTCGAGCTGTCCGCTGGTCGCGAGCATGGCGTCGCGCATGGACTCGAAATCCATGCGGCGGCGGTTGGCACGCCAGAAGAGGGCGTTTTCCGCATCCTTGGCCACCGCCTCCGGCCGATTGTCGCTGCATTGCTGATAGGTCGCGGAAAGCAGGATGTTGCGCGCGAGTTTTTTGGTGGACCAGCCGCGCTGCATCAGAGCAGAGGCAAGCCAGTCGAGCAGTTCAGGATGGCTCGGCGGATCCGCCTGCAAACCGAAGTCGCCCGGGGTCTTGGCCAACGGACGGCCCAGCAGATGCCGCCACACATGATTTGCCCAAACACGCGGAGTCAGCGGGTTGTCCGCGCTGGCGATCCTCTCCGCCAGTTCAAGCCTGCCACTGCGATCCGCCGGGAAGGGAGTCTTCTTTGGATCAAGCACTTGCAAGAAACGCCGGTCCACCGGGTCGCCCTTGCGCGCGGAATCCCCGCGAACAAAGATCACCGGCGCCACCGGCTTCGCCTTGTCCTTCACCGCCATCGCCCGGGCCGGTGCGCCCGGATGCGTGGATTCCACATCGCCAATCGCCTTCTCCAGCTTTTCGAGCTCCTTGCGACCGGCGTTTTGGGTGCGGTGCGCCTCGGCCACATCCTTGAGCGACAAGTCCAGCAAGCCGCCCTCGCCATAAAAGGCCTTCACGACCGGCTTCAGCTCCTCGTCCGGCGCGTTCTTTGCCTTCGCCAAAAGCCTGCCGTAGAACCGCACCAGGGCCTCTTCATCCTTGGGTTTTTCGCTGCGCAGCGCGGCGAGCAGCGCCGGATGCACCGCAGCTTTGCCGCCCGGCATGAAGCCGGTTTCGATGATCTCCGCCAGCCGGCAGGCCTTCTTGTCCTCTGCGGCAATGGCCACGCTGGCCAGCGGGCCGATCACTGGGTCTTCACGCTTGCTGGCCTCCCCCTTGAGCGCCACCCAGCGACGGCTCAGCGGCGTCAGCGCCGTCTCCATCATCTTGTTGCCGGTGAGCAGCTTCGCCACATTCGCCGTCTTCTTCACCTCCATCTGGCACAGCGCGTCGAAATAGAGCTCCGGCTTGCTGGCGACATCGGCCACCGCCTTGTCCTTCAGCCCTTGAGTAAAGCTCGCCAGCGCCTTGGTCGCCTTGCCTTTGACCATCTCGTAATCCGCCCTCGCCTTGGGGTCGGGCCTGGCATTCGCCGTCGCGATTTCCGGCAGGTCCACGAGGTCCTCCGTGCTGTTGAAAATGCCGTGCAGCGCGTAAAAGTCCGCCGTGGGAATGGGATCGTACTTGTGATCGTGGCAGCGGGCGCAGGCCACCGTCAGGCCCATCAATCCCCGCGTCACCATGTCGATCCGGTCGTTGATGATCTCGTCCGGCCTCCGCAGAAATTTCGGTCCCACCGTCAGGTAACCAAGCGCCGCCAGCGCGGGATCGTTGCCCTTGAGGCCCATCTGGTCCGCCGCAAGCTGCTCCTGGACGAAGCGGTCATAGGGCTTGTCCACATTGAAAGCGGCCACCACGTAGTCGCGATACGTCCAGGCAAAGGGATAGCGCAGGTCGGGCTGTGGAAAGAAGTCCTGGGTGTCCGCATACCGCGCCAGATCCAGCCAGTAGCGCCCCCAGCGCTCGCCGAAGTGGGGCGAGGCCAGCAGCTCATCGACCTTCGCTGCCATCGCCGCATCTGGGTCCTTGGCAAAGGCCGCCGCAAACACGTCCAGTTCCGCCGTTGTCGGCGGCAGACCGGTCAGATCAAAGTGCAACCGCTTCAGCAAGGTCCGTGCGTCGGCCCGGGGCGAACGTTCCAGGCCGCTGGCTTTCAGCTTCGCCGCCACCATCGCATCGATGGTCGCCGGTCCGTTTCTCAAAGATGCCGCGTCCGCCTTGACCACGGGTTGAAAGGCCCAGTGCGTGGCCGCCTTTTTGAAGATCAGCTCCTGGTTCCCAAGCGGTGCTCGACCGCCTGCAACACTGCCCTGTGGCCTGGCTGGCCATTTCGCACCCTGGTCGATCCAGGCCCGCAGCACCGCCACGATTTCCTCAGGAAGCTTGTCCTCCTTCGGCGGCATCTCCATGTCCGGCTCCAGATGAGCCATGAAGAGAATCATCGGGCTTTCGGCGCTCCTGCCCGGCACGATGGCCGGGCCGTAGGAACTGCCGCCCGCCAGCGCCGCCTCCAGCGAGTCCAGGCGCAGCCCGCCCTTTTGCTTGTCCGGGCCGTGGCACCCCAGGCAGTGCTGCACCAGAACCGGGTGCACATCACCAAAATACCTCACCGGCCGCTTCACCGGCTCCGGCAGTTCCGAGGCATCCGGCGTGGCATGCATCTTCGGCGCGGCATGCGCCGCCATGAGAGGCGCCAGTGCCAGGGTGGTCAGGAGAGTGCGGGTGAGAGTGGTGATAAGGGTTCCTTTCATGGACGCTTCGCGAGGAATAGATCGCTGCCTGCCACCACTTGCTTGCACCTTTGTCTTGCAACATGGTCGCCTGGACTATTTTACAAAAGGCAATGCCACCCAGGAAGCCAGACCCAGCCCCGCCCATCCCCACCGCCGGGGAACGTGAGAAAGCCGTCACCGGCGCCAGCCTGGGACTGCCCATGGTCGATTTCGTTTCCGCCTTCCAGAGCCTCAGCGCCTCGCGGAGCACCTGGCACAGCCACGAGCATCATGAGGTCCTGCTTCTGCTGCGGGGCGCGACCTCGTACGAGTTCGAGGGCGGGCGGCAGGTGGAGCTCGCAGGCGATCAGTTCATGGTGATCCCGCCACGCCTGGTGCATCGCGGCCTCAATGAAGTGCGCATGCCCTCGGTGCTTTGCGGGTTGTGTTTTGATCCCCACCATCCGCTCACGCGCGGCATTCCCTTCACCAAGGAGGAGATGGCATGGCTGGCCACGCAGTTCGGGAACCAGCCCCCCGGCGCCCAGCCCATGAGCGCCGCCTTGCGCCGCATGGCGCAGACACTCCACCAGTCCTTCCGGCATCTTCCCCAGCCGCAGCCTTCGCCTGATGCAGCCGCCGCCATGCGGCTCCTCGTGGCCTCGATCATCGTCGAGGCCGCCCGCCACGCCAGCGTCGGCCGCCTGCCGCAAACCGCCGATGCCGTCGCCCTCGCCACCGCGCACATGGAACGCCATTTCGACCGTCCCCTGCAAATGAACGAGGTGGCCCGTCACGCAGGCTGCAGCCGGGCACGGCTCTTTGCCGTCTTCAAACGCGAGACAGGCATGAGCCCGAATGACTGGCTGCAACGCCACCGCGTCAAGAGGGCGGCCGAACTGCTCGCTCACACCGACCGCGCCATCACGGACATCGCCCTGTCCGTCGGCTTTTCATCCAGCCAGTATTTCAGCAACGTCTTTCGCAAGTACGCCGGCACGACGCCTGGAGAACATCGGCTCCGGGGGTAGCACATTTGTCCGGAGTATTTTCATTGGAGAAGCCATGGGAAAGACCTGTCCGGCGCGGGCGTTTTGATTCGCCCATGCGCCGCCTTGTCACGTTCTTCCTCCTCATTGTGAGCCCCGCCCTTTTTGCGGCGAAGCCCAACATTCTGTTCATTCTCGCCGACGATCTGGGTGCGCATGATGTGGGCTGCTATGGCAGCACCTACCACAAGACGCCGAACATCGACGCCCTGGCGGCGCGCGGCGTGAAGCTCACCCAGGCTTACGCCGCCAATCCGCTGTGCTCGCCCACGCGCAGCAGCATCCTTACCGGCCTGTACCCGGCGCGCATCGGCATCACCGCTCCCTCCTGTCACTTGAAGGAGGTGATTCTGGACAAGAAGCTGGTCGCCAGCGCTCCGCCCAGCAACAAGGTGCTGGAAGCGGTGAGCCTCACGCGCTTGAAGACCGAATACATCACGCTCGCCGACACGCTGAAGGACGCGGGCTATCGCACGGCGCACTTCGGCAAATGGCATCTGGGGGCGGAACCCTACAGCCCCTTGCAGCAGGGCTTCGAAAGCGACTGGCCGCACACCTCCGGCCCCGGACCGGGCGGCAAGACGGGCTACCTCTCGCCCTGGGATTTCGCCAAGGACTACGACCAGGAGCCCGGCGAGCACATCGAGGACCGCATGTCGAAGGAGGCGGTGAAGTGGATGAAGGCTCACAAGAACGAGCCCTTTTACCTGAACTACTGGGCCTTCAGCGTTCACTCCCCCTGGATCGGCAAGCCGGAACTGGTGGAGAAGTACCGCAAGACCGCCGACCCCAAGAATCCCCAGCACAACCCGGTTTACGCGGCCATGATTGAAAGCCTGGACGACGCCGTGGGCAGGCTGGTGCGCTGCGTGGATGAACTTGGCATCGCCGACAACACCATCATCGTGTTCTTCAGCGACAACGGCGGGGTGGACTGGCATGAAGACAAGATGCAGACGGTTTATGGCATGGACTGCCCGCCCACCAGCAACGCCCCGCTGCGCGGCGGCAAGGCCACCATCTTCGAAGGCGGCACGCGCGAGCCTGCGCTCATCGTCTGGCCGGGAGTGACCAAGGCGGCAACCACCTCCGATCTCATGCTCCAGAGCATCGACTTCTACCCCACGATCCTGGAAATGCTGGGCCAGCCGAAGCCATCGCACAAGATTGACGGCACCAGCTACGTGCCTGCGCTGAAGGAAGGAAAGGCCACTCGCGACACGATCTTCTGCCACTTCCCGCACGGGCCCGGCAACGACGCGCGGGCCGGCGACGCCCCCTCCACCTCGGTGCGCAAAGGCGACTTCAAGCTGATCCGCTTCTACGCCGACAACGACGACCGCAGCGACAAGCTGGTGCTCTACAACCTCAAGGACGACATCGGCGAACAGCACGATCTCGCGGCGCAAATGCCGGACAAGGTGCAGGAATTGAACGGCATGATCAGCGGTTTCCTGAAGGACACGGAGGCCGTCGTGCCCGTGCCCAACCCCGCCTGGACCAATCCCAGGGTGTGGAGCGGCAGCAAGGATTCCACGGTGAGCATCCGCGACGGCATCGCCACGGCAGAGTGCAAAAGTGGCCGCCCCACCCTGCAACTGCTGCGCTCCCCGGAAGGCTCGGGCAAGTTCGCGTTCAGCTTCCGCATGAAGATCACCGGCAACGCACCCCAGGGCATCTTCCTCTGGGGCACGGACAAGGACCGGGCCTTCGCCCCTGCCCGCAGGGTGGTCTTCAAGCCGGAGGCCGACGGCCAGTGGCACGACTACACCGTCAACTTCGAAACCCCCGACCAACTGCGGATGCTACGACTGGACGGCAGCACCGCCGTGAGCAAGGTCGAGGTGGACTGGATCAAGCTGAGCAAGGGCGACGGGACATTGCTTCAGGCGTGGGAGTTTTGAACACGTCGGCGCATGCAATGGCGCGTTTTCGCGGTTGATTGAAGCCTGCGGAAATGGGGGCGCCGGTTGGCAGCATTCGCCGATCACTGCGCGTCCGGAATCTTGGCAATCTCAGAGCCCTGTCCAAGCTTGCGAATGCCGCCCGCTTCAATCAGGTACTTCTCGAAAAACAGCGTCCCTCCATGGCGCGAGGAGGGATTGATCGTGACAAAATAGGTGTGGGGCTGGCCAAGCGGGCTGACGACGCAGCCGTATTCAAAGCCAGGTTCGCAGGTGAAGCGTCCCCACGTCTTCAGTTGGTAATCCGGAGTGAAAAGAATCAGGACCCTCGGGTTGTTACCGGGCTCGGCATGCATTGAGGAATCGAACAAGCACAGGATGTAATCGGCGTCCCGCAGCGCAATGCGACGCTGCCACTTCAGCTCGGTCAAGCGTTCCTCAACGGAATGCGTAAGCGCGTCGTTGTCGAAGCTCGCAATCTTTGCCCGCAAGGCCGGTGCGGTGAGCAACACTTCTTCATCATGATCGGCAATGAGTTCGCCAGCCTTCAGGCGAGGTTTGGTCCGGTTGTCCTGTTGCGCCTCTGCATGTGCAAGCAGAGTCAGTGATGCGAAAACGATAAGGGTCGATTTCATGAGAGCGAACGGGAAGTGCCTAACCTTCAGGCTCGGCAATTGCGGAGGACGGCGCAGCCCATGGCGCACGGCGGCAGGAGCATTTCGCTGCAGCGCGTGGTTAGGCCACAGTTTCATTAGCGGACCAATGCCAGGGCTCATAGATAAATCCATACCGGTTGTGCCGCGAATATGGCATCGAAAAACCAAACTCTCCGGCGTGCGCTGCCAACCAGGCAAACTCCGGCGTGCCCTCAAACTCTTCGGTGAGCGTGTCGCATCCGAGTGCCGTGAGGTCAATGGCTCGGCCAGTGTGATGCTCACTGTAACCCGGCGGCGCGCTGACCCGCAAAATCTGGGCAACTGACTCGCCCGCCGCCAGCTTGCGCTCCCAAATCTGTCGCTGGTAAGCAACGCTCCTGAAACCGGACACCAGCAACAAACTCACGCCCTGCTGCGCCGCCGCCGCCTGCATCGCCTGCCAGCGCGTCGCAACATCCGGCGTGAGCCGCTGGTCTCGACCGTACATGTCAGCGCCAACTGAGACCAAGTCGGCCGCCTCCCGGTGCAAAGGGACACCTGAATGAGAGCCGTAGGTTGCCGGAATGCCCAGTTCGAGCAGAATTGCCGCAATACGCTCCTCGTATGGTTGATGCGGTGTCATGGAGCCGTTCGCTGCAACGCAGGGTTAACTCGAATTCGTCTCTGTTCGGCTTCATTCATGGAAGAGGCGCGGAACCGTCCAACAGATGCACGGGGCTGCAAGCTGTGTTTGCGGCAGACAATGCCTGATGGATGCGCTTCTTTGTCTTGTCTCACCTGGCTGACTCCTGGGTTCGCGCACCCATGCGCGGTTCTGGCCACCAGGGCTGCGTCGCTGCGCGCCTTGCCCTTTGCTTTGATGTCGCGCCCCTTTGGGGCTCGGGAAGGCCAGGCGGGCTACGAAGTCGCGAAGCGAAAGGGCTGGGGTGGGGCGCGGAAACGTACCAGGTTCTGCCGGGGGCCCATGACTGTCACTTCCCCACCCTTGATTCCTGCCCCACCCCGCGCTACTAAGGCGGCCCTCGCCCCTGCCCCCATTCGCTAATGTCCATCGAACGCACCCGCAATTTCTCCATCATCGCCCACATTGACCACGGGAAGACCACGCTTTCCGACCGGCTGCTGGAGTTCACCAAGACCATCACGGTACGCCAGCAGCAGGACCAGTTGCTGGACTCGATGGACCTGGAGCGCGAGCGCGGCATCACGATCAAGGCCCATCCGGTGACGATGAGCTACAAGGCCAAGGACGGCCAGGTTTACCACCTGAACCTGCTCGACACCCCCGGCCACGTGGACTTCAGCTACGAAGTCTCGCGCAGCCTCGCGGCCTGCGAAGGCGCCCTGCTTTTGGTCGATGCCAGCCAGGGCGTGGAAGCCCAGACCGTGGCCAACCTCAATCTGGCGCTCGGGCAGAACCTCCACGTCATCCCCATCATCAACAAGATCGACCTCCCGGCGGCCGACGTGCCGAAGGTGAAGAAGCAGATCGAGGACGTGCTCCAGCTCCCGGTCGATGAGTCCGTATGCGCCAGCGCCAAGATGGGCATCGGCATCGAGGACATCCTGGAGGCCGTGGTGAAGTTCATTCCCGCCCCGAAGGACAACCCGGACGGCTACCTGCGCGCCTCGGTGTTCGACTCCGTTTTCGACAACTACCGGGGCGTCGTCAGCTACGTGCGCGTCTTCTCCGGCAAGATCGAGCGCGGCATGAAGGTGCAGATGATGTCCACCGGCCAGATGACGGAAGTGAAGGAAATCGGCATGTTCCGCCCCAAGATGGTGGCTACCGACATCCTGGAGGCTGGTGACGTGGGCTACGTGATCGCCAATGTGAAGACCACGGCGGACGTCAAAATCGGCGACACGCTCACCGAGCACCGCCGCCCGGCCCCCGAGCCGCTGCCCGGCTTCAAGGAGATCCGCCCGATGGTGTTCAGCGGCATCTACCCGGTGAGCACGGATGACTTTGAGCAGCTCAAGATGGCCATGGGCAAGCTGCAGATCAATGACAGCGCCTTCACCTTCATCGCCGAATCCAGCGCCGCGCTGGGCTTTGGTTTCCGCTGCGGGTTCCTGGGCCTGCTGCACATGGAAATCGTGCAGGAGCGCCTGCGCCGCGAGTTCAACATGGACGTGATCTCCACCTACCCGAGCGTGGTCTATGAGGTGAGGCAGACCAACGGCACCGAAATGAAGATCGACAACCCGACCTTCCTGCCGCCCACCCAGACGATTGAAGAGATCCGCGAGCCCATGGTGAAGGTGGACATCATGATTCCGAACGGCAACATCGGCGACATCATGAGCCTGGTGATGGACAAGCGCGGGACGGTGGAAAACACCGAGACCATCGACGACAACCGCGTGGTGGTGCACACCCTGATGCCGCTGAACGAGATCCTGGTGGACTTCAACGACAAGCTCAAGTCCATGACCCGTGGGTACGGCAGCATGGAGTATGAACACGCGGGCACCCAGGCGGCAGAACTCGTCAAGATGGACATCCTCATCGCCAGCGAGCCCGTCGATGCCTTCTCCTGCATCGTTCACCGCAGCAAGGCTGAAAGTCGTGGCCGCCAGCTCTGC
>CAINXC010000057.1 GCA_903854655.1 uncultured Verrucomicrobiota bacterium | reverse complement strand
TGGCGGTGAGGGTGCCGGCGATGCCAGCGAAGACTTCGGGCTGCAGCACAGGCATGGAGAGCGTGCTCTGCGAGGCTGGCAGGGCGCGGCGGCTGAAGGCGAAGGCGGGGCTCAAACTGGTGGCTTCCGCAACGCCGTCGTGGTTGGCGTCGAGCGAGATCCGCAGGCGCACAAAGCCGACATCGGCATCGGTGAAGAAGGTGGCGCCGGCGAGATCCGTGTACTGGGCGGTTTCCATGCCGTTGCTGCCGGATTCGATGGCGGCGACCAGGGGCAGAGGAGTCCAGGTATGCAGGTCAAGGCTGCCCTCCAGGCGGTAGCTCAGGTCGGTATGGCCTGTCGCCGGGCGGCTGAGAACGGCGTTGATGAGGCCGGCAGCGACTTGCAGGCGGAAAGGCGCATTGATCTGCAGGCCGCTGGCGGGATCGAGGCCCAGGCCGTATTCCATGAGGTTGTCATAGAGGTCGCCGTCGCTGTTGTCATGCACGCCATTGCTGCCGCCAAGCGGATGCTGGGCCTGCCATTGCACAAAGGTCTCAGGGAAGCTGCAAAGCAGCGGGATGTTGTTGTCCACCGGGCAGGACTGGCCGGGCTTGAGGTGCAGCTTGGTGTACCAGGGATTGGCGGCGGCGGCGGGGCTGCTGAGGAAGCCGGGATTGGCGGGATCTTCCGGGGAGCCGATCTTGATCATGGAGCCCGAGGTGCCCGAGCCTGTCCAGACACCTGCGAGGGCTGGCCTCGACACATCAGGCGAGTAGCCCGCAGGCAGGGTGAACGAAAGGGTGTAGTCGCCCTCGGCATCGACGGTGGCGCAGTAGTGGCCGGTGCTGCCATCCTGCACAATGGTGACGTTGCCGGGGCCGCTGAGGGTGACCTTGCCGCCGCCGATGATCTGGCCCGTGGAGGTGCAGTAGAACATGCCGGTGGGCTCGTAGCACTGGAGGAAGTCCACATTGCTGAGCTGGGTGGTGCCGGTGGCATGAATGGCTGCGTAGGTCTTGGCACCGCCGCTGCCTGCGTAGGTGGCGATGGCACCGGGCAGCAGCGACTGGACCACAAGGTAATTGCCGGCGGCCAGGTTGTTGACCACGTAGTTGCCGGATTCATCGGTGACGTCAGTGGCGACAGGGCCGGCGCTGACAAGGGCGGGGGTCAGCACGCCTGTCGCCTTCGGATCGGAGTAGAGGCTTACGGTCACGCCCGGCAGCGGCGGATTGGCCGCGGCGGGGTTGCCCAGGGCGGTGAGGTCGCGGCGGACACGACCGGCCAGCGGCGCCGCCGGATTGGAAACGGTGATCGTGTAGCTGAGGGACTGGTAGGCGTTGGTGCTGTCCTGCGCCGAAACCACAAAGCTGTAGGTGCCCGCTGCGGTGGGGGTGCCGGCCAGGACGCCGCCGGTGGCGTCCATGGTCAGGCCCGGCGGCAGCGAGCTGCCCGCCACCCAGGTGTAGGGCGAGGCTCCGCCGGAGGCGGTGAAGGCGGTGGAGTACGGTGTGCCGGTCGTGGCGCTGCTGAGGGTGGTGGGCGAGATGCTGATGCTGCCCGAAGAGACCGTGAAGTAGTAGTAGCCGAGGCCTGTCTGGCCACCGCTTTCCTTGGCCTGGATGGTGAAGCTGGTGCTGCCAGAGCTGGTCGGGGTGCCGGAGAGGATTCCACTGGTCTGGCCCAGGCTGAGCCCGGGCGGCAGCGAGCCGTTGACCACCGTCCATTGATACGGGGCGGTGCCGCCCGTTGCGGTCAAAGTGGTGGAGTAGCTGGTGCTCGTTCTGGCCCCTGGGAGGATATTGTTGACAATGGTCACCGCCCCGCCGGCAATCGTGAACGGGTACGTCACGGTGGTAGTCGAGCCGGCGTTGTCGAGAACCTTGATGGTGATGGAACCGGTGCCGGCCATGCTGGGC
>CAINXC010000056.1 GCA_903854655.1 uncultured Verrucomicrobiota bacterium | reverse complement strand
TTCTCCCCCTGGGAGCGCTTCCTGCACCGCCGCTGGGGATTGAACGGCTAGCCTGGCGCGGCGGTCTGTCTCCTTTGTCTGACACTTTTTTTTAATTCCTACTGATGAAATAGGAGTTGAATGGTTATTAATTCAGATATAAACGGTATGCATTAAAGCGGTGCTCCGTGTGCCCTCCGCTTCACCCCTGACCAGGAGACCCTGCCATGTCCGCCACCTGCAGCCCGCCATCGCCCACCATTGGTGCCTCCTCGTTCGACACCGCTTCTGAGGCACCGGTGCGAGCGGGCATTGACATTGACATCCCCGACTTCCGCCACCTGCAACTGGAACACCTGGTGCTGGACTTCAACGGCACGCTGGCCCAGGACGGGCTCCTGCTGCCGGGAGTGGCCTCGCGACTGCGACAGCTCGCCGAGCACGTGCAGATCCACGTGGTCACGGCCGACACCTGTGGCAATGCCGAAAACGAGCTGCGCGGCCTGCCGGTGAGCCTGACCCTTCTGCCGTCCGAGTCCCAGATCAAGGCCAAGCGCTTTTACGCCCTGCGCCTGGGTTCCGACAAGGTGGCCGCCATCGGCAACGGCCGCAACGACCTGCAACTGCTTGCCACCGCCAGCCTTGGCATCCTGGTCCTGCAGCGGGAAGGGGCGTTTGGCGGCTGCTTCGCCAGCGCCGCCGTGGTCACCACCAGCGTGCTGGATGCGCTGGACCTGCTGCTCAATCCCCGCCGCCTCATCGCCACCCTGCGCGGGTAGGGCCAATCAATCGCGGCGTTCGGGATGGGTCACGCCCAGCGTGCCTCGAGTCACGCCAAGCTGAGACTGCGCGCGCAGCTCCCGCCACAGGCGGTCGCCCTGGTTTTTGCCGCCCAGCAGTTCCAGGTAAAGGCCGAGCGTGTGCTCTGCTTCAGCGCGGGTTTCCTCCAGCAGCTCCACTCGGTAGCGCCGCAGCCCGGCCTCCTGCAGTTGCTCGTAGAAGCTGGCGCCGGTCTGCGGCACGGCGTTGAACAGCGTGTTGCGGCAGCCCACGTCCGCCTTCAGCGGGTGCAGCATGCCCACGCGGTCGCGCAGGGCCACCTTGTGCTTCTCGCAGGGGCGGCCGCAGTTGGTGAAATCCGTGCCGGTGGAGAGGAAGGCGGCGAAGGCGCAGTGCTCCATGTGAAACATCGGCATGTGCTGGTGCAGCGTGATCTCGAACCAGTTCGCGGGCGCGGCGGCCAGAAGGTCGAGCACCTGTTCCAGGTTCAAGTCGTAGCTCAGGGTGAGCTGCTCCAGCGCGGTGTGCTGCTTCAGGAAATCCGCCGTGAGCGGGTTCGCCACGTTGAGTGAGAAGTCGCCAGTCACGCGCAGGCCGCTGTCATTGAAGAAGGCGAGCGCGCCCAGGTTGCGGATCAGCACGCCATGCGGGCCGGAGCGTTCGATGAGCTTGAAGAAGCCCGCCTCGCCTGATTTCTGAATGCGCGGGGTGGCCAGGAAGATCTCCGCGCCGCCCTCGTGCTTGCGCACGTGCTCCACCGCCTCCTGGTAGCGGCGGATGTCCTCAAAATCGACGTACAGACGACGGATGCCAAGCCCAAGCGCGGCATCAATGTGCTCAAAGGTGCGGCACAGGACGTGCAGGGAAGGGGGCTCGCTGACTTCCGCCCTGGGCAGGGCGCGCAGCATGGCTTGCAGCGTGGTGGTGGGCTTCTGGGCCTCCACCGGCGGCGCGACCCTGGCCTCGATCAGTGACACGAGATCGCGGCGCATGCGGTTCAGCTCGCTCACCGGCACCATCACCTCGCCCTCCACGGCAAAGGTCACCTCGCCCAGCTCGTGGCGGGTGCCGCCCAGCCGGCTGAACTGCTCGCGGAACTGCTCCGGGGTCAGGGGGCGCTTGATCGCCGCTTGCAAGGGCATGGCGGACTGCACGCTCAGTTCAGCGCATGTCACGCGCAGCGGCTCCCCTGCCTTGCCCGCCACGACCAGGTCGATGTGATCCTGCTTGCGCAAGGGGATCTCGTTTTCAAAGCTCTGGCGCAGGGAGCGGTTCAGCGCCGGATCGCTGGTTTTGTAAACACGAGTGCCGGGCGGAATGGCATCCATGCGCAGCAGGTCATGGCGGAAGGAGAGCTGGGTGCCCAGCATCTCGTACACGCTGCCGCCCTGCTCGTCGTTGGTGTCGCGGGTGTTTTCAAACACCACGCCGTCGCCGGGCTTGATGGGCAGTGCAAAGGCGTCCAGCTCCAGGGTGTCGCGATCCACGATGCCCTTCACCGTGCCGAGGTAGGGGCCGCGCTTCTTGCCGTAGCGCGCGCCCACCAGCTCCTGATGATTCACCCCGTGCATCCAGCCGCTGTAGAGGCCGCGTGAGAAGGTCATCTCCATGCCGTACCTGTCTTCCGCCGTCACGGGATCGGGCCGCTGCGCCAGCGCGGCATCCATGGCCTTGCGATACACGCGGGTCACCGCCGCCACGTACTCCGGGGTCTTGAGCCGTCCCTCGATCTTGAAGCTGCGGATGCCCAGCTCGATCAGGCGCGGGATCTCGTTCACCGCCGCCAGGTCCTGCGGCGAAAGCAGGTAGCGCTTGTTGCCCAGGTCGCGCTGCTCGCCGTCCACGATGATGTCGTAGGGCATGCGGCAGGCCTGTGCGCATTCGCCCCGGTTGGCGCTGCGCTTGCCCAGGGATTCGCTGGTCAGGCACTGGCCGGAATAGGCCACGCAGAGCGCGCCATGCACGAACACCTCCAGCGGCAGCTCGGGATGCTCCGTTGCCTCGAAACGCTCCAGCTCGCGCAGGCTCAGCTCGCGTGAGAGCACCGCCTGGTCAATGCTCAGCAGCTTGGCAAATTCCAGGCCCTCCGGCGAGGTGATGGTCATCTGCGTGGAGGCGTGCAGCCGCAGCCGGGGCGTGAGCAGCTTCACCATGCGCGCCAGCCCCAGGTCCTGCACGATCACCGCATCCACTCCCGCCGCCTCCGCCTCGCGAAGCTGGGCCTCGGCATCCTCCAGCTCGCTGGTGAAGACCAGCGTGTTGAAGGCCACGTAGCCCTTCACCCCGTGCGCGTGCAGGAACTTCATCAGCTCCGGCACGTCTTCAGAAGAAAAATTGTCCGCCCGCAGCCGGGCATTGAAGCGCGGCATGCCAAAGTAGATCGCATCCGCGCCATTGGCCACGGCGGCACGCGCGCATTCCCAGTTTCCGGCTGGCGAGAGAAGTTCAGGTCTGGGACGGGCAGAGGACATGAGGGGGAACAGCCTCTATACGACCAAAACGAGGGGTTGGCCAGCGATTGGGAGAAAGGGACGTTGGACGGGACAGAGCCGCAAAAACAAGGCGCACCTGTGTGGTGATGCAGGGACTCCGTATTCGAAAAACTACCAAAATCGCATTGACTGTTCAAATGAACATGTTTGAATTGGAGTCACATCAAACCGAAGCACCTATGAAACTACGCCCGACTCTCCCCCTCATTTCCCGCGACATCATCGCCCGCTTGAAGCCCCGGCCGCAGCTTCGGCTCTGGCATCTGCCCGGTCTGCGCCGCACCGCCATAGACCGTGCCTCCGCCACCACGCCTTGAATTCGGATACCCAGGGCTCCATGGCTAAAGCAGCTCGATGGTCAATCATCGCTCAAACAAGAACTCACTCGTGTTCAACAGCGCCCAGGCAAGATCTTGCGCAGAGCTTGCCGGCGATTCACCCGCATGTTTCACCATCGCCGCTTTCTCCCGCTCTGTCGGAAGGCGGCCCAGGAGGGACAAAACCAGGTCATCCAACGGTGGGGCGCCGGCCGGCGGCGTGTTCACCACCTGGTCAACGAGGGTGCTGTTCATCATGAAGCGCGTGAGTTCAAAGGACACGGGTGTCTGGCTTTCATCCGGCCACTCGCGTCTGGCGCGGCCCAGCAGGCGCAGGGGATGCGAGGCTTCCGGCACCTGGAGCGATTGCGCGCTCGACCGCCATTCATTCTGACTCGCAGGCAGACGTGACACCAGCGCATCCCAAATGACCTCCGCAGGCAGCCGCCGGACCAGCGGCGCGAGCGGGAGGTAGGGGCGTGCCCCCGGGCTGCCGGGCTGGCAGGCTTCGCGCCCGTAAGCCGCCGTGTGGGCGAGCACGCGCTGGAACTCGCCCAGCTTGAAGCCGCAACGCGCCAGCACCTCGCCCATCGCATGAACCCCTTCGGCATAGTTGGAATCGTCAAAATCGTTGTTCATCCATGTCGGCCGATAAGGACTGTCAAAACAGCTCGTGCCTGATTTCTCGAAGTCATGTGGCATCAGTTCGCTCCACGCGGGCCGTGTTTCGACACCACCCGTCGTGTGGTCGGCCAGGGAGCCCGAGCCCGGCGCCCCAAACAGCGCGCGCCACACCCGCAGCGCGGCGATCTGCGGCAGGCGCTTGGTGCCGGAGCCTGCGAACGCTTCCGCAAGCTGGGCACGAGCTTCTCGCGAAAGCACCGGACCTCTCAGTGCAGACGTTGCGAAATCCCCCCACACCGCCAAGGGCCGGGCCTGGACCTCATCACCGGGATGGCCGTCCTTGTACTTGTAGTTTGCCTGGAGCGTGACCCTGCCAAAGCAGGCCGCCAGTTGGTAGCACTGCATCTGCGTGTGCTCGCTGAAGGGATGATCGTGGCACATCGCGCAGTAAAGATGCTCGCCCAGCAAGGCATCCGCCAGCGAGCAGGCCGTGCGCAAGGCATCATCGTTGTCTCTTTTCAGCAGGCCCGAGGCAGGGGTTCCGTTCTCGGCCATGATCATGGCCTTGACCATCTGATCGTAAGGCATGTCGTCCGCCGCTGCCTGGCGCAGCCAGGTGATGAAGGCCGCCTGCGATTCGCCTGCCACCCTGTCCGTCACCCGGAACGCCTCGGCAAACATCCGAAACCGCACCTCCGCCGCTCCTGGTTCCTTCAACAGGGCATCCGCGAGCCGCGCCCGTTTGTCCGTCGACGGATCGCTGACAAACCTCCGCACCTCCTCCGCACGTGGCAGGCGCCCCGCCAGATCCACGCTGGCCCGCCGCAGGAAGTTGGCGTCGTCGGCCGCCAGCGGCATGAATGGCGGAGCGATGCGTTCCTGCTGCCAGGATTCCCGGTCCGCCTGCCGCTCATAGTCGCGCATGACAGCGTGGTCGATGTACCGCGCAGACTCCGAAACCCAGTCATCCGCACGCACTGCGGTGAGCAGATCACAACCGATCAAGAGGCACAAACACAGCCGGTGATGCATGTCTCACCCAACGGCTGATGCGCCGGCATCTTAGCCGCAGGGTGGTTTTGCGGTTCATCCGGGAAGTGGGTGCATTGGCACATTCCGAATCGTGTGGGTCACCCATCGGCATGGGAATCCCTTTGCGCATGGATGGCGCGGCTGGAGTACAGGCTTTAGTCCAATGCCATCAAGGGAAGGAGAGGCAAAAGCGGACTGGAAGTTTGGTCTGGCAGGACTTCCAGCCTATGCTCATAGGCTGCTTTGCTGGCATTTGAAGTTCCGACTGGGGCAATCAAAGTGCCACGCCGGCCGACTGAAGTCGGTACACCAGCCGCTATGCGGAGCCTGGGGCGATGACCTTCATTCATCGCGGAGCCATCTTCGGAACTCATGGCCCTGAACAATCGAAGCACGCTGGATGG
>CAINXC010000055.1 GCA_903854655.1 uncultured Verrucomicrobiota bacterium | reverse complement strand
TGGGGAGTCAGGTCCAGTGAGATCACACAAGCTAAACGCACAGCTTAATCTGAATATTTAACTGAACTCTTTCATTTTGAAAGTTTGTGATGCGCGCGAGTATAAATGGGAAGGTTCTGCTTGTCATCCCAATGGAACTTGTTCCAATATAGAGGAATGCGGTCTTCCCACCCAAACCCCGCCAGTTGCCAGCCTCCGAAACCCTGCCACAGTTCCCGCCTCATGACGCGCACCCTGATCACCATCGCCGCCGCCCTGGCCTTGTGCCCCCTGCTTCACGCTGAAGAAGCGAAGCCCGCTCCCGCCGCCAAGGAGGAAGCCAAAAAAACCGAGGAAAAGAAGCCCGAGGAAAAGAAGCCCGAGGAAAAGAAGGGCGACGACAAAAAGCCCGAGATCGGCCACGCGGAAGGCGCGGTGACCATCGACGGCAAGAAGATCGAGTACAAGGTCACGGCCACGGAACTGCCCATCCTGAAGCCGGACGGCAAGCCCGCCGCACAGGTGTTCTACACGTCCTACACGCTGAAGAGCGCACCGGATGCGGCTGACCGGCCGGTCACCTTCTGCTTCAATGGCGGCCCCGGCTCCAGCAGTGTGTGGGTGCATCTGGGCGCCTTCGGCCCCAAGAAAGTCGAACTGCCACCGGATGGCCTCACCCCGCCGCTGCCCCCTGGACGGATGGTGGAAAACCCCTTCAGCCTGCTGGATGCCACCGATCTTGTCTTCATCGACCCGGTGAACACCGGTTTCAGCCACGCGGAAGACCCACAGAAGGTGGGCGAATTCCTCGGTGTGCAGGAGGACATTTCTTCTGTGGGCGAATTCATCCGCCTGTGGCTCACTCGCGAGAAGCGCTGGCGCTCACCGAAGTTCATCGCCGGTGAAAGCTATGGCGGCATTCGCGGCGCAGGTCTTGCCGAGCACCTGGCCTCGCATGACCGCATCTACCTGAACGGCCTGATCATCATCTCCGGCCTGCTCGACTACGACGTGCTCATGCCCGGCCCGCTCAACGATCTGCCTTACGAGGTGATGCTTCCCGCCTACACCGCCGTGGCCCATTACCACAAGAAGCTGCCACCGGACTTGCAGGCCGACCGCGCCAAGGCCATCGCCGAGGCCCGCACCTTCGCCTATGGCGACTATGCGCACGCGCTTCTGCTCGACCACGAGATGTCGAAGACCGAGCATGAGGCGGTGGTGAAAAAGCTCGCCCGCCTCACCGGCCTCGCCCCCAAGCTGATCGAGGAGCAAAAGCTGCGCATCGACGCCGGCTTCTTCCGCGAAATGCTGCTGCGCGACCAGCACCTGGTGCTTGGCGGCTACGACGCCCGTGTCACTGCCAAGGACGGCACCGAAACCGAGCAGCATCCCGACATCGAGCCCTTCATGAACGTCGTGGGCGGGGTTGCCGCCGTGGCGATCAATTCCTACCTTCGCGAGGACCTGCATTATGAGCGCGACCTGCCGTATGAGGTGCTCAAGGGCCAGCCCAGTTGGAACCATGGCCGGGGCAACAGCTACACCAGCGTGAACAACGCGCTCTCCACCGCCATCAAGACCAATCCCCACCTGCATGTGCTGGCCCTCGTCGGCATGTGCGATCTCGTCACCCCGGCGGACAACATGATCCACAGCCTGCGCCATCTTCAGGTGCCCGAGTCGCTGCGCGGCAACATCCACGTGTCCGAGTTTGAAGCCGGCCACATGATGTACACCAACCAGCCCGACCAGAAGAAAATGCACGCCGACATCACGGCCTTCATGAAGGAGTGCCTGAAGTAAGAGGGACGAAGGAGCAGGTGGCAGGCATCGAAGGCCTGCCGCTTCCTGCTCACTTCTGTTCCACTAACAAGTGCTTGCGCAGGAAATCCACTGCGTTTGGCTTTGGGTCCTTTTCGTCCTGCGCCAGCACGCACTCCACGCCCATGGCCTGGAGCTGCTTCTTCACGGTCCTGGCGTGCTGGGTGGAGTGCACCCATTCGCCCCGGTTGGTGGGTTTCGGCACGTCCAGCGAGCTGTCCATGAAGATAGGCGGGTCGTCCTTGCTGATCCAGGCCAGCATGTCGCACTCATGCAGGATCGCCGCTCCCGCCGGGGTCTTCAGCTCGGCCATGCCCTTCAAACCATAGAACGCCGGCACTTCCCCTTCGGCCCAGAAAGGCACCTCCGGTGTTCCCATGAAGCTCTCCCACTTGGTCAGATCATAGGTGGCCTGGGTGAAGAACAGCACGGCGCAGCACACCCGCGAGGACTCCTGCAGCACGGGATTGCTCGAACTGGCGTTGGCAATGTCATCGTGCGTGGCCAGCCAGAGCGAGGTGCCCGCGCCCGCCGATCCGCCCGCCGCCGCGATGCGGGTCTTGTCGATGTTCCACTCGACGCCCTTTGAGCGCAGGAACTGCACCGCGTGGGCGCAGTCCAGCAGGATGGTCTGGATCGGCGCGGTGTCGAGGAACCGGTAGTTGATGGCCGCGCAGGAGACGCCCGATTTCAGCATCGCCGCCAGTGTGGGATCGTTGCGATAGCTCTCCTTGCTGCCACCGCGAAAGCCGCCGCCATGGATGAAGATGACCAGCGGCGTGGGCTTGGCAGACTTGGCGATCCAGAAATCGAGCACATTGCGAGGATGCGGACCGTAGGGCACATCCGCCATGCTCGGCTTGATGGCGCTGTACTGGGCCTCCTTGCTGGCCGCAGCCTTGGCTTTTTGCCTGGCAATGAAGGCCTGGGCTTCTTCGAGGGTCAGGATGCCGTCCTTGTTGGTGTCCGCCTCGGGGAACCGCTTCAGGCCGTCGCGCAACTGCTCATTGTTCTCGGAAGTGGGCGCGGGCTGGGGAGTCTGGGCGCGCGAAGCAAAAGCGGCCGCGAGAGACAAGGCCAGGACAAGGAAGGTGGTGCGCCGTTTCATGAATGCGGATCACTTCACCCAGCGATCCATCCATGCAATGGTCTTCTGCCACATGTCCGGCAGATACGCATGGCCCGCGCCTGCGTAGATCACGCTGTCGAAACAGGCGCGCGCTGCATCCCCGTGCAGGGCATAGACGTGGCTCACAATCTGGCCCAGCTTCAGCACGCCCTCCACGGGCGAGCCCGTGTCCCGGTCGCCCGTCATGAACAGCATGGGGCGCGGCGCCGCGCAGGCGATCACCGCCTCCGTGTCGAAGTGCTTCAGCATGCCCGGAACAAAATAGTAGATGCCGTGCTCTCCCAGCCCACCGCGCATAATAAGGTCCTGGTAGCGCGTCATGCAGGCCACGCACACCGCCGCCCTGGGCCGGTCATCCAGCGCCATCAGCCACCACGCACGGGTGCTGCCCATGCTGATGCCGGTGACACCGATGCGTGCAGCGTCCACCTCCGGGCGGCTGCACAGGTAATCCAGCGCGATCTGGTCGTCCCTCACAATCATGCCCCACAGGCTGCGCCCCATCCAGAGCTGGAACTTCGCCGCGCTCATCTCCCCTTTCTGGCCTTTGCTGCCCGGCCCGTCCGGCCCCTGGCCGTTGCGCTCGCCAAAGCAGCAGGCATCAATGCCCAGCACCACATAGCCCCGCCGCGCCAGCTCCGGCCCCGCCGCCAGCGGGGTCGCATTGGTACGCCTCAATTCCTCCTTGCCGGTGTCGTAGTCATCGCCATGCCAGTGGCAATAGAGGATCGCGGGAGCCTTGTGCGAGGCCGAAGCACCCCTGGGAACAAAACACCAGCCCCGCACCTCCTCGCCCGCCCCATTGTCAAAGCCGATCTTCTCCAGCCAGTGGTCGCCCTTGTCCTCCCGCGACAACACCTGCACCTCGCCCGCCGCAGAGCGGGGAGGCAGGTCGCCAAGAAGTTTGCACAGTGTCTCACGAATTCCCTGCCGCTGCTCCTGCCATTCATCCACCGTCGGCGGAAGGTGCAGTGCAGGCACCGGAGCACAAGCATCCAGCCAGGCCTGCGCCTGCGGTTGAACGGGGGAATCGTCTTCAGACATCGTCGTCATGATGGGCGGGGAAAGGGCGCTGACAAGGGAGGAGCGAGGGAGCTGCTCTCGGGCCTCAAAACAAGATGTTGCCAACAAAGGCCTGCACATGCTCCGGCAGCTTCCGGTGCTTGCGGGTGAGCACCACCAGATCACGACTGAAGCGCGGCGTGACCGCCAGACATTTGATGGACTGCCGACGCCGATAGAGGGCGAGGGCGCGTTGGGGCACCAGGCTGACACCCATGCCTGAGGCCACGAGATTGATGATCAAATCAAAGCTGTCGAGCTCCATGGAAGGCTCCAGTTTCAGGCCCTGGCGCTTGAGCCAGCGGCGCATCAGGGAACCTGTCACCGTCGCTCCCTGGATCATGAGCCACGATTGCTGCTGCAACCAGCGCAACTGCAGATCGGTGCGCGGGCTTTTCGGTCGCTCGTCGGCGATGGTCTTGGAGGCGATAAGTACAAAGCGGTCCTCAAAGCGGTGGGTCACCTTCACGCTTTCGGGCAAAGGCGATGGAGGGCACAACACTCCCACATCCAGTTCATGCTGTTCCAGCCCGCCGAGAATTTCAGCGCTGGTCTGATAGCTCACCTGGCAGGCCACTTGCGGGAGCTTTTGCTGACCGGCATGAAACAAGCCCGGCATGTGCGCCATTGCGACCGTGCGTGAAACGCCCACGCGAACCACAGGGCGGGCATTGCCGAAGGTGGATTGCAGCCCCTCCAGCGTGGCGGAAACTCCCCCCAGCAGCCGGGCCGACTCCCGGGCCAGGTATTGCCCCGCCTCGGTCAAATCCACCGATCGGGTGGTGCGAGTGATCAGTTCCACCCCAAGCCGTGCCTCCAATGCCTGCATCTGGCGCGTCATCGCGCTCTGCGAAAGCCCGGCTTCACGCGCAGCCTTGGTGAAACTGCGGTGCCTCACCAGCAGGTGATACAGATGCAGGGCATACAGATCAAAAGGTTTTCGGGCAAGGTATTCATGCATGGCACGCAATAAAGCCTTCTGTTAATGCATTTCAATCATGTCTTTCTTGCCTCCATGGTGCGGCCGAACCCAATCACACACACCATGGCACAACTTGAAGAACGCACTGAAAACAACACCCCCGGCCGCTACTACGTGGACAGCTCCTGCATCGATTGCGATCTTTGCCGGGACAACGCCCCCTCCTTCTTTCGACGGCAGGATGATCTGGGCGTCTCCGTCGTACATCGTCAGCCCGTCACCATGGAGGAGGTACGCCTTTGCGAAGAGGCATTGCATGAGTGCCCCACGGAATCCATCGGCAACGATGGCGTTTGATCACCCGCGCACCTGATCAGCCACCCTTTCCCGGCGGGAGTGGGTTGGGGTGAGGGGCCGGAACGTCCCCGGATTTCGCCCATGCGACCAGCCCCTCTTAACGTTCCGTCTCCAAGTCTTGCAATTGATGCCACAGCCAGTTTAACAAGGTTTCAGAATGCGCCAGCATCTCATAATTGCTGATGCGGATCACACGGATGCCCTGCCTGGCGAGGTACTGAGTCCGCTGCTGATCATAGGCCCGTCCTTCCTCAGTGAGGTGACCCCCGCCGTCGAGTTCGATTGCCAGCTTAAGATGTTCGCAATAAAAATCGAGAACGAAAGGCTCCACTGGATGCTGACGCCGGAACTTGTTGCCCCGGAAGCCGCGATTGCGCAGCGTCTGCCATAGTTTGCGCTCTGCGTCGGTGGATTGCTTTCGCAACCGGCGTGCAAACTCCGTTGCATCCACACGCACCCCTTTATTTTCGGCGTCGGCTTTCAACCAAGGATAGTCAATAGGAGGCACAACTTGGAACCATAGCCGCTCGTGGGCGGATTCAACCGAAGTCTTGGGACACTCCCCCCCTCACCTCTTATCCTCTCCCGCCGGGAGAGGACGACTGTCCTGGGCTTGTCAAAGCAAGGGACATAGCTGTCCCATCGCGAACTCCCTCTCCCGGCGGGAGAGGGTTGGGGTGAGGGGCTGGAGCGGCCCATATCTTCTGGGGCCACCCATCGACCTGTTTTTAACTCATCGTGGTATAATACTCCCTCGTTCAAAATGATGGAGCGCCGCTCACGGGGCGGCTGGAAGATGAAATTTGCTGAAGCGGATGTAGCGGCGGTGACGCGTAGTGGTGCCGCTGTCCCACACCGCCCTGAAATCGCCAGGGGCCGCTTCGATGAGGTCCGGGTAGGAGTTGTGGATGCTGGCATCGAAGAAGCTCCGCTCCTCGCTCCAGGCCGCGCCGGGCGCCCTGGTCTTGTAGCGCAGCGCCATCCGGCTGCCCGCATGCCCGTCGTTGTACACGTAGAGCTGGGCGCCGGTGCTGGACTGGCCAAACCAGCCTTCGGACACGGCGTTCCACAAGTCCGGTTCCTCCTTGGCAGGGCTCCAGGTGAGCCCTCCATCGGTGCTGACGCTGGACCAGGCGCGCGGCGGATCGAGCGCCTCGCCCTCCTTGTCGCCTTTGGCGGTGCGCATCACCATCTTCAGACGGCCCTGCGCATTCTCCACCGCGATCTGGCCTTCGTGCAAAAAGACACGGCCCGGCTCCGGCTGCGGGATGTAGCCGCCCAGGCTCCAGTCCAGCAGGCTCGTGCTGCGCAGCACAAACTGCTCGCGGCTGCCAAGCGGATCATTGCGGCGCGTGTTGCGATGCGCGGGGAGCAGATACACGGGGTGGCCGTTTTCAGTGATGCGCTGGATGTCTCCCTCGATCACCAGCGGGCCGGTGTAGGTCATGGCCAGCTCCACCGGGTTCCATGAGCGGCCGCCGTCGCCGCTGTAGGCGGCGGCAAGATGAGAGTCCTCGCTGTGCGCATCATTCAGCGGGCAGCGCATGACAAAGCACCACAGCACCTCCTGGCCGGGCGGCTTGTACAGCACCGGATTGGCATAGCCAAACTGCATGGCTCCAAAGTGCTCGCGGTGATCAAAGATCGTCACCGGCGCGCTCCACGAACTGCCGTCATTCGTCGAAATCACCGCATCAATGCCACCCATGTCGATCTTGCCGGGAATGCCGGCCTCATACGCCACCACCAGGTGCTCTGGCTTCCATTGGGCGATGTGGGGAATGCCAAGCAGGGCCGTCCTGGGCTCCTGTTCGGCGGAGCGAAGCACGCGCACGTCGGTGACATCACCGCCTGGGATGGCGTCCTGGGCTTTGACAAGCCCGCAGGCCGCAAGCCCGCCGAGCACAACAAAAAGCAAGATCTTCATGGGGCTTTGGGTGCCGGAAGCTTGCACGACTGCCAGGCCAGGAAGCGCCATTTGCCGGCCTCCTCACGCCAGACCGCCAGGTAGGCCAGCACCATGTTGATCTCGCCCGTGGCGTTCACCACTTTCACCCGCGCGCTGCCGGTCATCAAAGCGATGCCAGGAGCGGGAAACGTGAAGTTCTGCTCCACATAATCGTAGTCCGCGTACTTCAGTTTGCCGGAGGTCAGCGACTCAATGAACGAGGCTTTGGTGTCCACCGTGCCGCTGGAGTGGGCGTAGCGCAGATCATCGGAAAGGATCGCGCCCAGGCTGTCGCGGCTGGGTGACTTCAGTGCGGCTATGCGCGCAACGTCGGCAGCTTTCACGGCGGCGAGCTGCGGATCATCGGCCGCGTGGAGGAAGGAAAAGCCCAGGATGGCAAGGCACAGCAGGGAGGCGAAGGGAGAAGATTTCATGAGGGAAGAAGCAACATGCATTGATCTGCGTTTCTAAGCAGACAACAAGGGCAATCGAACCATGGGTGCTCCGGCAGGTACAGTCCGAGCCGGGACCAGTCCATGAAAACGAGTTGCATTTTCCTGCCTCGATCACTCCACGCTTGCATTTCTCACCAAAAAGTGTTCTATTGAACACCATATGTCAAATATGGAGGAAGAATATGCCTTTCACGTTCAGCACTGGCCCGCGCTTGGCGAATGGGTCATCGAGCCCTGCCCCGGCATCGTCCACGGGCTGTGCATAGCAGACTCCGGCACGCACCCTGGGGCCCACGGCCTGCTGGGCGTCCTTAGCCGCTGCCGCAAGGCCGCCCGAGGCCGCACCTACCATGTGGTGATCATCTCGGGCGACGAGCGCTTTGAGCTCCACTCACCGCCCACCCTCGGGTGGTTCGGTGAACGCAGGACGCGGGAGCCCGCCAATCCGCCACGCAAGGTGGCGAAGTCTGCTCCGGCCTTTGTCCTCAGCGCCTCGCGCTCGTAGCCACAGCGCCACCCTGCGTTGGTTGGGCGGCTCAGGACTTCTTCGAATCGTTCTCGGATCGAACCTGTTCCAGCCTCGCGATCAGATCAGGGGCCAGATCGTCGTGAGTTTTGAGGGCTTTCAAGTCGGTCAGCACGTGCGGCAGGCGCGAAAGCAGGCCGCTGTCCGCTGGAAAAGCCGTCAGCCCGTTGAGCAGGGCGCGGGCGCGCAGCACAACGTCGGGTGATTCGAGCAGCGGCGTCAGCAGGGCGATGGTGTCCGGCGGGGCCTTCTGGCGCTCGACCATCGCGGCGACAACGGCCAGCCGGACCGGCAGGCTCTTGTCCTCGCGGTGGGCGGCGACGGCCCTCTCCGAGTACTCCGAGGCGGCAAGCAAGGATGCGACCGCCGCCTGCTTCGCGTGCGAGTACCTGGGTACAGAGATCAACAACTGCTCGAACTCGGGCCAGCTATGGGTCCTCGCTCCAAAGTAGCAGCCGTCCACCGTCGGCGCGTCCGCACGGTTCATCGCGTCCAGCAGCGTGTCCACGAGGCCCTCAAGGGAGTCTGCGCGGGCATGTGGCCCTGCGGCCAGCATAAGGCAGGCAAGGCAAATGGCGATGGTTTTATTCCGTATCTGCATGGGGATCATGGGCGTGGTTAGCCCACAGCATTGGCCTCCTCGCCACATTCGTCAAGACTTCGCATGGGTCATGAAGTTTGGCCGCGCTTGTGGCTCAGTGATGGTCCATCCCCACAGGGCGGCCATCCGGCGAACATGGCGTTTCTGCGCCTCCTGGACGGCTGGACCATCAGCTTCATAGCGGTCTGTGGGCGCCTCGGGATTCTCGATCTCATGAACGGTGATCTCAACCTTGTCGCCAACGCACACCTGTGGCGTGTCCCAGGTGAGGTGCTCTTTGGTGGGAGAATGCAAGGCTCCCACATTCAATTCCAACTCCACCTGCTCGGTCTCTCCCGTGGGCGGCAGCGACGCGCCGACCCGCCTGACCCACACCAAGCCTGCGGTGAGCACACCCACTGGTCCTACGCTCGCCGTGCATACGCGCTGTCCATTGTGAGTGACTGAAAAGGCGATCATGTCAGAGGGTGCGGGTCGTTTATGCCTTGAAGTAGTCCGCGAGTCCCTTCGCGGTTGCGCTGTTTTTCGGGC
>CAINXC010000054.1 GCA_903854655.1 uncultured Verrucomicrobiota bacterium | reverse complement strand
GGCGCGGGGATCGTTTTCGCTTTCGGCAGGCGAGACGAAGCCGGGCTTGGCGCCGTAGAGGTCGAGGATGTGCTGGGGCTCCTTCGAGATGTCCATCACCTCCGGCACGCTGACCTGCATGCGGTAGGCCAGCTCATACTGCGAGATGCGGGTGAGGATCTCAGGATCACCCACGGCCTGATGCTCCAGCTCATTGATCTTGCGCACCTGGTCGAGAACCTTGCGGCGCAGGCTGCGGCTCATGCCCTTCGGATCGGAGAGGTAGAGCACCGGGTCGCCGGTGGTGCGGCATTGCACGCCTTGATACACGGAGGGAAGGAAGCCGGAGCCCCACAGGGACTTGCCTGCGTCCGGGGTTTTGCCGCCGGAGGAGAGCACCACAAAGCCCGGCAGGTTGTCGTTTACGCTGCCCAGGCCATAAGTGGCCCAGGAGCCCATCGAGGGATTGCCGAGACGCGGCTGACCCGTGTGCATGAAGAGCTGCGCGGGCGCGTGATTGAACTGGTCGGTGTTCATCGAGCGCACCACAGCGCAATCATCCACCACGCTCGCCAGATGCGGCAGCAGTTCGCTGATCCACTGGCCGCTCTTACCATGCTGAGCATACTTAAACTGCGGCCCCAGCATCTTCGGCACGCCCTTGATGAAGGCGAAGCGCTTGCCCTTCAGGTACTCATCCGGACAAGGCTTGCCGCTGAACTTGGTCAGCGCTGGCTTGTTCTCGAACAGGTCGATCTGCGAGGGGGAGCCCGCCATGTGCAGATAGATCACGCGCTTCGCCTTGGCGGGCAGAGGAGGCTGCTTGGCGGCGAGAGGATTGGACGGGGCCTCAGCGCCCATCAGGGCCTGCAAGGCAATGGAGCCAAACCCAAGACCGGCCAGGCCAAAGAAGTGGCGGCGGGTGATGGCGCGAACGTTTTCAAGCTGGGGATTCATGGCTTAGTTCCTGGTGACCAGTTCATCGAGGTTCAAAACGACGGATGCAGCGACGGACCACGCGGCAAAGTCGGAATCGCTAACCCCTGCAGGCGCGCTGGCATTCGCATCCTTCAGGAAAGCGGTGGAGGAACCAGCGTCGATTTTGAACTCTTCGCGGGCGGCTTGACAGGCTTCGATCACGGCATCGATTTCGCCATCCTTGGCTGGGCGGATGAGAGCCAGACGCAGACCTCTTGCGGCGCGAGTCCTGTCATCCTTGCAATCGCTGATCATGCGCCTGGCCAGGGCGGCGGCCGCTTCCAGATAGACCGGATCATTCATCGTCACCAGCGCCTGCAGCGGGGTGTTGGTGTGGATGCGCCGAATCTGGCACACCTCGCGCGACCCGGCGTCGAAGGTGATCATGGAAGGATAGGGTGTGGTTCGCTTCCAGAAGGTGTACAAACCACGCCGGTAGCGGTCCTCGCCGGGTGCCGTCACCCATTTGGCGGCGCTGTAGGTGCTCTTCCACAAGCCGTCAGGCTGCGGAGGCATCACGGACTTGCCGCCAATCTTGTCGCTGAGAAGTCCTGAAACGGCAAGAGCCTGGTCGCGCACCATCTCGGCGGTCAGGCGGTAGCGCGGCCCCCTGGCGAGCCAGATGTTGCGCGGATCGCTGGACGCCTCCTTGCCCATGATCGAGCTGCGCTGGTAGGTGTCGCTCATGACGATGGTCTTCAGCAGCTTTTTCAGCGACCAGTGGCAGTCGTCGCGATAGTGCAAAGCCAGCCAGTCGAGCAGCGCCGGGTTCGATGGCAGCATGCCTTGCGAACCGAAATCCTCTTCGGTTTCGACCAAGCCCAGACCAAACAGCCGGGCCCATATGCGATTCGCCATGACGCGCGGGGTCACCGGATTGTCCGAGCCCACCAGCCACTGCGCCATGCCCAGCCGGTTCAGCGGAGAATCCTTGGGAAGAGGTGCGAGCTGGCTGAGCACCGCAGGTTCGACCACCTCTGTCTGATCCAGGAAATTGCCTCGATTGTGAACCTTGGTGACGCGGCGCTGCTTGTCCTTGAGATCTCGCATCACGGGCACGGAGGTGATCTCCGCAGTGACGGCCTTCAGCTTGTCGGTCGCCGCGAGCAGCTCCTTTTTGGCGGCGGCGATCTCCGGCGAATCCTCGGGGGCGGGCTGGTTGGATTTGCTGGCCTTTGGGTCCTTCTGGCGTGCCTCAGCGAGTTTCTGCTGCACTGCTTTGAGCGCGGCCTGGGCGCCGGCTTGTACAGCGGTCTGCTCAGAGGTGGGCAGCGACAACAGGGGCGCGTCGGTAGGCAGGTCGGCATCCTCGCTTTGATTGAACAAGGCGTAGAAGCGGTAGTAATCGACCTGGGTGATCGGGTCGTACTTGTGCGAGTGGCACTTGGCGCAGCCAATCGTCAGGCCCATCCAGACCTGCATGGTGGTGTCCACGCGGTCCTTCACCGCCGCCACCCGGAACTCCTCGTTGTCCGTCCCTCCCTCGTCATTGGTCATTGTGTTGCGATGGAAGGCGGTGGCGATCTGCTGGTCCTGCGTCGGGTTTGGCAGCAGGTCGCCCGCCAGTTGCTCGATGGTGAACTGGTCGAAAGGCATGTCCTTGTTGAGGGCCTTGATCACCCAGTCGCGATACAACCAGATGTCGCGCCCCAGGTCCTTCTCATAGCCGCGGGTGTCCGCATACCGTGCGAGATCCAGCCAAAGCCGTGCCCAGTGCTCGCCGAAGCGTGGAGAATTCAGCAGTGAATCGACGTAGCCTTCCAACGTTGCAGCATTCAGCGCGTCCGCCTGCTCAGGCGTGGGCGGCAGGCCGGTGAGGTCGAGCGACAAGCGCCGCGCCAGCGTTGCAAAATCCGCGCGCGGCGCCGGGGCAAGATGGTGCTTCTGCAACTCGCCCGCCACCAGAGCATCAATGCCGCCCGCCCCGGTGCGATGCAGCGGTTCGAAGGCCCAATGCCTGCCCCATGGAGCGCCTTGAGCGATCCAGGTCTTGATCAGTTCCTTTTGTTCCGTGGACAAGGTGCGATGCGTCTTTGGCGGAGGCATCAGATCATCTTCGTCTGTGGTGACGAGGCGCGTCCACACCCCGCTCTGCGCCGGATCACCGGGCTTGATGGCCGGACCATCCTTGCGCATGGCCTTGGCCGAAACCTCGTCGTCCAGCCGCAGCTTGGCCTCGCGGTGCTTTTCATCGGGGCCGTGGCAGAAGAAGCACTTTTCCGACAAGAGCGGCCGGATTTGCAGGCTGAAATTGACGGGGGCTTCCGCCATCGCCATCGGGCCGGCCAAGACAAGCAGGGCCAGGGAAGCCAGACTGGCGATGGGCAGGAGAATTTTGAGGGTTCCACTCATGACGACAATCGTGGCGCAGGAGCGCTGTTTTGTCTTGGATGGCCGCTGCAAAGAATTGTACAATACGCGCACCATGTTCGCCGCTTCTCAACAAGCCTTTCTTCGCCAGGTCGCCGGTGCCCAGATCATCCGGTTGTTTGATTTGCTGCCAGACGTTTCCTTCTTCATCAAAGACCGCGAGTGCCGCTTCGTGGCGTTGAACCGTCGTGGCTGCGAGTATTGCGGGGTGGCCTCGGAGCGCGAGGCCTTCGGCAGGACGGACCACGACTTCTTTTCGCGCCGCCGGGCGGAGGAATATGCCCGCGACGACCTCGCCGTGATGGAATCAGGCCAGCCCATTGTGAATCGGATCGAAAGCGCGCCCGAGGCCGAAGGTTCGGCGCGGCTGGTGATGACCAGCAAGCTGCCACTGCGCGACGCGAAGGGCCGTGTCATCGGTCTGGCGGGCTTCTCCCGGCAGGTGGAGCAGGTGCGCGAGCGGCCTGGCGCGGTGGCCAAGTTCGCGAAAGTAATCGAGCGCATGCACGAACGCTCGCACGAAAGGCTGTCGAGCAGCGAACTGGCCAGCATGGCCGGGCTGTCGCCCAGCCAGTTCGACCGCACATTTCGCAAGACCTTCGGCAGCTCGCCGCGCCAGTACCTATTGCGCATCCGCGTCGAGGCCGCCTGCCGCAGGCTGGCGGAGACGGATGAAACGGTGGCCACCATCGCCTTGGAATGCGGCTTCTACGATCACGCGCACTTCACCCGCAGCTTCCGGCAGATCATGGGATTCACACCTTCCGCCTACCGGCGCGAGCATCAGAGCCCATCTTGCTAAGCGCCCCCGCCGTCATCAACGGCGGAAGGCAAAATCCACCTCCCCAATTACTTCACCAGATCCCCCAGCAGCATGATCGCCCCAGGATAGTAGGCCGTGTCATTGAAGCGCTTCGGATCGTCGATCTTGTTCTTGTTCACGGCCAGGATCTTCGCCTTGTCGGGCTGCTCCGGGTGGATCTCAATCTTCACCGTGTGGATTGCGTTGGGCAGGTCGGTGTCGATCACCATCTGCGACAGCCGGTGATAGGTGCAGTAGGGATCGAAGCGGGCGATGTTGCGAGGCTTCTGCTCATCAATCGTCATGATCACCTGGCCGCAATTAGGGCCCACGAGGTCATAGATCGCGGCGCGGGTGCCCTTGAACTTGAAGGTGAGGGTCTCGCCCGCCTTGTTGGCCCGATAGATCTGCGGCAGGAAGTGGGCGAAGTTTTTGGCGACCGGATCAGTCTTCATGTCCAGGGCCGCGAAACCGCTGGAAAGCGTTGCCTCGCTGATCGGGACAAGTTTGGCATTCTCGTAGTTCTCCGCCACAAAGGGCGCGGCCAGCGCGTGCGGACCGGCCTTGGTCCCGGCGGCCTGGATCGCGGGGAGCGAGCGCTGGATGGCGGCGAGGTACAGCTCGTGGCCCGTTTCCGGGTAGGGATGCACGGAGTCTTTGGAGAACACGACTTTGTCGCCGAGGGCCTTCTTGGCTTCTTCGGTCTTGGGCAGGTCGCCTTTCCAGAACAGCTTGCCTTCCTTCGCCAGTTTCGCGACCTCCATGGCCATGTGAATGGAGGGGATGCCGTAGTGATCAGCGATCTTTTCCATGGCGCTGGCAGAGCGCTGGAACTGCCCTTCGAGCATCGGCTTGGAAAGGGCCTCGGTCAGCGTGTACACAAAGCAGATGTCGCAGTCGGGCAATGCTTTCCAGGTCTGGCGCACGATGCCCTCCATACAGCGATAGATCTGCTGGGGCGAGGCGCCGCCGTCGTTCACCGCGAATTCGACGAACATCAGATCCGGTTTCTTGTCGAGCACGTCCTGCTTCACCCGGAACACCCCAAGATCCGAGCCCGTGCCGCCGATGGCGGCGTTGATTTCGCTGATTTTCGCCTTCGGAAAATCCTTCTGGAACATGGCCAGGGTCTTCGGCCGCCAGCCCGGCTGGGCGGTGATGGAGCCGCCCAGGTAGCCGATGTGAACCTCCTGGCCCGCGTTCAGCTTCGCGTAGAAATTCGGCAGGCCCGCCCTCGGAGTGCATTCCACCGCCTTGGCCAGCGGGATGTCATCGGCGGTGACCGCGTGGAGAGGCAGGGCAGACGCGAGCAGCGACAGGACGAAAATGCGGGCGATGTTCATGAGAAGCGTAGATTTCCAGAGCACAGCGACAGGCGCAAGCGCATCGTGCTTGCACCGGGGGTGACTTTACGCTCTGTGCCCCTGCCCCATGCTTCCCACCGAACAATTCACCGACCTGCTTGCACGCCCCGGGCCTATCCTGGCGCTCGCCCCCATGCAGGACGTAACGGACCTGCCGTTCTGGAAGCTCATGACCCGCTACGGCGGGGCGGACTTGTATTACACGGAGTACTTCCGCGTTCACCCGGACTCCTGCCTGGAGAGGCCCATCCTGCGCTCGGTGGACGAGAACCCCACCGGCCGCCCGGTGATCGCGCAGATGATCGGCAATGACGTGCCGTCGCTCGTGCGCAGCGCCAAGGAATTGCAGCAGCACCCGGTGGCCGCCATTGACCTCAACCTGGGCTGCCCCGCGCCGGTGGTGTACAAAAAATGCGCCGGTGGCGGGCTGCTGCGCGAGCCCTGGCGCATCGACCGCATCCTTGGCGAACTGCGCCAGGCCGTGACCATCCGCTTCACCGTCAAGACCCGCATCGGCTTTGAGGACGAGCAGGTCTTCGACACGCTTCTGCCCATCTTCGCCAAGCACGGCATCGACCTCCTCACCGTCCATGGCCGCACCGTCCTGCAAATGTACCGCGACGGCGTGCGCTACGACCTCATCGCCCATGCCGCCCGGCAGATGAACTGCCCGGTGCTCGCCAACGGCAACATCGCCAGCCCCGCCGACGCCAGCCGCGTGCTCAACGAAAGCAAGGTGCGCGGCCTCATGATCGGGCGCGGTGCCATTCGCAATCCCTGGCTGTTCGAGCAGATCCGCACGCATCTTCGCGGCGAGCCCCTGGTCCTTCCCACAGGACGCGACGTCCTCGCCTACCTCCACGATCTCTATGACACCGTCACCGAGCCAGGACCGGAGATCAGCCAGGTCAACAAGCTCAAAAAATACCTCAATTTCATCGGCGTCGGCATCGAGCCCACCGGCCAGTTCCTGCATCGCATGCGCCGAACCACGGCCCGGGCGGAATTGTTTGCACTGTGCACCGAATTCCTCGATCACAACGAACCCACAGCTCTGGAGCCCTTTGCTCTGGCGGCAGCCACACCTCATTGAGCAATGGAACTTCCCAAACGCCCCGCTCCCTACATCATGACCTTGCTGCTGGTCGTGCTCATCGCGCTGGTCTTCTATCTCGCCCAGGCGGTGAACTCGCCCGAGCTGATCGAAGCGGTGAAGCGTGCCAAGGAACGACAGCCCTCCACTGACAAGAGTGCCCATTGATCCCGGCGCTCTCCCCGATACCATTTCCTTTCCATTCGCCATGCCCACCCCCGACTTCCACTACCAGGAGCTGTTCGAGCTCGAACACGACGACACCCAGTACCGCCAGCTCACCAAGGAGCACGTGAGCGTGAAGGAGTTTAACGGCCAGCCCGTGCTGTGCGTGGAACCGGAGGCACTGACCCTGTTGGCCAACCAGGCCTTCCACGACATTAATTTCTTCCTGCGGCCCAAGCACTTGAAGCAGGTGGCCGCCATCCTCGATGACCCCGAGGCCAGTGAGAACGACCGCATGGTCGCTCTCACCATGCTCAAAAACGCCGACGTGGCTTCCGCAGGTTTGCTGCCTTTCTGCCAGGACACTGGAACCGCCATCATTATGGGCAAGAAGGGCCAGCAGGCATGGACCGGCGGCGGTGACGAGGCGGCGCTTTCGAAAGGCGTGTATCATGCCTACACCGAGAACAACCTGCGCTACTCGCAGAATGCGGCGCTCGACATGTTCACCGAAAAGAACACCGGCACCAACCTCCCTGCACAGATCGACCTCTACGCGACGGACGGCGGCGAGTACAAGTTCCTCTTCATCGCCAAGGGCGGAGGATCGGCTAACAAGTCGTTTCTGTTTCAAGAGACGCGTGCGGTGCTGAACCCGAAGACCATCGTCGATTTCCTCACCAAAAAAATGCTCACTCTGGGCACCGCCGCCTGCCCGCCCTATCACCTGGTGTTCGTCATCGGCGGCACCTCGGCGGAGGCGACGATGAAAATCGTCAAGATGGCCAGCACCAAGTACCTGGACACCCTGCCCGCCACCGGCAACGCCCATGGCCGCGCCTTCCGCGACCTGAACCTGGAGGCCCAGATGCTGGAGGCCGCGCGCACCTGCGGCCTCGGCGCGCAGTTTGGCGGCAAGTACTTTGCGCTTGATGTCCGCGTGGTGCGTTTGCCGCGCCACGGTGCTTCTCTGCCGATCGGCATCGGTGTCTCCTGCTCCGCCGACCGCCAGGCGAAGGGCAAGATCACCCGCGACGGTGTCTTCATCGAGCAGCTCGAAACCCAGCCCTTGCAGTACATTCCCGAGGCGCTGCGCCATCGCGAGGACACCTCCGCCGTGCGCATCGACCTCAACAAGCCCATGGCAGAGATTCGCGCCGAGCTCAGCCAGTACCCCGTCACCACCCGCCTCCTGCTCAGCGGCCCCATCATCGTCGCCCGCGACATCGCGCATGCGAAACTCAAGGAGCGCCTCGATGCCGGCCAGGACCTGCCGGAGTATTTCAAGGCGCACCCGGTGTACTACGCCGGTCCCGCCAAGACCCCCGCCGGCATGGCCAGCGGCTCCTTCGGCCCCACCACCGCCGGTCGCATGGATGGCTATGTCGATCTGTTCCAGAGCCATGGCGGCAGCATGGTCATGATTGCCAAGGGAAACCGGGGACAGCAGGTCACCGACGCCTGCAAAAAGCACGGCGGTTTCTATCTCGGCAGCATCGGCGGCCCCGCCGCCATCCTCGCCAAGGAGAACATCAAGAAGATGGAGGTCATCGAGTTCCCGGAACTCGGCATGGAGGCCATCTGCAGGATCGAGGTGGAGAACTTCCCCGCTTTTATTCTCGTGGATGACAAGGGCAAGGACTTCTTCAACAGATCG
>CAINXC010000053.1 GCA_903854655.1 uncultured Verrucomicrobiota bacterium | reverse complement strand
CTTTGTCGCCATCGGCGGCTGTGACAAGAACATGCCCGGTTGCATCATGGCCATGGCGCGGCTCAACCGCCCCTCCATCTTCGTCTATGGCGGCACCATCCTGCCCGGCTGCGTGGGCCATGAGAAGAAGGATGCGGACATCGTCACCGTCTTCGAGGCCGTGGGCAAGCACGCCAACTGCCAGATCACCGATGCGGAGCTGATCGACATCGAGGAGCACGCCATCCCCGGTGAAGGCTCCTGCGGCGGCATGTACACCGCGAACACCATGGCCAGCGCCATCGAGGCCCTGGGCATGAGCCTGCCTAACAGCGGCGCGCAGTCCGCCGTGGGCGATGACAAGCTGATGGACTGCTTCGACGCGGGCGCGGCCGTCATGAACATGATCAAGCTGGGCATCACCCCGCGCGACATCATGACCAAGAAGGCCTTCGAGAACGCCATCACCCTCATCATCGCGCTCGGCGGCTCCACCAACGCCGTGCTGCACCTCATCGCCATGGCGCACAGCGCAGGCGTGAAGCTCGGCATCGAGGACTTCGTGCGCATCGGCAAGAAGACCCCCGTGCTGGCCGATTTGAAGCCCAGCGGCAAGTACTTCATGAACGACCTGGTGAAGATCGGCGGCACCGTGCCGCTCATGCGCACCCTCATTGATGCCGGCCTCATGCATGGCGACTGCCTCACCGTCACCGGCAAGACGATGAAGGAGAACATGAAGAACTCGAAGATCGTCTATCCGAAGGGCCAGCAGATCATCCGCCCTCTCAAGGACCCAATCAAGAAGGACAGCCACCTCGTCATCTTCAAAGGCAACCTCTGCCCGGAAGGCGCCGTGGGCAAGATCAGCGGCAAGGAAGGCCTCACCTTCACCGGCAAGGCCATTGTGTTTGAATCGGAGGAGAGCGCGTTGCAGGCCATCCTCAACGACAAGGTCAAGAAAGGCCACGTCATCGTCGTGCGCATGGAAGGGCCCAAGGGCGGCCCCGGCATGAGGGAGATGCTCTCGCCCACCTCCGCCATCATGGGCAAGGGCCTGGGCAAGGATGTCGCCTTCATTACGGACGGGCGCTTCAGCGGCGGCAGCCACGGCTTCGTCGTCGGCCACGTCACCCCCGAAGCCTTCGTCGGCGGCCCCATCGCCGTCATCAAGAATGGCGACGCCATCACCATCGACGCCGAGGAGCGCGCCAGCACCCTCGGCATCCCCGCCAAGGAGCTCGCCACCCGCCTCAAAGCCTGGAAGCAGCCCAAGCCCCGCTACACGCGCGGCGTGCTGGCCAAGTACGCCGCCACCGTGACCTCCGCCAGCGAAGGCGCGGTCACGGACAAGGATGTGGTGTGAGATAGACACTTCAGACATCTCGGTCAATGACACGCAATGACATCGAGGTCATCTTCTCAAGATACCTTGATGATGTGTTCGCGCCTAGGCCAGCAAGGCTTAGGTTGGTATCATCGAAGCATACTCGCCGTCTCGAGTTGCGTCACAAGCGCTGCAACATTTGCCTGATGCCATTCATGGAATGTGCGCTGGAAGCACTGCGCGCTTTGTTTGGCGAGGTCAACGGCTCTTTGTTTTCGATCAAGCGATTGCAGGCGTGGCAATTTGCGCTGAATGGCACAGAAGAGGGTGCGCTTAAGATTGGTCTTGGTTTTGAGTTGGTAGAACCGGCGCTCAAACTTGCGCTGATGAATTCGTACAATTTAAAACAGTTGTTTGTATTCCTCGGTACCAAGCTGTTGATACTGAGCAGGACGCTCAGTGGCGGCACAGTTCCCGCCAAGCTGCCCGAAGATCATCGGATAGACCTCGCCACCCTTGATACATGGTGCGATAGATCAAATCCAAAGCACGTTGCGTTTGTTAAAGCGGTCAAGACACTCGACTCAGGAACTCACTGGGACATGACTCGCAACTACCGGCGAAAAGCAGTACATCAACTGGCACCGCATTTGATGCTTGGATTGAGGATGAGTGTCCAGGTTTCCAAGAACAACGGCGGCTACGCATACGAGGTTGGAGTCTCGTCCCCGGTCACGCTGGACCAAGTCTTGCCCGCACTCGTGGAGGAACATGCGAAACAGAGGACAGCATTTGCAGCTTTCCTCCGGTTTGTGTTTGCCGAGTGGGATGATCTGCAGATCGCTCATCCACTCAACGGTGGGAGTTATTGTGAGTGGGACGATTGAGCCAAAGCGCTGGACGACGGAGGCTTTATCCCTCGGGAAAATGGTTTGTGGCGTTGGCTTTCTTGAGTTGTTCAGTCCTTCTTGACAATTGCTATCATTGATAGCAACGTGTCTTCATGGCTCAGTTGCTAGTCAGAAGTGTGGATATTTTGCTCGTCCAAAAACTCAAGCACCGGGCGTCGGCGCATGGGATTTCGGTGGAGGAGGAGCACCGGCGCATTCTCAAGGAAGCCTTGAGCAAGCCGCTGGCGGACAAACCTTCACTGATCGAGTTTTTGCTTTCAGATGGGGCTGCCGTCCACCCGGAGGTCGAACTCGACATTCGTCGCAGCCGCAAACTCGAAAGCCACCGCGAGGTATCCCTCTGATGGCTTATTTGCTCGACACCAACGTGCTCTCCGAGCTTCGCAAGGGAGTCAAAGCCAGTCCGAAGGTGCGCCAGTGGGCGGCAGCCACGGTTCAGGCCAGGCACTTCATCAGCGTTTTGTCGCTGGGGGAGATTCGGAAGGGGATTGAACTACTGCGGAAGAAGACGCCATTGCAATGCCCCATATTCGAGCAATGGCTTGGGCAGTTGGAGGCCGACTATGATCGCGACATTCTCCCCGTGACGCCTGAGATCGCTGATCGCTGGGGCAGGCTCATGGCGGTCCAGACATTGCCAGTGACCGATGGATTGATTGCTGCGACAGCCCTGGTGAATGATCTCACCGTCGTGACTCGCAACACGGACGATTTCAAACGGAGCGGGGTGAAATTGGTCAATCCTTTTTGAATAAGAGCCTACAGGGCTTCGACCACAGGCAGCGGGAAGTTTTCGTTGGAACAGAGGCGGGCTGTCATGCGTCATCTCCATTGGCGGCGATCTCACGTTCCATCTCCTCCCGGTGGGTCATTGCGTAGTTCCATGCATTGGCGAGGTCCTCGGCGGTGAGCGAGGGGTAGGCGGCCAGCAGGTCGGCATCCCTCTTGCCGCCGCGTCGCAGTGATTCCAGCAGCCAGACCGGCATGCGGGTGCGGATGATACGCGCCGAGCCGCCGCAAACATTGTCTTGAAAGGCGATGCCGGGATGAGCATCCGCAACCTCCAGCGCCACAAGCGAGAGAATGCGCACCTGGTCACCCTTGGGCATGTGGAGCACGGCATCGCGGATGCTGTCGAAATTCGTCGTCATGCCGGAAGATTATCACAGGTTCAAAACCGGGGCGTTACTTTTTCATTGCCTGGCCTGCGGGCTGGCACAGGGCATCTTCAGCAAAGGCAATTGACAGTCTTGAGCGCGCGGGCGACGGGCGGGGCGGGCTGGCCGGATGCCCCTTCTTGATCGTCGCCCGCTTTGTCCTTACCTGTTTTTGCGTTCCGCCGCTCTTTTCTCCAGTCCGTCAAAGATGCACCACAGGCAGGCGAGGCCAAAGGCTGGAAAGAGCAGGGCCCCGACGTTGTCGAACTGGGTTTTCAATTCGTTGTGCCGCGCCAGGGTGCGCCAGGGCCTGCCGTTCACTTCCAGGGTGACGACATGTCCGGCCAGGGGATGGCCCGAGGGCGCCTTCCCGCCGGGGGCGTAATCATTCTTCATCACACCGATTTTCCCGATGGTCCGGCCGCGGGCCGTGCTCAAATCGAGACGTATGTCCGAAGGAAGCATGAAGACCTCGCCATCCGCGCAGTTGAGCCAGGTGATGCTGCTGCCGCCGGGCCCAATGGGCCTTTGTGTCTGGGTGGACAGCAGATCCTTTTGCAGCACGACAAGATCGGACGGTTTCACGGCGACGCCGATCGTGTTGTAGGAATACACAATGCCTGCGCTGCACGCCAGCACCCCCAGGATGCCCGTGATGATGGAGACCATGGGCGTGATTTTGATCGGTATGCCGTAAACGCAGATGGTCCGGTATTGCGGCTTTCCTGGGGCGGCCCCCGGGCTGGCGTTGAAGCCTGCCGGCGTCGCTTTGGGTGCCGGTTTTGAATAGCCCGTGCCGGGCGGTTTTGGCAGGGGCGCCGGCTCCGGGCGAGCTTCAGGGGCGGTGGTTGGTGCGGCTTCTGCGAGATTCTCGTGGGGCCACAAGCGAAAGGTGAGAGTCACGGAGCCGAGCGTCAGGACATCGCCATCCTTCAAAGCGGCGGAGACCAGTCGTGTGCCGTTCACCGTCACCGGCTGCTGCAGATCCGGAGCCTGGAGCCAGGTGCCCTGGCGGGTGACGTTGAGCATGACGTGCTGCCAGGCGATTCCGAGGTCCGCGCGCATAGGAATGTCGCACAGCGGATCGCTGCCAATACTGACCTGTTTGAACGGCAGGTCCACGGACTGGCCGGTGATGGCGACGAGAGAGGGCATTGCGGGGAAAATGGAATATAATTTCCATAATTCAAGCGGCAGCACCGCCGCCAGTGCCCACCATACCTGAAAGGTATTCTGAGCCCACGAACATGGCATTGGCCGCCGCTGTTGAATGGAGGCATCATCCGCCCACTATGAATACGCTCACTCTACGCAAAAGCGCTGAACGCGGCCAGGCTGATCACGGCTGGCTGCTGGCGAAGCACAGCTTCAGCTTCGCCGATTACTACGACCCGAAGCACATGCAGTACCGCACGCTGCGGGTCATCAACGAGGACCGGGTGGCGGCGGGGCAGGGCTTCGGCACGCACCCGCACCGCGACATGGAGATCATCACCTACATCCTGGACGGCCAGCTCCAGCACAAGGACAGCATGGGCAACGGCCGGATCATCGAGACGGGCGACTTCCAGTACATGAGCGCCGGCAGCGGCGTGCAGCACAGCGAGTTCAACCCCTCCAAGGCGAACAAGGTGCACCTGCTGCAAATCTGGATCACTCCCGACGCAAAAGGCCTCAAGCCCCGCTACGCCGAGAAGCCGATGGCCAGTGCCGAAACGGGCCGCCTGCACCTGATCACCTCCAAGACGGGGCGCGATGACAGCATCGCCATCCACCAGGATGCGGACCTGTACCTGGCGCGTCTCACCGAGGGCCAGGAGGTCACGCACACGCTGAAGAGCGGGCGCGGGATGTGGCTGCAGGTGGCGGAGGGCAGCGTGAGCCTGAACGGCACGGTGCTGCAACAGGGCGACGCGATCTCGCTGGATGCAAAGGCGGAGACACCGCTGGCGATCCAGGCCTCAGAGAAGGCCCAGGTGCTGCTGTTTGATCTGGCCTGAGGCAAGGACCGTGGCACCGGGGCTCTTGAGCGCCCCGGTGCTTTACCATGTGGCGTGAGGCCCACCGGCGGAACATTCCGGTTGCCTTGTGCGCGATATGGATGAGTACAGCCGTCGCTCCGCCTGACAGAGCCCGTGATGTCCCTCCTTTCTTTGCCGCCGACAAAGGCGCTGGCAGAAAATCACGGATTGCCTTCATGATTCGCCCGGCTGGCAATATTCATTCTATGATTACGCGCTTCTTATGGCGGGCCTTCAAGGCACGCTACCGGGATCAGGTCGCCGAAATGGCCGTGATCAAGCTGTCGGTCCGCCCGGCTGACATCATCTGCGACATAGGAGCGAACAAAGGCAGCTACCTGTACTGGTTTTCGCGCTGGGTCCCGCAGGGGCGGGTGGTCGCCTTTGAACCGCAGGCGGATCTGGCGGTTTATCTGGCCAAGGCCTGCACCGCCCTGGGGCTGCGCAACGTCCTGGTGGAGGCGAAGGCGGTGGCCGCCAGCTCCGGGAATCTGACGCTGTACGTGCCGGGCACGGGGGATTCGCCGGGGGCCTCGCTGAACGCTGAGATTGCCGCGCGGGAATCGTGTCGCACGGTCACGGTTCCGGTGGTGGCGCTCGATGATTACTTTGAGCCGGGCGCGAAGATTTCGGTGCTGAAGATTGATGTCGAGGGCGCGGAGCTCAAACTCTTCCACGGGGCGAAAAGGATCCTGACCGAGCAGGGGCCGGTGCTGGTGTTTGAGTGTGAAAACCGGCACCTCGACATCGGGACGGTGGAGGATGTTTTTCAATACCTGCGCAGCCTGGGATACTCCGGCGAGGTTGTTCGCGATGGCAAGCTGCACCCTCTTCAGGGGTTCGATGCGGCGGTGCACCAGAAGCAGACGGGCGAGCGGTTTTGGGACGCCAAGGATTACTTCAACAACTTCGTCTTCCGCAAGGCCGCCGCCTGATCAGGCGGTCAGCGTGCCGGGTCCGGCTTGGGGGCGGACAAGAGCCGCACGTCGATGTCCGGCCAGTGGCGCATGGAGCTGCACAGGAACACCTGGAACGAGCGCTGCAGGCCGTGGCCGATGATGACATCGGCGTCGCCCAGCTTTTGCGTGTGCGTGAAAGCCTTGGCCACGGGTGTCTGCAGGTTTTTCTTCTTGTAGTGGTCGTCCGGTGAGTCCGGATAGATGACGAGGCAGTCCCAGCCGATTTTGTCGGCCCCGTTGGGCCACACTTCGTACTGGCTCTCGACCCTGCCGTCAGGCGGCCACCGGTACACGCGGGGATGCTGCGGCATGTGGAAGGCCATCTCGCTGGCGTTGTAGCGGTGCTCCAGCACCAGAACGAAGGTTTTGTCGGGCCGCGGCACGGTGGCGTAGAGCTTGCCGACCATGCTTCCCGCCTGCTCCCAGCCGCGCATGGAGGCGAAGAAGTCGAGCCTCTTGTCGCCCTGCCAGCCCAACCAGGAAACGGCGGGGATGGTGAGCAAAAAGGCGATGGTGACCGCGCCGCCCAGCTTCAGGCCGCGATGCATCCAGACTTCCAGGCGCCGGCCGCCCTGCGCCATCTCCGCCGCCAGCACAAAGGCGGAGAGGTAGAACACGGCGGGCCAGTTTGGGTTGATGTTCTGGCGCAGGGCCAGCAGGATAAAAACCGCCAGACCAGGGGCCGAAAACATCAGCAGGAAGGATCGCCGGCGCTCCAGCCCCTTCCAGGCGCGGAGTGCTCCCACCAGGGCGGCGACGAGCACGCCAAACGTGATGGGCGAGTACACCCCCGCCTGCAGGAGCGGAAACAGGAGGAACTGGCCCACGCTGGAGAGAAAACCCAGCTTCTTATGGTGAAAGTGCTCCGAGGTGTGCGCGAGCGTGACCCAGCCGTGCCGGGCGTTCCACCACAGCACCGGTGCGAGAAAGCACAGGCCGCCGAGGATGCAGAGCCAGAAGGCCGGGCGTTTCAACAAGGCGCGGTCGCTTGCCGAGCACAGGGCGAACAGCAGCATCATGCCGGGAAAGGCGAGCATCATCTGCTTGGCCAGCGTGCCGATGCCGATGACCAGGGTGAGCGCCAGCCACCGGGGGAGCGATTCCGGCTTTTCGAGCACCAGCCAGAAAGCCAGCAGGGCCGCCGTCCAGCACAGGAGCAGCGGGGAGTCGATGGTGAAGGCCAGATTCGAGAGCAGGTTCGCGGGCGTGAGCGCGAGCATGAGCGCCGCGATGAACCCGGTGCGGGCGCCGAACATCTTTTTGCCAAGGGCGAACAGCAGGACCAGGGAGGTGGAGCCCAGCGCCATCGCGGCCAGCCGCACCACCTGCCAGTGGTAGCCGAAGGCAAGGCGCAAAACGGTCATGAGCCAGCCGATGAGGGGCGGCTTGCTGTAGTAGCACCAGTCCGGCCTGCGGCCCCAGTCCCAGTAATAGGATTCGTCGCCGCTGAGCTGGAAATCGACGACGGTGAACAGACAGACCACACGAAGCGCCAGCATCCCTGCGACCAGCCAGAAAAAACGCCGGGTCCAGAGCCGGTCGTCAGAGGAAGGGGAAGTCAGGGGCGTGGCTGCCATGTTTTGGAGATGGGGAGGAAAAACGGGCACCTTGCCACTTTGCCGGGCCTTTGCAGCGGAAAACATCTTTTTTGCCGGGCGTGCGTCCGGGGCAAGGTCGTTGACACACCGGCAACCCCCTTTTAATGATGAACGGGGACCCCGCCGACCTGATGTCTGACACCGGGGCCCTTTTTTTCTATGGGCCTGGCTCACACAACCAAAAAAATCCTTTCTGGCGACGCGTTCGGCAGCACCGTGGCCGCCATCAAGCGCCTGCGCTACCCGCTGGCCGCGCAGCCCTTCATCGACAACATCGACAAGGTCTCCCTGGAGCGCATCAAGGAGAAGTACTACAACCCGAAGGACAAGGTCACTTCGCGCAAGTATCTTGATCTTGAGGAGTGGATGCCCACCAACACGAAGCGCATTCGCGACGTGATGCTGCGCCCCGCGCCGCCGAAGAAGCGCGTGCTGGACATCGGCTGCGGCACCGGCTTCTTCCTGCACATCGCCCAGACGCTGGGCCACGAGGTGCTGGGCATGGACATTCCCTCCCACAAGCTGTTCGACGAGATGTGCGCCCTGCTGCGCATCCCACGCATTCTGCACACCATCGAGCCCTTCCAGAAGCTGCCGGATCTCGGCGCGCCTTTTGATTTGATCACGGCGCACATGACCTGCTTCAACCGCTATGAGGACGGCAAGCGCTGGGGGCCGAAGGAGTGGGAGTTCTTCCTGGATGACATCGAGACGCGCCTGACACCGGACGGGAGGATCTGCATGGATCTCAATTCCGAAAAGGACGGCTCGCACATGGCCCCGGCCCTGCGCGCCTACCTCCTCTCGCGCGGCGCGAAGGTGGACCGGCGGAAGATCTCTCTGACGGCGAAGCGGCAGGCGGCTTGATGGACACCATCGGCATTATCGCCGGCAACGGCATTTATCCCGAGACCTTCCTGGCCGGGGCGCGCAAGGCCGGGGTGAAGAAGGTGGCGGCCTGCGCATTCGAGAACGAGACAAAGCCGGATCTGGCGGAGAAGGTGGAGGCCATCGAATGGGTGCGCGTGGGGCAGTTGAGCCGGATGATCAAATTCTTCAAGCGCGAGGGCGTGAAGCACTGCGTGATGGTGGGCCAGATCGCGCCCAAGAACCTGTTTGACCTGCGCCCGGACTTTCGCCTGCTGATCATGCTGGCGCGCCTGAAACAGCGCAATGCGGAGACCTTGTTCGGGGGCATCGGTGAAGAGCTGTTGAAGGAGGGCATCGTGCTGCTGCCCGCCACGACCTTTCTCGAAGACCTGATCCCGCAGGCCGGCCATGTCGCCGGGCCGCCGTTGAAGAAACGCCGCTGGGAGGATGTGGAGTACGGTTTCAGCATCGCCAAGGAAAGCAGCCGGCTGGACATCGGCCAGACGGTGGTGGTGAAGAACGGCACGGTGCTGGCCGTGGAGGCCTTCGAGGGCACCAACGAATGCGTGAAACGCGGCGGCGCGCTGGGGCGCGGCAATGCCACCATGGTCAAGGTCAGCAAGCCCGATCAGGACATGCGCTTTGATGTCCCCGTGGTGGGGCCGGAAACGATCAGCAACGCGGCGGCCGCCGGCGTGGATGTGATCGGCGTGGAATCCGGCAGGACCCTGATCCTGGGCAAGGAGGAAGTCGTGAAACTTTGCCAGACCTTGAAAGTCAGCCTGGTGGCGGCGGGAGACTCGAAGTGACCGGCGGGTTTTTCCTCGCGACTCCCTGCATTTTTGTTTTGCAGGCAGCCCTGGATTTGCGCTATCAGTAGTCATGCGTGCGACGGTTGAACTCACCCATTTGGTCAGGCTCCTCGACGATGATTCGGAGGTGGTTCGCGAGGCGGTGCGGCGGCAGTTGGAAGGAATGAAGCGCGAGCTGCCGGACCGGCTGGCTTCGCTGGACCGTCCGTTGTCCCGCGATGAGGACGCCATCATGGCGGAGCTGCTGGGCCCCTCCCGGCGCGAGGACCTGGAAGATGGCTGGATGTCGTGGCGGCGGCAGGACACGGCGGAGGGCCAGATTGAATCCGCGCTGGCGCAACTGGCGGCATTTCTGAGCGGCTGGAAGACGCGGCCCCGGGAGCTCCCGGAGCGTCTTGATGAGCTCGTGGAGCAAATCATGCAGGACTTTGAAGATGGCGGGCCCAACCCCCGGCAATTGTCCGAGTGGCTGTTTGGCGGGCGAGGGGAGGCGGCGCGCTTTCGCGGCAACAGCAAGGACTACTACGCTCCGGAAAACAGCAACATGCTGTGGGTGGTGGCCGGCGGCCTGGGCAATCCCATCTCGCTGTGCACGCTCTACCGCCTGCTGGGCAGGCGCATGGGGCTGGTGATTGAGGGCTGCAATTTTCCAGGTCACTTTCTGGCGCGCGTCACCCATGAAGACCAAATCTGGCTGGTGGACTGCTTCAATCGCGGGCGCTTCATGCTGGCCTCGGACGTGGCACGGCATCACCCGGCCTCGAATCCCGCCATGGAGGACTTGGTCCATCGCCCGGCTCCCACGGAGTCGATCCTGATCCGCTTCCTGCGCAACCTGGACGACGCCTTCGACAAGCGCGGCCAGATGACCGAGCGGCAGCTCATGCGCCGGCTCGTGGTGAAGTTGATGGAGGATTGAGAGCGGCCCCTGCGTGCGCCAACCGTTTCAAGCGCCTGCGCTTGGAAGCGGGAGGCTTGCCTGTCAGCGCTTGAACTGCTCCTCGTACTGCCGTTGCAGTTCCTTGAACCGGCGCTCCAGTTCCGCGACCTCAAGCCCCGCAAGTTCTTGATCGCTGGAAACCGGCAGATGCAATATTTCCTGGAGGCAGGTCAGTTTGCCAGCCACCTTGCCACGCATCTCGCCCTCGGCTTTTCCTTCGGCTTTTCCTTTGGCAATGAGTGCTGCGGCGGTGGACATGATCTCCTCCTTCAATTGCGGATTGTTTTCCAGGGTATGGGCGATTTGCTCAACGTCAAGGATGGGCTCGGCGTGCAGGGCGTAGAGCAGGCTCTTGCGCAGCAGTTCGGGCGGCAGTGAGGCCTGGTCCAGCATCCAGGCAAAGAACTCGGCGAGCTGCTTCGCTCGCGCCATTTTCATGAGTTTCAGCACCACCCGCATCTGCGCATCCGGCTCATCGCGCTGCGGATCGAACTGCGACAAGTCCAGGAGGGCGTGGCGGAACTTCGGAAGGTAGGGCATCAAGACTTCGGCCAGGGACTCTGACAGGGCGAAGAGATCCTCAAAGCACGGCGATGCCGTCCACCTATCGGGTCCTTGATGCAGCACCAGGGGCAGCACCGGAGGCAGGGGGCGTCCGTGGGTTTCCGCATGGGTGTTCAGGATCTCCAGGATGTAACCCAGCAGCCGCAGGGGCATCCATTCATCCACCGTCGTCTGGTGCTCAAACAGCAGGTAGAGCATGCAGGGAGTTCCCTCTGCTTTCACAGAAAACAGCAAATCCGAATGCGCCTGCTGCAGGGACTGCTTTACGAAGGAGCCTGGCATCAATTGCAGCGAGCTCCAGTCCATCCGCGACACCACCTTGGCGGGCAGGTGGCTCTGAAAAAAGACTGCCGCCCTTTGTGGGTCAGAAAAGACGTCCTTGAAATAGGCGTCATGCGGATGGGATGCCAGCTCAACTTCGATGTCTTCCATACCCGCCCATCCTCCAAAAGGCGTAGGTGGGGCGCAAGCCAAAAGTCTGCCCTGCGGCGCATGCCTCCGGCTTCCTTTTGCTCTGCCGCTTCATCGTCAAGCGACCACACGCAGAGCCCGCAAACATTCCGCGTTTTTGCCTCGTCATCTCCCGGCGCATGTGCTTTATCGGCGGCATGAAATGCTCTGTTTCCGTCCTGCTTCTCCTTCTTTGCATGACGACCGCGCACGCGGCGAACTGGCCTTCTTGGCGCGGACCGCACAACGACGGCACTTGCGATGAGACCGGCCTTCCCACCAAATGGAGCGCCACAGACAATGTCGCCTGGTCGGTGGAATTGCCGGATCGGGGCAACTCCACGCCGGTCGTGTGGGGCGGCAAGGTCTTTGTCACTCAGTCGGTCGAAGCGGAAGGCCGGCGGCTGGTCCTTTGCTTCGATAAAAAGACCGGCAAAAAGCTTTGGGAGGCCGGCACGACCTACAAGGAGCCGGAGACCACACACCCCACCAATCCTTACTGCTCTGCATCGCCGGTCACGGATGGCGAGCGGGTCATTGCCAGCTTTGCCTCCGCCGGGGTGTTCTGCTTCGATTTGAACGGCAAGGAGCTCTGGCACCGCGATCTGGGCCAGTTGCACCACATCTGGGGCAACGGGGCCTCGCCCGTGCTGGCGAATGGGCTGTGCTACCTGAACTTCGGCCCCAGCAGCGAGGCGACGATGCTGGTCGCCCTCGATCCCAAGACCGGCAAGACCGTGTGGCAGCACGAGGAGCTGATGCGCGCCTCCGGTGAGGTGGGCAAGATTCCCAAGGTCGGGTTTTACGGCTCATGGAGCGACCCTCTGCCTCGCGAGATTGACGGCCGGGCGCAGTTGATCACCAACTGGCCCTACCGCGTCTGCTCGGTGGATGCGAAGACAGGCGAGGAGATCTGGACCTGCGATGGGCTCAACCCCCTGGTTTACACCTCGCCGCTGCTTAGCGACGGCATCGTTGTGGCGATGGGCGGCTTCAATGGCATGGACCTGGCGGTGAAGACCGGTGGCAAGGGCGATGTCACCAGCAGCCTCCGGCTCTGGCAGCATCCCAAGAGCCCGCAGCGCATCGGTTCAGGAGTGGTGCATGACGGGCACATCTACATCCTGAACGATCCAGGCACCGCGCAGTGCATCGACCTGAAAACGGGCGAAACAGTGTGGCTGGAAAGGCTCAAGGGCCCGGGGCCCACCGGCCAGAACTGGTCCTCCCTGGTGCTGAGCGAAGGACGGTGCTACGCGGTGAACCAGGGCGGCGACGCCTTTGTGTTCAAGGCCAGCCCCACCTTTGAACTGCTGGCGACCAATTCAATGGGCGAAAAAATCATCGGCTCCATCGCTGTCTCCGACGGGCAGTTGTTCATCCGCGGGCACAAGCATCTGTTCTGCATTGGAAAGCGATAGCTGGCGCTGATCCGCTTTGAAGACCACCGGCCGCTGCTATAAGGGGAGGCTTGCGCTGATGCCGCTCCTCTCACCCATGGTATTCTCCAAGCCTGCCCTTCTTGCCGTCCTTGCCTGTCTTCTCGCCAACTGCACCCACACGGCCAAAGAGCCGCCGCCATCGAAAGTGACCCGCCACGAGTGCATGGTGATGGCCGAAGCCTACCGCATGCATCACTGGACACCCTCGCTGGACAACGTACGGCACGGTGTGGACGCCAAAGGGGTGCGCATTGACACACCGGACGCGACCTACAATCCGGGAGGCAAGATTCCGGGCTGGTGGAAGCCGGGTGAGGAGACAGAAGGAATACCCTACCAGTGGGGAGGATTCAGCACTCTTGACGAGTTCGACGACGGGCTCAACGAGGGCATGGCCGCCGGCGATGTGTACACGGATGTCAAGCGCTCGCTGCTCGACAGTGCGGTGACGGGGGAGGCCGTGGGCATCGACTGCTCCGGCTACATCTCCAGGCTGTGGAAGCTGCCGCGCTCCTATTCCACCAGGGAACTGCCGGGGCTGTGCAAAGAAATTCGCTGGGACGCCCTGAAACCGGGCGACATCCTGAACACCCGCAACGCCCACTGCCTGCTCTTTGCCGGCTGGGACGACAAAGAGCACGCCAGGCTCGTCGCCTACGAGACCGGGTGCCCGCCGTCCTGGCGGGTGCTGAGCCATTCCATTGATGTGAAGTGGCTGAAATCGCTGGGCTACAAGGCCTGGCGCTACCGGGGCATGGTGAACTGATCAGCTACTAGAACCTCAGCTTCGGCTTGCTTGCTGCATCCGCCGAGCAGCAGGCGGAATGGGTTTTGCAGCATTCGGCGTCAGGGGCGCAGCTACCGCAGCTTCCTTTTTTGGCGCAGGCGCAGGAGGCGAGGGCGGCGATGGAAGCGGTGAGGAGAAGGGTCTTCAGGGTGGTCATGGCAAGGGGGGCGCTGATTGGGTTTGATGGGATGCCTCCAGGGGTGCATTGCGCAATGAAGGGCGGTTGTGGTCGATAAAATCAGGTTGGGCTGTGGAGCGCAAGTTTTGTCTCGGCGGTGTTGCCTGGATGTCACACCAGCTCTTTCACTGGGCCTTTGGCCAGGCCGCCTTGGAAATCGGCGGGCAGTTTCATGCCCACGCGGTCCACCACCGTCTGCCACACGTTGGCGACGGGCATGTCCGTCTTCACCAGGTGGCCCTGGTGCTTGAGGCCCAGCGCGGAGCCGCCGCAGAGGATGAGCGGGAGCTGCGTGGCGGAGTGGGCGTTGGGGCCGCCGTTGGTGGTGGCCCAGGCGGCCATGGTGTTGTCCAGCAGCGTGCCGGCGCCCTCCTTCACGCCCTTGAGCCTGCCGAGGAAGTAGGCCCATTCGCCGAGGTACAGCGCATCCAGCTTCCGCCACATGGCGATTTTGTCATCCTCCTGCGCGTTATGCGTGATGGTGTGCAGATCCCAGGGGCTCTTTGTTTCAAAGGTGTAGCACTTTGCTTCGTCGCCCTCGGTGCGCGGGATGTGGCTCACCGAGCGCGTGCTGTCCGTCTGAAACACCAGCGCGATCATGTCGAACATGAGCCGTGTGTATTCGGAGTAGCCGCGCCCGTCGCCGGCGATGCGGTCGCGCGACGAGCCCTTGCCGAAGTCGGGGCGCGGCACCTGGGGCTTGGGCCGGTCGATCCATTCGCCTTCGATCTTGATGCGCTCCTCCAGGTCGCGGATGGAAGTGAAGTACTGGT
>CAINXC010000052.1 GCA_903854655.1 uncultured Verrucomicrobiota bacterium | reverse complement strand
AGTGTCCGACGTGCAAGGGGCGAGCGGTGGTGGGCGGCAGCATTGAGTGCCCGGAGTGCCACGGGGCGGGGCAGGTGACGCAGATGGGCGGGCGGATGAAGTTCAACATCCAGTGCCCGCGGTGCGGCGGCTCAGGCAAGGTGCAGAACGAGTGTGGGACGTGTGACGGCGCGGGCGTGGTGGCGCGGCGCGAGCCCCTGGAGTTCCGCATCAAGGCGGGTACGCGCGATGGGCAGAGGATACGGCTCGCGGGCAAAGGCAATGCCGGGACTGAAGGCGCGCCGGCGGGGGACATGTACCTGATCATCAAGGTCGGGCCGCACAAGCTGTTTCAGCGGGTGGGTGACGACATCCATGTGAAGGTGCCGGTGACGGTGATGGAGGCGGCGCTGGGAGCAAAGATTGATGTGCCGACGATCGACGGCGTTAGCGGCGGCGCGGGACATACCCAACTGAAGATTCCGCCGGGAACGCAGACCGGTCAGAAGCTGCGCATGCGAGAGAAGGGTGTGCCGAGCGCGACTCGGGAAGGCGTTCGCGGCGACCAGATCGTCGAGGTGCAGATTGTGGTGCCGAAGGTGCAGGATGAGCGGTCGAAGGAGATACTGCGGGAGTTGCAGAAGCTGAATCCGGAAGACCCGCGGGCGGAGATGCTGGCGGAGGTGTAAGCGGGTTTCGATGCTTTGTGCGAACTGGCAGGCATTTGTAGAGGAAGGCAACGATTTGGGCTATTCTGAGGGCGATGGCGACTAAGCGTAAATCTCGTGGGGCTTACATGATCTCGGCGGTGGCCGAGATGTATGAGATCCATCCGCAGACGCTGCGCATGTATGAGCGCGAGGGGTTACTGCGGCCGTCGCGCTCGGATGGGAACACGCGGCTGTATACCGATGAAGACCTGGAACGGCTGGAGTTCATCCTGAACCTGGCGCGGGATATGGGTGTGAACATTGCGGGGATTGCGATCGTGCTGCAGATGCGCGAGCGCATGGAGGAGATGAACCGGCAGATGCAGGGGTTCGTGGACTTTGTGCGGACAGAGATGCTGACGCGGGTGAACCAGGCTCAGCAATCGCCGGGGCTGGTGCCGTTCAAACGGCCGATCCGGGTGGTGCCGAAAGAGCCAGGCGGGAAGCACTAGAGCGAGGTCTCAGTGAAACGGGACTTGTCCTAAGCTGTTGCGCGTTCAAGGCTTGTTGACGGCAATCCTTTACACTGAGAGAGGCGTGCGCCAGATGGTGAATCCTCTCGGCGTGACGTTCCATTTCCTTTCTCTTTCCGATGCATATTTTCTTACGGCTTTTGTTCTGGGTGGCGGCGGTGGGCGCGATTACTTCGTCCATCTACTGCGGCATGGTGGTGGTGGCGGCCGTGCGTTTCTGGCTGCGGCGGAGGAAAGCTGAGCGGGCAGGGACGTTGTTTCTGCCTTCGGTGAGCATGTTGAAGCCGCTGCATGGCACTGAACCGGGGATGGAACGGAATATCGAGACGTTTTTTGAGCAGGATT
>CAINXC010000051.1 GCA_903854655.1 uncultured Verrucomicrobiota bacterium | reverse complement strand
TTTTTCCCCTGATGGCATTGCTATAAAGGGAGTAGGTCTGTGCCGAGCCATCCCCACGCAGCCGCCGACGGCGGGCCAGCACAAAAATGGTTCCCAGCACAGCCAGCACGCAATAAAGAACGACGCTGACAAAGGCCAGATGATGAATCGAGCTCCGGGTATCGATCGCCACGCAATCCAGCGGGCAGCCGTGACCAACGTGGCGCTGGACGTCAATCGGTGTGACCTGTCGTCTCATCAAGCCCGAGAGTCGCGACAAGGAGACCTTTATCGGCTCCGAGCCGGGAAACTCAGTCCGGAAAAGCACCAGGGGTCCATCGGCCACCTGCTTCGAATGAACCAGAGCGTAGCGGACCTGTGCGAGGCGCGAGGACGGATCGATCATATCAAACACTTGCTTCGGATCGAAGAGTGCGCGGACATCGGCCTGAATCTTCACGTCCTGCGGAATGAGGCCCGCCCTTGCCACCGCCTCACCCAACGAAATGGGAGGCTGACTGGTTGGCGCCTCCATCCACAGCACGTATCCTGACAGCAGGAAGTGGCCGAGAAAGACCAGCGCCACAGGCGAAATGGCAAGCCACCGCGCAGGAGCGTACGTCCGGTCATCAACGTTCAAGTGCGGCAGAAGGCTGGCGATCAACAGCGCAAGGACACCACACGAGAGCGTCATGGTCAGCCTCACTTCATACAAGCCGCCCAGCAGATCGCCCTGAAGGTGCACCAGCCAGTCAAACAGGGGAAAGACTCCCACCAAGCCCAGCAAGAATGCCACGACGATCAGGCTGATCGTCAATCCGCACAACAAGGCGCGTAGCCGGGAGAGGAAGGGGCTTTGCATCCACAATATTAAAGGGGCTGCTCATATTATTTCAATAATAATCATATGACATCCCGCCGGAAAAGTGCCCCCCATGGGAATTGATTTCCCCGAAGAGACGACCGGCCCGGCTGTATTGGATGAACGCCAACTAGATCGCCGCTCCTGCGTCCTCTTCCTCGTCAGTGCCATCACCCACGGGGCGCAGGATCATGCCGGCGGCCACGGTGTTGTTGGTCTGCTCATCGACCAGAACGAAGCTGCCGGTGGTGCGATTCTTGGTGTAGGGGTCGAAGAAGATCGGGGCGGAGGTGCGCAGGCGGATGCAGCCGATGTCGTTGAGGCTGAACTCGTGGCTCTCGGCGGTCTTCTCCAGAGTGCTGATGTTGACCTTGTAGAGCACGTCCGTGACCACGGCGCGGACCTCGTTGGTGGTGTGGCGGAGGTGGAAGCGGCTGCGCGGCTTGAGCGTCTTCTTGTCGGCAAACCAGCAGATCATCGCGTCGAACTGATCGTTCACGCACGGCGCTTCGCTGGCCTTGGCAATGAGCCCGCCACGGCTGATGTCGATCTCGTCCGCGATCGTGAACGAGTAGGAAAGCTGGGGGATGGCCTCGGTCTGGTGACCGGCAAAAGTGTCGATGCTCTTGATCTTGGAGGTGAGGCCCGAGGGATAGGCCACGATTTCGTCGCCCACGCGGAAGGTGCCGCTGGCCACGCGGCCGGCGAAACCGCGGTAGTCGTGCAGGCTGCCGCCCAGCTTTTCGTCCTTCTGATCGGACATGGGGCGGATCACCCACTGCACCGGCAGGCGCGCCGGGTCGTCGGCGCGCTCAACGGCCACCTGCACGGTCTCCAAGTGCTCCAGCAGGGCCGGGCCGGTGTACCAGGGTGTATGGGCGGAGCGGTCCACCACGTTGTCGCCGTTCAGGGCGCTCATGGGGATCGGGGTCACGGAGAGCTGCCCGTCCAGGCCCTTCACGAAGGCCATGTACTCGGTCACGATCTCATCGTAGCGGGCCTGCGAAAACTCCACCAGGTCCATCTTGTTCACAGCAAGAACGACATGGCCGATGCGCAGCAGGCTTGCCAGGTAGGTGTGGCGCTTGGTCTGCTCAATCACGCCCAGGCGGGCGTCGATGAGGATGATCGCCACGTCCGCCGTCGAGGCGCCGGTGACCATGTTACGGGTGTACTGGATGTGCCCCGGCGTGTCGGCGATAATGAACTTGCGCTTCGGCGTGTCGAAGTAGCGGTAGGCCTCGTCGATGGTGATGCCATGCTCGCGCTCGGCGCGCAGGCCGTCAGTGAGCAGAGCCAGGTTCACATGCCCGTCGCAACGGCGCTTGGA
>CAINXC010000050.1 GCA_903854655.1 uncultured Verrucomicrobiota bacterium | reverse complement strand
CGGTAGCTGAGGTCCAGATCCTCCGTCAGCGTGTCGTGCTGCCACCCACCTGACTCATTGATGACACGCGCACGCCAGATGCCGGCCGTACCGTTGAAATTGAGGAACTCACCATGGCGGCTGCGGGCCGTCTGTTCGAGCACCAGATGCCCGTCAAGGAACATGGCCTGCAGGCGTGTGAGCAGCGAATAGTTGCGGTTGATGTGGCCCCAGCGCGCCTGCACCAGACCCACGCGTTCATCGGTGAAGTGGTGGATCATCTTCTGCAGCATGTCGCTGGGAGGCACGAAATCGGCATCAAAAATGGCGATGAATTCGCCTTTCACCGTGGCCATCGCTTCATCGAGCGCCCCGGCCTTAAAACCATGGCGGTTCACGCGATGGCGATATTCGATGTCGAATCCTTGGGCGGCGAGATCGGCGGCCAGGCGCTCGCTGAGCTGGGCGCTTTCGTCTGTCGAGTCATCCAGCACCTGGATCTGCAGCTTGTCTTTCGGATAGTCGAGCGCGGCGACAGCCTCAAGCAGGCGGCCGGTCACATGCATCTCGTTGAACAGCGGAAGCTGAACCGTCACGACCGGCAGTTCATCGAACTCGCGCACGGGCCTGGGCTCGTCTTCCCTGTGCTTCCAGTACAGGTACAGAACCTTGATGCGGTGGGCTCCAAAAATGGATAACCCCGCAAAGACCAGCACATAGCAGGTCATCCAGATGATACGTTCCCAATCGGGCATAGAGAGGTCGAAAAAGGCGAGGGCCAATCAATCGCGATGGCTCTAGGACCGTCAAGCACCATTTGTAGCACAAACAATGCCGGGATATCAGACTGAAAATCAGGCATTGAGAAGGAATATATGCGCCCCGCTTTGGCAGCAGTCGTGCTGGAATTGTCCGGCGCACGCCTTAAAGTCCGCCACCGTGACTATCGCCCTGCCCCATCTTCCGCTCGCCAACGCCTGCCGCCGCGCCTCGCCTTTTCTGCTGGCCCTGCTTCTCTGCCTGCCCGCCTGGCAGGCCGTGGCCCAGAACAAGGCGAAGCCGGAGGCGCAGAAGATGGAGATCCCCGACGACCTGCTGGGCGATGAGCATCTGCGGGAGGAGTTTGGCGTCAACCCGATCACGACTCCCAGCATCGAGGCGATCTTCCAACTGCTCGACACCCTGGGCACCTTGTCCTACGACCGCCTGTCGCGCCCGGTGACGGACAAGACACCCACGGACCGGGTGGCGGTGTCCCTGAGCATGGGCGCGCTGATCGCCGACGGTTTCCTGGTCGTGCAGTGCGAGAAGCTGGAGCAAATGGACAACATCGGCCGGGCGTTGCTCAAGCACGCCAAGGTGCTGGGGGCCGGCAGCCGCATGAACCGCCACAGCCAGAGCCTGCTGGAGCACAGTTTGAAAGGGGACTGGAAGAAACTCCGCACCGAGCTCACCAAGGCGCAGTTCGATGTGGAAGCGGAAATGGTCCAGCTCCGTGACGTGGACATCGCCCACCTCGTCAGCCTCGGCGGCTGGCTGCGTGCCTTCCAGATCGCCACCCAGGCGGCCGACGACAACTATGCGCCCGACAAGACCCGCAATCTGGCCCGCCACGACATTGTCGAGTACTACCTGGAAAGCCTGTCCACGCTTCAGCCCAAGGTGAAGGAGCTGCCCGTCGTGAGCCGCCTCACCCAGGGCCTGAAGGAACTGCTGCCCCTCGTTGATGTGCCCGAAGGCAAGGTGCTTTCCCCTGAGGAGGTCAAGGTCCTGCACGCGAAAGCTTCGGAGCTGGCGAAGGTCATCACGGACGCAACGGCAAGCTGAGCCGAAGTGCGCAGTGCCCAGTTGAGTCTACGGCCCGCTTTTGTCTCGACTGAGCACCAGGCACTCCGCACTCTACCCTCCATTTACCACCCAAACGCCTTTCCCGCCCCGCATGTCCTCCCCTTCTACATCCCTCAACTGGAACTCCCGTCAGCTTACACAAGGCTGGCAACGCGGTGTGAATTCGTTCTTCTGGGGGCTCGGGTTCAAGCCTGAAGATTTCCACAAGGCCCAGATCGGGATCGGCACGCCGCTTTTGGACGGCAACATCTGCAACATGCACGCGCATGAACTGGCGATGCTGTTGAAACAGGGCTGCGCCGACGCGGGGCTGATCGGCTTCCCCTTCGGCGTCACCGGCGTGAGCGACAACATCACCCAGGGCCACGAGGGCGGCGGTGCCTCCCTGGTTTCGCGCAACCTCATCGCCAACGGCGCGGAGATGGTCTGCACCTCGCACTGCTACGACGCCATGATCGGCGTGCATCATTGCGACAAGAACGGCCCGGGCTTCGCCATGGCCCTGGCCCGCACCAACATGCCGGGGCTCATCCTCAGCGGCGGCAGCATCATGCCCGGCTGCTACAAGGGCCGCGCCATCACCATTCTGGATTCCTACGACTCCCAGGCCAAGGCCAACTCCGGCGCGATGACGCATGAAGAGTCCGAAGAAATCATCCGCCACGCCTGCCCCGGCGCCGGCGGCTGCGGCATCGCCGCGTCCTTCAACACCTGGGGCATCGCCAGCGAAGCCCTGGGCCTGATGCTGCCGGACAGCTCCAGCATCCCCGCCATTGACGAAGCCAAGCGCGCCGAGTGCAAACGCGTGGGCGAGGCGGTGAAACTCCTGCTGGAACGCAACCTTCGTCCCCGCGACATCCTCACCAAGACCGCCTTTACCAACGCCATGAGCGCCATCGCCGCTGTCGGCGGCTCCACCAACGGCGTCATTCACCTGCTGGCTGTGGCGAAGGAGGCCGGCGTCGATTTCACCCTGCGCGATGTGCAGGCCATCTGCCGCCGCACGCCGGTGTATGCGAACTTCGCCCCGCGCGGCAAAGGCACCATGGTGGACCTGCACCGCATTGGCGGCACCACCATGCTGTTGAAGCACCTGCTCAAGGCCGGCATCCTCGACGGCAGCGCCCTCACGGTCACCGGCAAAACCCTGGCTGAAAACGTGGCGGACGCACCCGATGTGCCTGCTGACCAGGAACTCATCGCCCCCCTCGGCAAGCCCTTCAAAGACTATGCCGACATGCAGGTCTGCTTCGGCAACCTCGCGCCCGACGGCATCGTCTTCAAGGTCTGCAACAACCAGCCTCCCCATTTCAAGGGCAAGGCGATCTGTTTTGAGGACGCCAAGGCCGTCGCCGATGCCGCCGCCGCAGGCGCCATCAAGCCCGGCCACGTGGTCGTGCTGCGCAACCTCGGCCCCGTTGCCGCCGGCATGCCGGAAGTGCTGGTCGCCAGCGCCGCGCTCGCGGTTGAGGAACTCGATGGCAAGGTCGCTCTCATCAGCGACACCCGCGTTTCCGGCGTCTCACACGGCTCCATCGGCGTGCATTGCGCCCCCGAGGCGATCGTTGGCGGCCCCATCGGCAGCGTGAAAGACGGTGACGAGATCGAATTCGACCTGCTGAAGGGCGAGATCACCGTCCACGCCAATCTCGACCGCCGCCTCAGCGGTGCCAAAGGCTTCAAGCACAAGCGCGGCTACCTCGCCGACTTCGCCGCCACCACCTCGCAGGCCAGCGACGGCTGCGTGAGCTGGTGCGTGGACCGGGGGCCCACGGCTCAGGCGGATTGACAGCAACGGCTCAGGTCACATGCCGGAATGCCTGCCTGATGCCTTCAATGCAGCGACAAACTTCTTCCTGGCTTCTGAGGTCTTCTCCAGTTTTGCAAATTCCGTCAGCATCTTTAGATCCAAGTCTGGAAACCAGCGGCTCTGAGAGGCGGGCAGGTAGTCATCCCCTTCGAATACAAACACCCGCAGTTCTCCCTTCTGCCAGATCCATACCTCGGGAATGGCCCAGCGGCGGTAGATTTCCAGGGTGTCGATGCCGCCGCTGGTGATGGCGACCTCGATGGCAAGGTCGGGACGATCCTGGCGCTGATCGCCGAAGGCATAGGATTCGTCGGGTTCCTTGCCCGCCTGCTTGATCTCGCTTCGCAGGGTGGTGCTGCCGTGGATGGTGAAATCAACGTCCTTCTCCACCAACCAGGCTTCTACCAAGACACTGACGTTCGACTTTCTGATTTCGTGCTCAAAGGAGGGGAACATAATTTCGACAACGCCATCCAGGTAGGCCACGCGAAAGCCTCCGCGCTCGTCACGGATCGCATCCAACGCCAGATAGTCCTGCCACTCCATGCCGTCGCGAACCACACGGGTTTCGCCATGCTCTGGCGCTTGCAGCAAGCTGAGCAGCCGGGCAACTGGCCGCGTCCGAGTTTTGGCGCGATCCGTCGGCGCGATGGCATCGGCGATCATAAGGGATGGAGGATAGCGCCTGCCAGGGGGTGTGTAAAGCAGCGCGCCTGAGCGCGAGGATAAATCCCGCCCCGGCAGGCGTACTATCATGCCGCTCTTCATTTTGGCCTGCCAGGGCTGACCATGAAGCGCTCTCTGTTTGCCGGCCCCATCCCCCGTCCGTTCCTCATGAAATCAACGATCCACGCTCTCTCACGCCTCGGTCTGTGCCTCACTCTGACCCATGCCTGCACCACCTTCGCCAAGCCGCCGAAGAAGGAGGAAGTCATCGATCCGAACGCCCCTGTCAGTTTTTACAAACAGATTCGTCCGATTCTCCAGGCCGAGTGCCACGGCTGCCATCAGCCCGCGAAAGCAAAGGGCGATTACATCATGACGGAGTTCAGCGCGCTGCTCAAAGGCGGCGAGGACGGGCACGCCATTGTGCCGGGCAAGCCGGATGAATCGAACGTCATGAAGCTCATCACGCCGCAGAAGGGCAAGGTGGAGATGCCGCAGAAGGCGGACCCGCTCGACGAGACCCGCGTGGCCCTGATCCGGCGCTGGATCACCGAGGGCGCAAGGGACGACACGCCCGTCTCCGCCAAGGCCGAGTATAGCATGGAGAAGCCGCCGGTGTATGTCACCGCCCCGCTGATCACCTCGATCAATTATTCGCCCGACGGCAAGTTCATTGCGGTCGCCGGTTACCATGAAGTGCTCATCCACCGCGCCGATGGCAGCGGCATTGAGGCGCGGCTGGTGGGTCTTTCCGAGCGCATTCAGAAGGTGGTGTTCTCGCCCGACGGCAAGAAGATCGCCGTGGCGGGTGGCAGCCCGGCGCGCGCTGGCGAGCTGCAGGTCTGGGATGTGGCGAAGAAGAAGCTGGAGCTCTCGGTCCCCTACACCTTCGACACGCTTTATGGGGCGAGCTGGTCGCCCGATGGCAAGTTCATCGCCGTGGGCTGCGCCGACAACTCGGTGCGCGGCATTGATGCCACCACCGGCAAGCAGGTGCTCTTCATGGGCGGCCACAGCGACTGGGTGCTGGACACGGTCTGGGGCGTGGATGGCAAGCATCTCGTCTCCGTGGGGCGCGACATGGCGGTGAAGCTCACCGAGGTGAGCACGCAGCGCTTCATCGACAACATCACCTCGATCACCCCCGGCGCCCTCAAGGGCGGCGTGCACACCATCGCCCGCCATCCGCTGCGCGATGAAGTGCTGGTAGGCGGCACCGATGGCGTGCCGCAGATCTACCGCATGCAGCGCATCACCAAGCGCGTGATCGGCGACAACGCCAACCTCATCCGCAAGTTCCCGATCATGCAGGGCCGCATCTTCTCCGTGGGCTTCGCGCCCGACGGCAAGCGCATCGTCGCGGCCTCCAGCCACGATTTCAGCGGCACGGTGAACATTTATTCGTCCGAGTACGACAGCGCCCTGCCTGACGCGGTGAAGAAGATCGTCGAAACCGTCAGCGGCAAAGGCCCGGAACTCGACGCCTATGTCACCAAGGACGTGAAGCTGCTGAGCAGCACCGAGATCCCCGGCAGCGGCGTGTACGCCGTGAGCTTCAGCCCGGATGGCAAGACCGTTGCCGCCGCCGGTGCCGATGGCAAACTGCGCTTCATTGACGCCGCCACCGGCAAAATCGCCAAAGAACTGGTGAGCGTGCCGCTCGCGAAGAAGGAAGAACTGGCCGCCAGCGATGTGATCGTGGACGACACCATCCGCATCCAGGCAAAGAAGGATGATTTCATCGAAGACCTGCACAAGGGCGCGGTGGTGGCTTCGCTGGAAGTGCAGCCCGCAACCGTCAAGATCACCAAGGCCACCGAGTACGCGCAGCTTCTCGTCACCGCGACGATGACGGATGGCACCCACGCCGATGTCACCCGCATGGCGACGATCTCACTCGAAGGAGAATCGGCGATCATCGACAAGCGCGGCATGGTGCGTCCCGAAAAGGACGGCAAGGCGACGGTGAAGATCGCCTTCAACGGCAAGGCCACCAGCGTGCCGGTGGAGGTCACCGGCATGGATGTCGCCTTCCATCCCAACTACATCCGCGACATCATGCCCATCGTGGCCAAAATGGGCTGCAACGCCGGCACCTGCCACGGCTCGAAGGAAGGCAAGAACGGCTTCAAGCTGAGCCTGCGCGGTTATGATCCGATCTACGACGTGCTCGCCTTTACGGATGAGCTTTCGTCCCGCCGCGTGAATGTTGCCTCACCTGAGCACTCGCTCATGCTGCTCAAGGCCAGCGGCTCGGTGCCGCACGAAGGCGGCCAGCTCAGCGTGCCCGGCGAGCTTTACTATGAAACCCTCAAGGCCTGGATTCGCAATGGAGCGAAGCTTGACACCGCCACTCCACGCGTGACCCGCATTGAGCTGTTCCCCAAGAATCCGGTGATCGAGAAAATCGGCGCCCGCCAGCAATTGCGCATCATCGCCACCTATGCCGATGGCTACACCCGCGACGTAACGGCGGAAGCCTTCATCGACAGCGGCAACACCGAGGTCCTGGAAACCGACAAGAAGGGCCTTGGCACCACGGTGCGCCGTGGCGAGGCCCCGGTGCTCGCCCGTTTCGAAGGCAACTACGCCGCCACCACCATCACCGTGATGGGCGACCGCTCAGCCTTCGTCTGGAAAGAACCGCAGAAGTTCAACAAGATCGACGAACTGGTCGCGCAAAAGTGGAAGCGCATGAAGATTGAGCCCCGCGGCATGTGCACCGACGCGGATTTCATGCGCCGCATCACGCTCGATTTGACGGGGCTGCCGCCCAGCGCTGAGGACATCCGCCGCTTCATGGCGGACACGCGCGACCAAAAGGTCAAGCGCGCCGAGCTGATGGACCAGCTCATCGGCAGTGACGCCTTTGTGGACCACTGGGCCAACAAGTGGTCCGACATGCTGCAAGTGAACAGCAAGTTCCTCGGTGTCGAAGGCGCCGTCGCCCTGCGCACGTGGATTCGCGACCAGGTGAAGAACAACACCCCTTACGATCGCTTTGCCTACCGCATCATGACGGCGACCGGCTCGAACAAGGACAATCCGCCCGCCAGCTACTTCAAGACCCTGCGCGAGCCCGCCGAGATCATGGAGAACACCACGCATCTGTTCCTGGCCACGCGCTTCAACTGCAACAAGTGCCACGATCATCCCTTCGAGCGCTGGACACAGGACCAGTACTACCAGACCGCCGCCTTCTTCGCCCAGACCGACCTCAAGACCGATCCCGCCAGCGCGGGCCGCACCATCGGCGGTTCCGCTGTGGAAGGCGCCAAGCCGCTGTTCGAAATCATTGGCGACAAGCCCACGGGCGAGGTGACCCACCTGCGCACCAATTTGGTCGCGCCCGCCACCCTGCCCTTCCACAAGGATCTGGAATCGCCCACGGCCAAGACACGCCGCGAGCAGTTCGCCTCCTGGCTCACCTCGCCGCAGAATGATTTCTTCGCCATGAGCTACGCCAACCGCATCTGGGGCTACCTCACCGGCACCGGCGTGATCGAGCCGCTGGACGACATTCGCGCCGGCAACCCGCCCACCAATCCCGAGCTGCTCAACTATCTCACCAGTGAGTTCATCCAGAGCGGCTTCAACGTGCGCCACCTCATGCGCATCATCTGCCAGAGCCGCACCTACCAGCTCTCCATCGAGACCAACCAGTGGAACGCCGATGACAAGATCAACTACAGCCACGCCAAGGCCCGCCGCCTGCCTGCCGAGGTGCTGTTTGATTCAGTTCATGCCGTCACCGGCTCATCGTTCAACATCCCCGGTGTGGCTCCGGGCACTCGCGCCGCCCAGCTTGCCGATGCGCAGGTGAAGCTGCCTGATGGTTTCCTCGGCAACTTCGGCCGCCCGGTGCGTGAGAGCGTCTGCGAATGCGAACGCAGCAACGACGTGAACCTCGGCCCGGTGATGGCCCTCATGTCCGGCCCCACCGTGGGCGACGCGATCAGCGATCCGAAAAACGCCATCGCCAAACTCGCCAGCGCCGTGAAGGACGACCGCAAGCTGGTCGATGAGATCTTCGTGCGCATCATCAACCGCCCCGCCACCGAGAAAGAGATCGACGCCGCGCTGGCCTCAATGCAGGGCATGGACGCAGAAAACAAGGCTCTTGCCGCCCAGCTTGGCGCCAAGGAAGCGGAGCAGAAGGCCATCATCACCAAGGCCGAAGCCGACCGCGCCGCCACCATCGACACCACCAAGAAGGAATTCGAGGCCTACAAGGCCAAGGTGGCGCCTGACATCGCCAAGAAGACCGCCGCCCGCGACGTCGCGATCAAGAAGGCGCAGACGACGCTGAAAAACATGGCCGACGCCGCCGCGCCCGCCCAGGCCATCTGGGAAGACCACGTGGACCTCGCCACCGAATGGATTCCTCTCGATGTCAACGTGGTGAAGGCCGCCGGTGTCGAAAAGCTGGAGAAGCAGGCCGACGGCTCGCTGCTCGCCACCGGCCTTCCTGAAAATCGGCTGGCGCCCGGCAACTACTCGCTGTCCGCCAAGACCGAACTCACCGGCATCACCGCCATCAAGATCGAGGCGCTGCCGGATGACCGCCTGCCCAACAACGGCCCAGGCCTGGCCCCCGATGGCAATTTTGTCCTCACCCAGTTCACCGTCCAAGCCAACCCCGGCGACGTGAAGCGGACCAAGAAGAAGGCCGGCGAGATCGCCCTCGTGAAGCCCCGTGCCGATTTCACCCAGGCCAATTTCGACATTGCCGCCGCCATCAAGGTGGGCAACCGCGACCGTGGCTGGGCCTTGTCCCCTGAAACAGGCTACCGCCACGAGGCCATCTTCGAAGCCAAGGAGCCCGTCGGCTTTGAAGGCGGCACCACCCTGGCCTTCACCCTTGGCCAGACCTTCCAGGGCGGTCGCTACAACATTGGCAAGTTCCGCCTGTATGTGACCACCAGCCCCCTGGTCCGCTTCGGGGCCTCCAAGGAGGTCGCCGACGCCGTGAAGACGCCGATGGCCAAGCGCACCAAGGCGCAAACAGCCCTGCTGCGGGAGAACTTCCTCAACCAGTACCGCGACTACCAGACCAACGAGCGCGTGCTCGCCGCCGCGAAGAGACCGTTGGCCGCCGATCCCCAGCTCGTCGCGCTGGAAGACAAGTACACCAACGCCCAGAAGCCCATCGTCATCGATCCCAAGCTGCTTCAGTTCCGCCGCGATGCGAGCCTCAGCCAGGAGCAGCTTGCCAACAAGCGCCTCACCGCCGCGCAGGATCTTGCCTGGGCGCTGATCAATTCCCCGGCGTTCCTCTTCAATCATTGAGGCGTCGGGCCACGGCCCGCTCCTTCGCTACCCGTTTCCACCCTCAGGGCAGGAAGCGGGTAGCCATGCGTGCCCGCCGGGGTGGCTACCATTGAACGGACCGAAAGCAGCTCACGAGGCCTCCGGCTCGAAGGGGTGATCGGCTATTTTTGCGTGCCTCTGCAGCGGAAACTTGCAACTCGGCGCGCATTTGGCTCCGTACCGGACTGAGAATCTTCCTGCCTCACCCAGAAAGGTACCCACCAATGCCCAATCCAGAAACTCCTGCAAAGCCGGAGGGCTCTGCGCCATCCAACGAATCCTCGGCCCCTCCAGCGGAGCCGCCATCACCCAGTCAGGACAAGCCCGCACCGAAGCCGTCTCGTCACCTCTTCCTCATCTTGGGCGTGATGGCGCTGGCCGCCATCCTTTTCTGGGTTGTGCCCATGGTCATCGCCAGCTTGTCGATAGCCTCCACGGATGACGCGTACGTGAATGGACACCTCACCTTCGTGGCCCCACGTGTGGGCGGCCAGGTCGCCCGGGTCCTGGTGGATGACAACAACCGCGTGCGCAAAGGCGACCTGATCGTGGAGCTGGACAAGGAGCCGTACCGGGTCCAACTGGCCATCAAGCAGGCGGCGGTGGAATCCTCCGAGGCGGATCTCGCGGCCGCGCAAATGTCCATTCGCGGCCAGGTGGCCCAGGCGCGCAGCCTGCGGTTCAAGCTCGGCCACGCCGTTGATGACGTGAACAGCCAGGCGGCCCTCCTTCGCTCGCGCGTCGCCGGGCTTGAGCAGAGCAAGGCGGCCCTCGTCCTGGCTCAGGCCGAATTTGAACGCACCAAGGGCCTGCTGGCCAGCCATGCGGTAAGCAAGGACGACTTCGACCAGCGGGAGAACGCCCTGAAGGCGGCGCAGGCACAGCAAAACCAGGCCTTGGAGAGCGTCTATCAAAGCCGCGTGTCGCTGGGGCTGCCTTCCAAAACGCCGGACGGCACGGACCTTGCCACCATGCCCGCAGATCTGGAACAGAACGTTTCCTCGGTCAAACAGGTGCAGGCCGAGCTTCTTCAGGCGGCTGCGCAGCTCGGCATCCTGCCCTCCTCCTATGACCTGAGCCCCAAGGACATGCTCGCCGAATTCATCAACAAGGACCCTGATGGCAACATCGACCGGATCTATGCCAAGGTTGCGAAGGAGGCGCCCGCGCAAAAGCAGGCGGCGGCGAAACTGGAAGCCGCCCGGCGCGATCTCGCCCAGGCCGAGCTGAACTTGAAGTACTGCGACGTGCGCGCCGAAATCGACGGGGTGATCACCCGCCGCAACGTGAACCCCGGCAACAACGTGCAGCCAGGCCAAAGCTTGATGGTGATCCGGTCGCTCTCCGAAATATGGGTGGACGCCAATTTCAAGGAAACCCAGCTCGCGGACCTGCGCATCGGCCAGCACGTGGACCTGCACGTGGACATGTATGGCAAGACGAAGGACTTCCAGGGGCGCATCAGCGGCTTCACCATGGGCACCGGGTCCACCCTCGCCTTGCTTCCCGCCCAGAACGCCACGGGCAATTTCATCAAGGTGGTGCAGCGTCTTCCGGTGAGGATCGACCTCGTCGATTACAACGCGGACAAGGATCCGTTGTTCGTCGGTCTTTCAGTCGAGCCCCGGGTGCATATCAAGGAAGCACCCACAGGACCGAATGCCGGCGGGTATCTCCAGCCGCTGCCGCCTGAGCCCGCTGCCCAGCCCAAGCCGTGAGCGCCACCGCCACACTTTCCGCGCCCGCGCTGGCGTCCGCTCCGCGGGCAAGGCGTTCGATAAGCCCGTGGATCATCGCCCTGGCGGTGGTGGTGCCCACCTTCATGGAGGTGCTGGACACGACCATCGCCAACGTCGCCCTGCGCTACATCGCCGGCGGCCTTTCCGCCACGGTGAGCGACGGCGAGTGGGTGATCACCAGCTATCTGGCCGCCAACGCCATCATCCTGCCCCTCACCGGCTGGATTTCGGCCCACCTGGGCAGGCGCAATTACTTCCTGCTCTCGATCGCGGTGTTCACCATCGCCTCCGTGCTGTGCGGCATGTCCACAAGCCTGGGCCAGTTGATCTGCTTCCGCATCCTGCAGGGGCTCGCCGGCGGCGGTTTGCAGCCCTCCAGCCAGGGCGTTCTGCTCGACAGCTTCCCGCCGGAGAAGCAGGGCTCCGCCATGACGCTCTTTGGCATTGCCGCCCTTATCGCGCCGATCCTGGGCCCGACCCTGGGAGGGTATATCACGGACAACTACTCGTGGCGCTGGATCTTCTACATCAATATTCCGGTGGGGCTGCTGGCGCTGACCGCCTGCTATTTTGTCCTGGAGGATCCCGAGTACCTCAAAAAGGACCGGGCGGAGTTGAAGAAGAAGCCGCTGAACTTCGATTCCATCGGCCTCAGCCTGCTGGTCATCACCATGGTGTGCTGGGAGGTGCTGCTCAGCTAGGGCCAGGAATGGGACTGGTTCGGCGACTCCTTTGGACGCGTTCAAATGTTAGGCCTCCTGTTTGTCGTCGGGCTCGTCAGCCTGGTCTGGCGTGAATTGAAGATCTCCAATCCCGTGATCAATCTGCGGCCCCTGGCGGAGCGCAACCTGGCATCTGTCTCAGTCATCACCTTCTGCGCCTTTGGCGTGCTCTACGGCAGCACGACCATGCTGCCGGGCCTGCTGCAATCGCTGTTCGGCTACGACGCCACCCATTCCGGCCTGGTGATGAGCCCGGCAGGCATCGCCTCGGTCATGTTTCTGCCGATCGTGGG
>CAINXC010000049.1 GCA_903854655.1 uncultured Verrucomicrobiota bacterium | reverse complement strand
GCGCAGGACTTCACCAACGAGCACACCGTCAAGGGCATCCTCGGCAAGTACTCCAACTTCGTCGGCTTCCCCATCCTGCTCAACGGCGAGCGCGTGAACAACGTGGAGGCCATCTGGCTAAAGGGCAAAAACGACGTGACGGAGGACCAGTACAAAGAGTTCTACAAGTTCACCGCCAAGGCCTTCGACGATCCAAGTTACACCTTCCACTTCAGCGCCGATGCGCCGCTGGTGATCAACGCCCTGCTGTTCGCGCCCACGCAGAATATGGAAATGTACGGCATGGGCCAGATGGAGCCCGGCGTGGCCCTGTACTGCAAGAAGGTGCTGATCGATCCGAACCCGCCCAAGCTGCTGCCGGACTGGATGCGCTTCCTGCGCGGGGTGATCGACAGCGAGGACCTGCCGCTGAACATCAGCCGCGAATCCATGCAGGACAGCGCACTGGTGCGCAAGCTCGGCACCGTGGTGGTGAAGCGCTTCCTCAAGTTCCTCGACGGCGAGGCGACCGACAACGCGGAGAAGTACAACGAGTTCTACAAGAACTTCGCCCGCTTCATCAAGGAAGGCGCGGCCACCGACAACGACAACCGCGAGGCCGTGGCGAAGCTGCTGCGCTTCGAATCCAGCATGACCGAGGCCGGCAAGACCACCTCGCTCACCGATTACGTCACCCGCATGAAGGAAGGCCAGAAGGCCATCTATTATCAAGTGGCCCCCTCGCGCGGCGCCATCGAAAGCGGCCCGTACATCGAGGCGTTCAAGTCGCGCGGCTTTGAAGTGATCTACCTGTTCGAGCCCATCGACGACTACGTGGTGAACGCCCTGCGCGAGTTCGACGGCAAGCCCCTGCAAAGCCTGAGCAGCGACAAGGTGGAGCTGGACGAGGCCCCGCCCGCCGAAGGCGAGGCGCTGAGCACCGAAGCCGCCGACACCCTCTGCACCTGGCTCAAGGAGCACCTGGGCAAGCGCGTGGAAAACGTGCGCACCGGCAAGCGCCTGGTCAGCAGCCCGGCCATCGCCCTGCTTCCCGAAGGCGAGATGACCCCGCAGATGCGCCAGATGATGCGCGCCCTGAAGAAGGACGACGAGCTTTCCGCGCCAGAAGTGATCCTCGAGATCAACCCGCGCAGCAGCCTGATCAAGAACCTGGCAAGCCTGACGGACAAGGACGCCGAAACAGCGGGCCTGATTGCCGAGCAACTGCTCGACAACACCCTGCTTTCCGCCGGCCTGATCGAAGATCCGCAGCCGGTGATCACGCGCTCCCTGCAGATCATGGAGAAGCTGGCCGCGAAACTGGTGTAGGCGCCCTGTCATTGATCAATGCATCAGCCCCGGCGCCCTTTGCAAGGCCCCTGGGCTGCCTGTTTTTCGGGGCAGGCTTGCGGCGGGCGGCCCCGATGGATTGTCTTGCCGAGCGCCCCGCCTCCGTCTAATCCTTCAGTTCCTAACACACTCCCTCACCATGAAAATCGTATCCGCCATCGCCGCCGCCTTGCTGGGCTTTCTTTTCGTCTTCTCCGCCGTCGCCTACTTCTTCCATCTCGTGGCCATGCCGCCGCCACCCGCCGGCTCTCCGGCGGAGTCGTTCATGGCCGCCTTCATCCCCACCGGTTACATGAGTTTTGTGAAGGTTTTTGAGCTCATCGGCGGCCTCCTGGTCGCGATCCCCCGCACCCGCAATCTAGGCCTTCTCGTGCTGGGGCCGATCATTGTGAACATCCTGGCCTTCAACATTTTCGTCATGGGAGGCGGCGCCGTGTTTCAGCCGCCCGTGGTCATCATGGCGGTGATTGCCGCCTGCCTGCTCTGGTGCGGCCGCAAGGCCTTTGCCGGGCTGGTGGGATGAATGCGCCCCATGAGCCTGTTTCACGCCATCCCCCTCCTTCTGGCCTGCGCCACTGCGGCGGCGACGGATATTGGCGACCGCCGCCAGGTGGTGTGGGACCGCTCGTTGCTGGAGGTGTGCGAGGGCGTTCAGTTCGAGATGGGCTCCGCCACGCGCACGGGCGAGGCGGACCTGGTGGCGGACAAGCCGTGGGAGGCCTGGATGACGGGCATCTACGGCACCGTGATCCACGAGGGCGCGCTGTTCCGCATGTGGTACTCGGCGCGTGTGAGCATCGGCGAGGAGTACGTGGCCTATGCCGAGTCCGACGACGGCCTGCACTGGCGCAAGCCGGAGCTGGGGCTGGTGGAGTTTCGCGGCTCAAAGGCTAACAACCTGATTACACCGCCCGACTTCCGTCCGCATGGCGTCAGCGTGTGGGCGGACCCGCAGGCGCCCCCTGCCGCGCGCTACAAGCTGCTGTATGCGCAGTACCCTGCGCATGGCGGCAAGGAGAAGGCCTTCCTCACCCAGGCCGCATCGCCGGACGGAATTCACTTCACCTTCACCGGGCACAGCATTCTCGATGCCCGCCAGGGCGAGAAGGGCGTGGCCTTCGACACCCACAACGTCTGCTTCTGGGACCCCTCCTTGAAGCAGTACGCGCTCTACACCCGCGCCCGGCCGGGCCGCAGCATCGGCCGCGCGGTGAGCAGGGACCCGATGAACTTCCCGCTGCCGCAGAAGATCATCGAGCCGGAGAAGGTGGAGGATGCGGACTACTACAGCCCCGGCGTGTTCCGCTATGCCGAGGCCGACCACGCCTATGTCGCGCTGGTGCCCGTGTTCTTCCATCCCATGGACAAAGCCAGGCCTGCCGAGGGGCAGCCGATGATCACCTTCCAATACGCGGGCAAGCCCATGGAGGTGCCGCCGCCGGACAGCATCGACGTGCATCTCTTCACCAGCCGCGACGGCATTGCCTGGACGCCGCAGGGCGGGCACCGGCCCGTGATGGCGCTGGGGCTGGACGGCGCGTTTGATTCACGCCAGATCTATCCCTTCGTCAACTATGTGGCGGTGGGCGATGAAATCTGGATCTACTACCTGGGCTTCCCGGTGACGCATGACCAGGTGCTGCCGGAGAAGAAGCAGGGCACCGTGTCGCGCGCGGTGTTCCGGAGCGACGGCTTCATGTCCGCCACCGCCGGTCACGAGGAGGCGACCCTGGTGACCAGGCCAGTGACCTTTTCCGGCGCCCGCCTGGAGCTGAACGTGGACTGCTCCGCCGGCGGTCGC
>CAINXC010000048.1 GCA_903854655.1 uncultured Verrucomicrobiota bacterium | reverse complement strand
GCGGGCCTGCCCTCCACCAGCCTGTGCTGCGCCGCACTGCCTAACCGGGTGATGCTGGAAGCCTGCGCGGCCGCGCGGGAGAGCGCGGCGAAGCTTAACCTGCGCCGGGGAAGCGGCGCAGGTACAGCTTCCAGGGGTGTTTCCGCATTCTTGGAAGCGCGCAGCATTGCATCCATGACCACGTGACCCAGCAGCCTTTCACCCAGCTCCGGCTGCTTGCGCAGGCACTCCAGGAGCTGTTCTGCGTCCTTCTCGGTGAGCATGCCTTCCAGGTATTGCTGGATCAGCACTTCGACATCAGGCGGTGGTTCAGACATGGGCGCGGCCTCCTTGGTCCAGGGTGCGATGGATGCACTCGCGCAGCTTGTCCCGGACCCGTGACAAGGCGCGGCAGACGGTGTCCGCCTTCATCTCGAGCTGCGAGGCGATTTCCGGCGTGGACACATCGCTGTAATAGTAGAGCTGGATCAGCTCGCGGCTTTTTTCGGGCAGCTTTTGCAGGCAGCCGCGCAGGGCGCCCATTTCGTCTTCGTAGCGCGGAGGGCGGTCGCGCTCCTCGGCGAGCCTGCGAATGTGCTCGGCAAGCTTGCGCACCGTTTCCGGCTGGTCCCGTGTGCGATCCCGCCAGAGACGCATGGCGACATGGCGGGTCATCGTCGCAAGGAGGGGGCGGGCATCGTGGCTGAGGTCCCAGCGTGATTCCTTGTTCATGAATTCCAGGAACACCTGCTGCGTGATGTCTTCCATGAGGCCCGGCCACGGGGCATACTTCAAGGCGATGCCCTTCACGAAATCGTGATGGGAAAGGAAAACTTGTGCGGCGCTGGTTTCCTGCGGATTCATGGGAGCGGTCAGGTACTCTCCCACTGTAGAGGGCAAAACCGGACTGCAAAGTGCCGCAAAATCATCATTGGAAGGTGCCGCCCCTGGCAGGGATGCTGCTTGTACAGCAGGTGAAACATTCCTTTTCATGCATTGGGGGAAGGTCCTTCGCTGCATGGCGGGACAGCTCCCAACTCTCATGAAAACAGAAACGCCACCCACCAGTTCGCGCCTGGCTCTCTCGATTCGGGATCGTGAAACCTTGGAAGGACTCAGCCACGACGGCTTCCAGAGCCTGCGGGCACGCAAGCGCGCCCATGCCCTGCTGCTGCTGGCCCAGGGGCTGCCGCCGGGCAGCGTGCCCTTTCGCACCGGCCTGACCCGAAAATCGCTCGATGCCATGCTGGAGCGCCTCAAGTCGCACGGGGTGCACGGCGCGGTGTTTGACCGCCCGCACCATCGCAACGCCCAGCTCCACGATTATGCGCTGCTCGCCGAAAAGACGCGCAGGGTGCTGGCTTCGCGCCCCCCTCCCGGCACCTTGCGCTGGGGGCTTGAGCCCCTGACGGAAGCCGTTCGTGCGCTGCTGCCGCCGGGGACCACGCTGAACCGGGAGATCATGCGCCAGGTGCTGAAGAAGAAGCTCGGAATCAAAAGCATCCGCTTCGTGGAGCCCTACTGGCTGATGCAGGTCAGGAAGATGGCGTGAGACGCCCTCTCACAACGAGGCAAGCAGCCGGCGCACGGCCTCCGTGTGCGTGGGGAAGGCGAGCTCTTCAAGCATGACCTCCCGGAGCGGCTGAATGACAATTTCGCTGGCCTCGCCATCGACGGCACGGGCCTTGTCGAGGCTGCCGGTGCGGGCGACGAACAAGATGTCCAGCGTGGGCCAGACGTAGCCCTGGAAGGGGTAGCGGTTGCAAAGGGTGCCCATATAGCGGTAGGCGCTGGCCGGCAGATCGACGCCCGTCTCTTCCAGCACCTCACGGGCGCAGGAGAGTTCGGCGGTCTCCATGGGCTCGATGATGCCGCCCGGGAGCCCCAGCCTGCCCTTTCCTGGCTCATGAGCGCGGCGCATCAGCAGCAGCCGGTTTTCCTGGTCAAGCACCAAGGCCACGGCCGCCGGCGTGGGCGTGACAAACTGGCTGTAGCCGCAGGCCTCGCAGCGGCACTGACGGTCGCTCACGAGGGTCAGCGGCGTCCGGCCGCAGTGGTAGCAGTAGTTGAATGGCGGGGTGCTCATGTCGCGGGTCCGACCATGACAAAGCCCATGGCATCGAGAAGTCCATGGGGCAGCACAATGCTGCGTTCATCGCCCGGTGCGATGCCGCTGAGTGTCAGGGCTGCTGGGTCCTGATGGAACGCCAGGCCGGGGAGCAGGCGCCCCAGGGAGCCCGACCGGATGCCGAGCTGCTGGCCCTCTTCTGTGGCAGGCATGGGAGGATCGGGGAATTCCGTGCTGAGCAATGCCCCGCTGGGCTCGTGCAGCCAGCCGCGCAGCACCGGGGTGCCGAGCGCCGGCAGTTCTGCAGGTGCTTCACCCTGCCAGCAAAGAGCAAGGCGGCCGGCGCGCGCCCACTCGCTCCAGGCACCCAACTGGCCGAGCTGGCTCGCAGTGCCGATGGCGACAACCGTCTTGTCGGCGGCGCTTGCGGCTTCTGCAGTGGAGAAGGCCAGCTTTGCTTTTGGCAGCAGCGCCAGCGATCGTGCGATGATGGAATCGCGACCAGCAAGGACAAGAAGGGTGTCGCCCTTCCTGAACAGTTCCACATGCACAAGGCGCATCATGTTGGCGAAGGCCGGGAGGTCGCTCCTGCCATCGAACTGCCGGCGGCTGAGGAAGGCTTGCGAGCCGACGGTCAGCAAGGCCTCGCGAACCCGGGCGGTCCTGGCTTCGCGGCAGGGAATGGGCTCGCCGAAATGCACGGCGATGGGATAGCGCACGCGCCGCGGCCACTTGGTGAAGACCTTGCCGCCTTCGAACGAAAAGATCGAACCCCACAGGCCGTCGATATAGACCGGCACGACCGGCACTTCGGCCTGGCGGACCATGAGTTCAAACCCCTTGCGGATCTCGTTGATCGCCCCGCAGCGGGTGATCTGCCCTTCCGGGAACAGGCACACCGCCTGGCCCGCCTTGAGCGCTTCGGCCACGGTGCGGATGGCGTCCTTGGCTCGCGTGGATGAGATTGGCACGGTGTCGAAAAGGCGGAAGAAGCCGTTCATCCAACCATTCTGGTAAAGCGTGTCCCACATGACGAAGCGTGTCTGGCGCTCGAATGCGACCGAGAGAAGCATGGCATCCATGTAGCTGGCATGGTTGGCCAGAATCAGGACGCCACCCGTGCGTGGGACCATCTCAGGACGCACCGCCTTGACCTTGTAAACGGCGCGCAGCACCCCCAGGCAGAGCAGGCGCACGAACTGCTGCGGCAGCAGCTTGAGCAGGAAGGCGGAGGCGCAAAGGGTGGGCAGCACCAGCGTCAGCACCTGCATTGAGGAGCGCATGCCGATTTTCAAATACAACCAGACCACACCCATGGCCACCACGCCGGCAAGGCAGTCCATGAGATTGACGCCGGACAGAATCCGCGCTCTTTCGGAGGGGGCGGCGCGATCTTGCACGAAGGCATAGAGCGGCACCATGAAACAGCCGCCGGTGAAGCCCAGCGTCACCAGGCTGAAATAGATCCACTGGCTGTCCACCGGCAGCAGCCCCGTCCAGAGCAGGCTCGCAGCCAGCCCCAGCCCGCCGACCGGGACGAGGCCCAGCTCAATGCGGCGCTTGCAGACCCAGGAGGCAAACATGCTGCCAAAGACAATGCCCACTCCCAGGGCCGCAGCCATGATCGAGCGCACCTGGGAGGCGGCGCTTGAATCCATGGGATGGGCTTCGTTCGCCATCGTCACCAGGATCGCCAGCATGGAATTTGAAATGAACCAGAAGAACGAAATGCCGATGGCTCCGAGGCGAATGGGCCGGTCCCGGAACAAAAAGCGCAGGTGCGCGAAATGCTCCCACAGCATGGCGCGGCGGAACTTCACCTCTGGGTGGGAGGGGGTTTTCTGCACCCACACGGCTCCCAGCGTCTGCAGCAGCGCGCAGCCTGCCACCACCCAGACGAGGTATTGGGCGGCACGCCAGGGATCATTGGTGCTCTTCAGGAGCGCGCCGAAGGCGGTGCCGCCTGCCCACATGCCGCTGAGAATCCCCGCCATCATGGTCATTTGCAGCCAGCCGGAAACCTGGCCCAGGCGGCGTGATCCGCTGAGCTCCTTCATGATGCCCATCTTGGCGGGGCTGAACAGCGCGGCCTCGGTGGCCAGAAGGAAAAAGGCGGCCAGGCTCAGGAACAGGCTCCAAAACGGGTCCTTCAAGATCAAAACGGCGGCGAAAGCGCCAAAAACGACCACCTGCGCCACCTGCATGACGGCCACCACGCTGCGCTTGGAGTACCTGTCAGACAGAAAGCCTGCGAGGGGAGCAAACAGGATGTAGGGAAGCGAGAAGATCAGCCCCAGATAGACCTGCATTTTGTCTCCCAGATCCATGCCCCTGGCCACAGCGGAGGCCAGGGAGATGAAGAGCATTTTGACAAAATTATCGTTGAACGAGTTCAGGGTCTGCACCGCCAGCATCAGACCGATCGAGGCTCTGTTCCTGCGCGGGAGTTCTGGAAGTTCGTCCAGGGGGGCGGCTGTCTGATCTTGGGCGAATTGCATTCGGGGGGGAGCCAACCCTTAGCGACGATACGGCGGGATGCACGCGCTATGTCGTGCCGGGTTGTGACAATTGAGTCCTGAAAGCGTGACAAACAAGCCAGCCTGCGATCCAAGCAAGAAGCCCCGGGAGACACCAGCTCCGGGGCTTCAAACCACAATTCAGCCCACAATTTGCGAGGTCATTTCTTGTCGCTGGCCCTGGCCGTCACATGCTGGCTGCCGTTCAGTTCGATGAGGTCGTGCATCACGTGGATGGCCTCCAGTTTGACGGGTTCGATGCCATAGGGATACTTCGAATTCTCGTCGCCGGAATCATCGTCATCGTCATCTTTCGCTCGCGCAGCAATCCTCATGCCGGTGCTCTGCTCGCGGGTGAGGGCGGACTCGACCACGAGGTCTGGCTTGTCCACGTTGTCGAGCGTGAGGTGGAAGGTCTTGAAGCTGTCCGCCTTCAGGGTTTCAGCCACCTTCTTGGCGCGCTGGTCGCGATCTTCCTCGTATTTGTTGCGACGAACCTCGTTCTCCTCACGTTCCTTTTCGCGGACGCTGACATTGAGGCTGGCCTTGTTGCGGTCAATACGCTCCTTCAGGCGCTTGGTTTCATCCTTGATGTAGCTGAATTCCGGGTTGGCTTGCACACGGCCTTCCAGGCGCGACTTGAGTTCGGCGGTGGGGAAAGGCGTCTTGCGGGAGAATGTGTAGGGCAGGGCCGGGATTTCGTCGTACGGCAGCGCGTTTTCGGAGGAAGCCTCGCCATAGTCCATCACGTCTCGCACGGAAGGAAGCTGCAAGTCGGGGATGACTCCCTTGAGCTGGGTGGACCCGCCCGCGATGCGATAGAATTTCTGAATGGTCACCTTCAGCGAGCCGGCGCGGCTCTTGTCAGCGAAGAACGGCATGTAGCGCTCCACGGGCAGGATCGTCTGCACGGTGCCTTTGCCATAGGTGGACTTGTCGCCAATGATGACCGCCCGGTGATAATCCTGAAGAGCAGCCGCGAGAATCTCGCTGGCCGAGGCGCTGGACTTGTCAGTGAGCACGATCATGGGGCCGTCATAGACAGGCTTGTCATTGCTGCATTCGCGGAAGGAAATGTCATCGCGCCAGTCTTTGACCTGCACCACAGGGCCGGCCGAAATGAACAGGCCCGTAAGCTTGATAGCTTCATCCAGCGAGCCGCCGCCATTCCCGCGCAGATCCAGGACGAGGCCCTGCATGCCCTCTTTCATCAGGCGGCGCAGCAGCCTTTCCACGTCCTTGGTGGTGCTCACCTTGCCTTCCTCCATGTCCGCATAGAAGGCTTTCAAATTGATCCAGCCAATCTTTTCCTGCGGCGCCAGGGCGGCGGGGGTCACAATGAGCTCGGCGTTTGCCACCTGGTCCTTGAGCTCAACCGCACCGCGCACGATCGAGATTTCCTTGGTGATGGAGGGGTCGGAGGCAGGAACCACCTTGAGGCGCACTGTCGAACCTTCCTTGCCGCGAATCATGTCAACGATCTTCTGGAGCTGCTTGATCGACTTGGTTTCCACGTAATCGGCGTTGCCCTGGGCCACCGCGATGATCCGGTCCTTCAGCTTCAGCTCGCCTTCCTTGTCAGCCGGGCCGCCCATGACGATGCCCTGGATTTCCGCAGCGTCATCCTTCAGCCCCAGCAGCGCGCCGATTCCGAAGAGTGAATGCTTCATCTGAACATTGAAGTTCTCCATCTCCTGCTGGCTCATGTACTCCGTGTGGGGATCGTAGGCGGTGGCCATGCAGGACAGGAAGAAGTTCACAATGTCCTCCTTGGTGTTTTCATTGATGCTGTCCAGCAGCCGCTGATAGTCCTTGATGATGCGCTGGGCCGGGGGCTCGTCGGGTTTCTTGTCCTCTTTTTTCGCCGCAACAACGTGCCCTGGAACCGGTCCTGACTTGCTGTCGCCCTTTTTGATTTCTTTCGTGGCGACTGTGCTGTCGGTCTTGTCCTTGTTGTCTTCGGCCTTGGCGCTGTCGTCCTTGCCTTCGGCCTTCTTCGCCTTTTTGTCAGCCTTTTTGGCAGCGGCATCGGCCTTGGCCAGCTCCCCGAGGTGCTCCTGCAGCATTTCCGACTCAATCAAATCATGCCACAGGGCGTCGGCTGCGGCCTTGTCCTTGGGCCAGGGCAGCTTCTC
>CAINXC010000047.1 GCA_903854655.1 uncultured Verrucomicrobiota bacterium | reverse complement strand
GGCCACCACCGGGACGGGCTTGCCGAGCTTGACCAGTTCCACGGCCTGGGCCTTGAAATCACTGCCGTACCTTTGACGGGTTCTTGTGTTCATGAGGTGCTTGTTCCCTTAACGTGTCGTCCAGGATTTTAGCGCACCTCACAGTTGCTGCTGTCGGCAGATCGCAGCATGACCCTGCATAGGTAGGGGCGAAGCTGACTTGGCCTAAACCCCCCCTCATAGGCTAGGTTCACGATATGATCACGCAACCAGTCTGGGGCCTCTTGGCGGATTGTAATCTCCGCATCTACCGGTTGATAGCCATGTCGCTCTGAAAATGGAATCATGATGACCGCTGCCGGGTGCTTGAGGTTATCAGCCAGGAGTCACGTCTCAGGCTCCAGGTTGTTCAGTATGTACGTTGTGCGGATGCGACCGTTCTTGAAGAGAACGGTGGTTTTCACCACTTCCGCGACACATCTGCGATCAAGGAACTCACGCGAAAGTGTGGAGACTTGCTCCCCCGTCAGGTTCTCGTCGATTTTGCCACTTATCTTGTGGTTGTTTTCATCGACGAAATCAAACCGCCAGGACTCTAGGAGGGCGCCCCGGAACACGCCTGGAATTCTCAATGTCTCATCGCTGGTCACGGTGGCGCTTACCCGATTGAAGGCCTCGTTGGCCTCAATGGGGTTCATTGAGCAACGGAAATCACCGCTTTCAAGGCGCAGTCCGGCTTTGCCCTTCGCAATGACTTCCAGGAAGTTCTTCAAATTCTGAATGACTCTGGGGGCCGTCCCGTCCAGCTCTGACGCAAAGTCTTCATCGCTTCGCCTGGCCGAATCTACGAGTTTGGTCACATGGGCCAAGGTGTCGGCCAGTTGATCTTCCTCGAAAATCTCGTCGTTTTCGGCCCGAGTCAATTCTAGCCCAAACGAGCCGCGAGGAAGAGCGGTCAGCAAGAGACGCGAGCTGGCCTCTCCCTCCCTCCGTCCCCTTGTTCCCACCACTCCACGGAAGCGATCCGCGAAATCCGCCATCACCATGCTTTGGAACGGCTCCAAAACGCTGCCCGCAAAACTGGCGTCGATTCCAAATGAGCCTTGAACAGGCTCGCCCGAAAAAAACAACACCGTCCGTGCCTCTTTATGCCCAAGCGGAAGGCCCGCGATCCGCTCTTCCAGCTCCCTCTCCCTTTCAGCGAAGGCCAGAGACATGAGTGGATGGCTGGACACTAGCCCCTTGATACGCTGAGCATCAAGAAGTTGTACCTTCAAGGAGTCTCGTTGGGAGCGGGTGGTCATGAAGTCGGGCTGGCGAGCACCAGTCTAGCAGCGTTATCCTCTGCTGGCGTGTTGAGGTCAATCCTGGCCATGCCTTTCCAGACGCCCAGTCGGTTGTGGGAAAACAGCAAAATCCAATAGCGAGTCATTTCGATAGTCAGGACCGGATCAGCTCCGGCATCAAACGGATAGTGGTCGAGGGAGTAGTTCGCCTTTGAAAGAGGGGGATTGGCAAATTCAGGGAAACGGCTAATCAGGGCACTCTGAAACGCTATGTCATACCCCCAATAAACCGTGACGGTATCAAGGTCATGAGGGGCACGCCTGAGGCTTGTCTCGACATCCTCAAGGAAACTGCCATCAAGCCGCTGAAACCCGTTGGTGAGGCCACAATTCCGCAACTGCTCTCGGAAATCCAAGAATTTGATCAAGATCTGCCTCCGTTCAGGCGACGTTCCGAATCGCTCGCAGAGATCGACCGTCGTGCAGTGGTACGGAGACAAATCGCCAGGATCTGTCGGATTGCCGCGATGCGGAGGCATCACCAGATTGTGATCGAAGGCTGGGAGCGGATTTGTCATGCTAAGCTGACAGACTAAGCTGTCATGCCGAACAATACATCCATTTTCTAAATAGTCGAGCCCCACAGTACTCGCACTCGCTCTCCCGCAAAGACTGAACACATACACCAGCCCAAATGCCAAAACCCGATTGTATCGGTTTTGGCGGCGCTCTGCTGGGGAGGGTTTCATTTCGCTGCTACGGTATTGAGGTGGTAAGGGTTGGTGGGCGGGCCATCACTTTCGTTGGTTTGGCCGGATGTGGCAACCAGCCAGTGGTAGTCCTCGAGCGTTTCGCAGGAGGCTTCTGCGGCACAAAAAAAGGGGGGAGAGGGTCCTGCCTTTGTGATAGTCCGCCCGTCTGCATGAGCTGCGCCTCGGACCGGGTGGCGGAGAGGCAGGCGCCGGTCAAATCGAACATGGGTTTCATGGAGGGGGAGTTGGGTTCGCCCGCATTCAAGCGCGCCGGAGAGCCTCCCGCAATCTAAATCACACATCATCCCTGAATAATATACCGTGACATTTGTTGCCTCCCCCGCCTCACCTCTGGCACCTGGGGCAGAAAAAGGTGGAGCGGGCGCCCTGGACGACGCGCCTCACGGGGGCGCCGCAGGCGGGGCAGGGCAGGCCCTCGCGGCCGTACACGCGCAGGGTCTGCTTGAAGTAGCCGGGCTCGCCGTTCTCGCGCAGGAAGTCGCGCAGGGTGGTGCCGCCCATCTCGATGGAGGCGGCGAGCACCTCCTTGATGGCCGTGACCAGGGCCTCGAGCCGGGGCCTGCTCACCTTCCCGGCCTCCCGCGCGGGGCTGATGCCGGCCATGAACAGGGCCTCGCAGGCGTAGATGTTGCCCACGCCAACGACGAGGTGGGAATCCATGACGGCCTGCTTGATGGGCGCGGTGCGGCCTTTGAGCCGGGCGTGGAGCACGGCGGAGGTGAAGGCTTCGCCGAGCGGCTCCGGCCCCAGCTCGCTGAGCAGGGGGTGGGCGCCGGCCTCGCCCTCGACGAACAGAAAGGCGCCGAAGCGGCGCGGATCGTGCAGGCGCACGTGGAGGCCGCTGTCGAGCTCCAGCGCCACGTGGTCATGGGTGCGGAAGGGGGTGGCGGCATCCGTCACGCGCAGGCTGCCGGACATGCCCAGGTGCAGGAGCAGGGTGCCGGGCGCGGTGGCGAAGAGCAGGTACTTGCCGCGCCGGCTGCCGGACAGCACGGCGTGGCCGGCCACGCGGTGAACCTCCTGCGGCACGGGCCAGCGCAGGCGGGCGTCGCGCACGATCACGCGCTCGATGGTGCGGCCGACAAGGTGGGGGCTGACGCCGCGCAGGGTGGTTTCGACTTCGGGAAGCTCGGGCATGGGGACAGGAATAGCAGGGAAGGGCCGGTGGTCATCTTTCTTCCCGTGGCGCCTGACTGACTTGCGATTGTCCCGCGCAGGATCTACCGTCCGGCCAATCCCCCTCCGATTTCCGACCGTGATGCAGATCGTATTCAACGAAATAAGCGCCGCCGAGCTCTCACGGCTGCCGACCCAGGTGCAGTTCCACCTGCTCGAAGCCATGAACATCCAGCCTTCCGACCTGGAAGGGGACACGCTGGCGAAGCGGTTTGGCGTGCTGGAGCGCGGGACCAAGAAGCTGTACCGCTGCCGCGCGGGGGAGTTCCGCATCTACTTCGCGGTGGAGGAGGGCAACGTGCGCGTGCACCGCGTGCTGCACAAGGGCACGCTGGCGGACTTCTTTTTCCGCTCGAACCTGCCGGTGAGCGAGGATGAGGCGCTGGCGCAGTCGAAGAACTTCTGGAAGCTGATCGACGAAGGCGCGCGCACGCTGAAGGTGTGGTGACCCCGGGGGCCGGGCTCACGGGGCGACCGCAAGCTTTTGCAGCCGCTTCTCCTCGTCGCCAGTGAGCATGCCGCCGTGCATGTCCAGCGCGATCTGCGCGATGGTGGGAATGCCCTGGGCGGAGGGCGATCCAGGATAGGACAGGTGCTCGCACAGCTCGATGAGTTCCGAAAGGGAACAGGCGCGGACAAAGATCCGGGGCAGGGCGTAGCGCAGCTCGGGATCGCGGGGCGGGGCAATCATCAGCCAGCGCAGGAACACGCGATAATCCGCCATCGTGGGATAGGCGACGGGCTGCCCCCCTCTCAAAAGATCGGCACACTCCGCCATCGTACCGCCCTGCACTTTGATCACCCAGGGTTTCAGGGCCGGATTGGATGCGGAGAGCCTGGCAATTTCATCCTGACGCCATTTCTCACCCACGCTGGGGGGCTGCGGGCTGGAGGCGGCGGGCGGCGGCCTGCTGGCAGCGGGGGCTGCCGGTGCTGGTGCCGGTGCCGGTGCCGGGGCGGCGGGGACGCTCGCGCCAAACCAGTGGCCGCTGGCGGTGCCGAGGGCACGCGGGAGCAGATCGGGCTGAATGATCCAGACGCCGGCCACCAGCGCCATGCCCAGGAGCTGGCCAGCGAGGAAGGACATGGCGCTCGATGGCGGCGTCACCACCACCTGCGGGGGCGAGGTCGCGGCAGGCTTGACCACCACGTCCGCGACGGCGGTGGGAGGGGAGGGCTGCGCAATGGGAACTGCAACGGCATGGGGGACCTGCGCCGGGGTTTCTGCCGGTTCCGGTTCAGCGACCGGCAGAGCCTCCGGCTCCGTGGCTTCGGTGGCGGCCCCCCCCTTGTCCGGGGCCGACGGCACCTGCACAGCGGGCTCGGCAACAGAAGCCTCCGCAGGAACTCCTGCCGGTTCATGGTCAGCGACGGGCTGAGCTGCCGCGCCTTGGGCTTCTTTGGCGGTCTCCGCCATCTTCACAGGTGCTGGCGGAAGCATGTGATTGGCCCACCACGAGGCAGGCACGGTCTGCTGAAAAAGCGCTGCGCAGGGCGAATCGAGCTTCAGCCTGCCTGCCAGCGCCTGCAGGGCGCTGCAGGCCTCCGCGCTGGACCAGTCGGCGGTCGGCTCGGCCCCATCCAGGCACTGCTGCCAGAACGCGCGGTCTTCGGGCGACATCGGGTCGATGAGCTGGCCAGCCGCGAGGCGTGCGCGAACGCCGGCGACGAAATCCTTGGTGCCCGGCAGATCGGTGATCTTGATCGCCAGTTCGAAAAGGCTGGCGGCGCGCTTGGGCTTGCTGAGAGCGAGCAGGTCCGCAAAGGCCACCAGTGACTCTGCGGCGGCGGGGTTCTTCAGCCTGTCCTGATGATGCACCAGGGATTCTCCAAAGCGGGAGATCCGCTGGGTCATGTTTCCCGCCTGCCAGCGCAGCGCGATCATCCGGGTGACCTCGTTGCACCCGTTCTCCAGCTCGGCGAGAAGATCCGTGGTGCGCACCAGGTTGACGAGCACGCCCTGCTCCTCAACAAACAAACGGGCGACGAAGTGGCTTGCGGCGGGAACTGCGGAGGCGCTGGCGAACGCCTGGTTGGCAAACGCGATGTACGCTTCGCCCACCGCGCCGCCCAGTTGCAGGGCGAAGCGCAGGGCGGCACCCAGGCTTTCAAGACGTTCGGGCAGTTCCACGGCCCCTGCGGGCCCGCGCGCCACCCACGCTTCCGCCAGCAGGGGGGCGGGGGCTCCAGAGCCGCCGGAACTGTCAGCCGGGGGCTTGTTTTCTGCCGGTTCGGGCGATGACACTTCGGGGGCCGGAGGGGGTGGCAGATCGACAGTGGAGGGTTCCATGCGGGGCAAGGGGGTTCACAGGCGCAGAGCGTCGGGGGCAGGAGATCATAAGCGCCCTGCGGCGGTGGCGCCAGCGAACTTCCCATCAAGCATCGTGCCGTGCCGGACGTTGCGCGGCGCCAGCGGACCATGTAAGGGGAGCCCATGCCCCTGTTTCTTCGCATCGCCGCCTTTTTGACCCTCCTGATCATGGGAGCGGTGGCTGCCTGCCAGATTTCGAGCAGCAACTGGCCCCATGTCGTCGCCACCGTGCAGCAGGCAGGCTGGGATGGCGAGCTGAACCTGGCGCACCAGGGCAGCAGCGAGTACAGCATCCGCTACAGCTACCAGGTCAACGGGAAGACTTACCAGGGCTCCCGGATCAGCTTCGGCGAAGGGCGCAGCGTGGTGTACATCATCAACACCAAAGAGCAGCGCCAGCCCCGCGAAGAGGATCAGGTGAACGCCTGGTATGTGCCCTTTTACCCGGGCATCAGCGTGCTGGTGCCGGGCCCGGCGCCCACCCTGTGGATCTGGGGCGTGGGCTCGCTGCTGCTTGCCGTGCTGTTCTGGAAGGTGGCCGGGGTGATGCACGAACCGGTGTTTTGAGGGGCCGGGTCGGGCCTGCCGCTCTCAGCTTCCCTTTCGCCGCTGCTCGAAGAGCCATTGCCAGACCTCGGGATTGTCATAGGTCGCCGTCCAGCAGTCGTGCTGCGCCTCGGGGTAGAGTGTGAACTTGACCTGGGCGCCGAGCTTGGTGAGCGTGTCGTACATGCGCTTGGAAAAGGCGGGGTCCACCACGGGGTCCTTGGCGCCGTGGAAAATCCATTCGGGGATGTGGCGGATGCGCTCCGCCATGACAAAGCGCACGCCCACACCGCCGCAGATGGGCATGATGGCCGCCCAGGTGTCGGGATACTCCATGGCGGTCTCCCAGGTGCCGAAGCCGCCCATGCTGATGCCGGTGAGGTACACGCGGTCGGCATCCACGTGCAGCTTGTGCATGACATCATCCGTGAGCGCCTTCACGCCATGGGGATTCCAGATCTGGTGAGGGGCCACCTGGGGGCTGACGACGATGGCGGGAAATTTCTGGCCGGCGGCGATGAGCTTGGGCGGGCCGTGCTTCTTGAGGAGCTCCAGGTTGTCGCCGCGCTCGCCCGCACCGTGCAGGAACACGATCAGAGGCCACTTCTTCTGTGTGTCGGCGGCATCATAGCCCTCGGGCAGGGAGAGCAGGTACGGGTAGCGGACCTGCAATTTGACCTCGCCCGTGAATTCTTGCGGGGTTTGGAGGCCGGCCGGAGCATCAGCAAGGGCGGGCAGGGTGGCGAGGGCAAGGCAGAGCAGGGACAGCGGGAGGGTGGGATGCATGGATGGGGGGTCTTACTTCTTGTCGTCTTTCTTGTCCTTGGAGAACATCTTTTGCCAGATGCTGCGCTTCTTCGGCGGCTCGCCCGCGTTCATGTCCACGGTGATCGGCGGCAGGCCGCCCGGCTGCGAAGCGCCTGCGGCCGTTCCGGGAGGGGGGACGGCCTGCGGCAGGCGCGGCACGTTGCCCAGGTTCTGATTCGGGTTCGGAGCGACCGGAGCGCCCGCTCCTGGAGCGCCCTGGCTGCGATCCAGCGCGCCGCGCGGCGGTGCGGTGCTGGTGAAGTCGATGACGGCGGCCTTCATGTTCGGGGCCTGCACGTTGTAGGTCTGTGATTTCGGGGGCAGCGGGTCGCCCTTGGCGTCGTAGCCGAAGATGATGCGCTGATACACCTCGCCCTGCAAGGTGGTGAGCCGCTCCTCGGACATGCGGCCGAGCTCGTCGAAGAGGAACTGGGCGCGCGCCTTCAGCACGTCGCGGCCGTCGTAGATGTTGCCCTGCATGGTCTGCCCCTTTTCGTTGAGCAGGTAGATCTTCTTGGAAACCAGCACGCCGTTCTTGTCATAGGTGAACTCGCGCTGCTCGCGAAGCGAGGGATCGTGGATGGATTCCGTGCGCGTGCCGTCGGGGTGGTACACCGTGCGGGCCTTGATGACGTCAGGACTGTCTTCGCCGTTCGCCACGCAGAGGAGGGCGAGCAGCAGAAGGGCTGAAAGGGAAGGAAGTTTCATGACGGTGTGCGTTCGTTGCGTACTGCTGAGCATATCCAGCGAGACTGCCGCCGACAACGACAAAAGCCGCCGACCAGCCGCGTAGCTCTTTTCCAGCCTCCCTTCACCCCCATCCCCCCACCCCACCATGTCCGACAGCCTTCAAGCCTTTCCCGCCCAGCCCGCCACCGCCGACTGG
>CAINXC010000046.1 GCA_903854655.1 uncultured Verrucomicrobiota bacterium | reverse complement strand
CGGCTTTAGGTTCAACCCACTGGGCGTCTGGCAAGGGCGTAGCTTGGCGCAGAATTCAGATGCGCGCCCCCATGAGCACCTTCATCACGTCGTCCATGGTGATCCAGCCGGTGATGGCGCCCTCGGGGTTGTCCACCAGGGCGGCGACCTCTCCTTTTTCCAGGAACAGGGCGAGCAGTTGCGTGAGCGAGGCCTTGCCATCGATGCGCAGGGCGGGGCGGATCAGGGTGGTCCAGTCCGCGCCCGGAGCCTCAGCGGCGATGTTCTGCACGAACAGCTCGCGCACACGGACGTAGCCGACGATGTGATCGAGGCTGCCGTCCGCGCTCACGGGGTAGCTGCGGTGCAGCTTGGGCCCGGCGGCCAGCACGTTCTCCCGCAGGGTCTTGCGCCGGTCGAACATGCTCACCGCCTCGCGCGGCACCATGGCGGTCTTGATGCGCCGGGCGGAGAGCGTGGCGGCGTGGATGATGATGATCTCCTCGCGGTTGTGCAGAAGCTGCTCCGCCTTCGCCGCCTGCACCAGGGTGATGATGTCCATGATCTGCGCGCTGGAGGACCTGCCGTCGCCCGCCTTGGCCTTCAGCCCTTCGCAGAACCGGTCCATGAGCAGCACGACCGGGTGGCATACGCGCAGCATCCAGGTGAGGGGGCCGATGAGGCGCGGCGCCAGCCGCTCGGCATGGTGCACGCCGATGATCTTGGGCACCATCTCCGTGCCAAAGAGGATGGCGAGGGTGATCGCGGCGGAGAACAGCCACAGCCAGCGCTCGCCGGCCACCTTCACAAACAGGGCGCCGGCGAAAGTGGCCAGGCCGGTGTTGGCCAGCGTGTTGAAGACCAGGATGGCCGAGATGGGGCGCTCGATGTGGTTCTTCATCACCAGCCAGCGCCCGGCGGAGCCGTTCCCTCCGTCCTTTTTTTGCTGAAGACGCAGCGCCAGCGGGTTCAGGCTGAGCAGCACCGCCTCGGTGAGGGAGCAGGAGAATGACACCATCAGGACGGTGGCGCAGGTGACGATGAGGATGGCAAGCATGGGTGTGCCATGGAAGAACGCAAAAGCCGGGCCAATACTTCGGCTCATGCGGCCTTTGCAACCGGTCGTGCGCCGGATGCCGTGCTGCTGCGCCGCAGCAGGGCCGCGCGCACGCCGCCCTCCCGGTGGCGCCGGATCAGCGCACGAATGGTGCGCGGCTGCATCGTCACCAGGAGCGCGATGTCCGCCAGCGGCTCGCCTTCATCCAGCAGGAGCAGGACGCGGGCGCGGCGGCGGATTTCGTCGGCGACGGAGGGGCTGGCGGAGACGTATTCGACCAGCGAGCGCTGATCACTGCCGAGGCCAAGGAAAGGGGCCTGGCGTTGGAACTGGTAGATGTTGGAAGGGGTTTTCATGGGGTGCGAAAGGAAGGAAAGGTGTGAGGGGCTCAAACTGGAGGCAGGGGACGGCGGCGGCGTTTTGTGATGCAACAACACAGCTCCAGTCTGAGCAGCAGGACTCGCGAAGGCTCCGGGATGGCGCTTGGGCTGTGTGTGGAGGAGAGGTGAGGCATGGCGGAAGGACGGGTGGAGGCCTTCCGTGATGCGGATCGACCGATGCCGGCGGCTGGTGGCCTGCCGGGTTAACTCATATCAAACGAGTATGAATTAAGTCGCCTTCAAATCCTATTTGTCCAGTGGGAATTTGATGAAACTTCGCGCTTCTCAGCCCAGGACCGATTCCAGCGGCAGGCCGGTCTTCAGGCCGTTGGCCTCCAGCCATTCCGCATTGTACAGCTTCGACTGGTACTTGTGACCGGAGTCGCAGAGGATGGTGACAATGGTCTGCCCAGGCCCGTGCTCCAGTGCCTGGCGCACGGCACCGCCGATGTTGATGCCGGAGGAGAGGCCGAGGAAGATGCCTTCCTCGTGCAGAAGGTGGTAGATGAGCGTGAGCGCCGTCTGGTCATCAATGCGCCAGGCCTTGTCCACGATGATCTCCTCGATGTTCTTCGTCACGCGCCCCTGGCCGATGCCTTCGGCGAAGGAGTCGCCGTCATCAATCTCGGTGTGGCCGTGGGTGAACCAGGACCACATCGCCGCGCCGTAAGGATCAGCGCACACCGCCGCGACAAGAGGGTTGCGCTCCTTGAGATACATGGAGGTGCCGGCGAGCGTGCCGCCCGTGCCCACGGAGGCGACGAAGGCGTTTACGGTCCCCTGGGTCTGCTCCCAGATTTCGGGCCCGGTGCTTTGGTAGTGCGCGCGGCGGTTCGCGGTGTTGTCGAACTGGTTGGCCCAGAACCAGCCCTTCTCCTCGGCGAGCCTGCGGGCGATGTGATTGTAGTTGCCGGGATCGCTGTAGGGTTTGGCCGGCACGGTGATGACCTCGGCCCCGAGGGTGCGCAGCAGGGTGATCTTCTCCGGCGACTGGGTTTCCGGGATCACAATCACACTTTGATAGCCTCGTGCATGGCCGATGACGGTGAGACCGATGCCGGTGTTGCCGGCGGTGCCCTCGACAATCGTGGCACCGGGCTTCAGCAGTCCCTTTTTCTCCGCATCCGTGATGATGCCGAAAGCCGCGCGGTCCTTGACGGAGCCACCCGGATTCATGAACTCGGCCTTGCCGAGAATCTCACAGCCCGTCAGCTCCGAAAGTCGGTTGAGGCGGATCAGCGGGGTGTTGCCCACATGGCCGTCAACGCCGTGATATTTGGGGGAGCTCATGGGAAGAAGGCGTTCAGATGGACCATTCCTGCTTGGGCACGACGCGCTTGGTCTTGTCGCGAATGCTGAGCTGCTTTTCCTCGTAGATCACCAGTGAATTGGCGGGCACGCTGCTCATGAGAAAGACGTTGGCGCCGATGGTCGAGTTCGCGCCGATAACGGTCTCGCCGCCGAGGATGGTGGAGTTGGGATAGATGGTGACATTGTCCTCCACATCAGGGTGGCGCTTCAGGCCTTTGACGACATGGCCGTCCTCGTCCTTCATGAAGCTGCGCGCGCCGAGCGTGACGCCGTGGTAGATGTTCACGTGATTGCCGATGCGGCAGGTTTCACCGATCACCACGCCGGTGCCGTGGTCGATGAAGAAATGCGAGCCGATGCTGGCCCCCGGGTGGATGTCGATGCCGGTGCGGCTGTGCGCCCACTCGGTCATCATGCGCGGGATCACCGGGGCGCCCGCGCGGTAGAGGCGGTGCGCGAGGCGCTGGATCGAGATGGCCTCGATGAAGGGATAGGACAGGATGATTTCCTCCTGGCTGCGGGCGGAGGGATCATTGTGGAAGGCGGACTCGATGTCCGTCTGCAGGATTTCGCGGACGATGTGCAGGGCCTTGCAGAACTTCTGAAGGATGGGCGGGGTGCGGCCGGTGGGCTTCTTGGGGTTGCCGATGCGGACGCTTTTGCGCACCTGGTCCTCGAGCCTGGGCATGACCTGGGCGAGACGCGCGGCGGTGATTTTCGCCAGGGTGCCGTCCTGCACCACGTCGTCATCGTGAAAGCCGGGAAACAGGATTTGCAGCAGGCCCTCGCAGATTTCGCCCACGGCCCGCTTGGAGGGCAGGTTGTGGGCGTCGCTGTTGTTCAGCCCGCCGAACCGCTCATAGGAATCCAGCAGATCGGCCACATACTCGCCATAGGGCGTGTGGGCCCGTGGCGGGGGCTGCGCTTTTGGCGCGAGGGAAGTCAGGGCGGCGCTCATTCAGAAGAGGGTTGGATTGGCGCGTCATGCGCGCACCCGCTTGTTCCAGGGAGCCCTGGCAAGCAGCAGGCCCATGCCGCAGAAGTCGGTGATGCCGGCAAAGATGAGGCCGGCGCCGACAAAGGCGGAAAGGCCGATGAAGGCCGGATGGATGAGCTGTGCCAGGACCACGCCGGTGAGCACCAGGGAACCGGCGGCGATGCGCACCTGCCGCTCCAGGCTCATGACCTTCACCGTGCCGCGCTCCACCGGCAGGCCGGCCTCGATCCAGGCCAGCGTGCCGCCTTCCACCACCACTCCCTGGTCGTTGCCCGCAGCGGCGAGCTTTTCCGCCGCCTTGGTCGCACGCGCGCCGGAGCGGCACAGCAGATAGACCGGCCCGGCCGAACCGGGGTGAGCGGCAGGGGTGAAAGCATCGAGCGGCTCGCTCTTCACCTGCGCCACGTGCACTTCGGCAAACTCGACCGGCGTGCGCACATCGATCAGGTTGAGGGAAGGCTGGGCGGCCAGCAGGCGGCTGAGTTCCTGGGGGGTGATGGTTTTCATACGGATTAGGATCGTGGCAGTTCGTGCAGGACGCGGACCAAAGTGTCCACTTCACTGAACGTATTGTAGAACGCCAGTGAAGGCCGCACGGTTGTCTCCACTCCAAAATGGCGTTGCGCAGGGAGCGCGCAGTGATGGCCTGCACGCACCGCGATGCCGTTCTTGTCCAGGTGGCGGGCGATGTGGTCGTTAGACACGCCGGGGATCACAAACGACAGCACGCTGGCCTTGTGATGAGCCGTGCCAATGGGCCGCAGGCCGCGCACCGTGGACAAGCCCTGCGCGGCGTATTCCAGCAGTGAGTGCTCGTAGGCGGCGATGGCCGGAAGACCGAGATTGAAGAGATAATCAATCGCCGCCCCCAGCCCCACCACACCGGCGATGTCCGGCGTGCCCGCCTCGAATTTCTCCGGAGCGTGGCGATAGACGGTTTTTTCAAAGGTCACATCCTCAATCATGTGCCCGCCGCCCTGCCAGGGCGGCATCTGCTCCAGCAGGTGCGCCTTGCCATAGAGGGCGCCCACGCCGGTGGGGCCGAAAACCTTGTGACCGGAGAACACCAGGAAATCCACGTCCAGCGCCTGCACATTGACGGGAAGGTGGGGGGTGGACTGTGCGGCATCCACCAGCACGACCGCCCCCACGGCATGAGCCAGGGGAATGATCTGCTCGACGGGATTGATGGTGCCGAGAGCATTGGATACGTGGGTGATGGAAACAATTTTCGTGCGGGTGCTGAGAAGCTTCACGAACTCCTCAAGGATCAGCTCGCCACGGTCGTTGATAGGAGCCACGCGCAGCACGGCGCCGGTCTGCTGCGCCAGCAGCTGCCAGGGCACGATGTTCGCATGGTGCTCCATGCGGGTGAGCAGGATCTCGTCTCCAGGGCCTACGTTTTGACGGCCGTAGCTCTGCGCCACCAGGTTGATGCCTTCGGTGGTGCCGCGCACGAACACGATCTCCTTGGCATCGCCGGCGCCGAGGAACTGGCGAACCTTTTCGCGGCTTGCCTCGAACAGCTTGGTGGAGCGCTCCGAGAGGGCGTGGGCGGCGCGGTGGATGTTCGAGTTGTCGCGGCTGTAGAACAGCGAGGTCGCATCGATGACGCTCTGCGGTTTGTGCGTCGTCGCGGCGTTGTCGAGCCAGATGAGGGGCTTGCCATTCACCCGCTGATGCAGAGCAGGGAAGTCGCGGCGCACGCCCTCCACATCGAAGGCGGTGAGGGCGGGGGCCGACTCCTGAAGGGGCAGGCTGAAGGGCAGGCCAAAGCCGAAGGGCTGGCCCGCACCGGGGAGCCCCTTGAGGAAATACAGCTCCGGATCTTCAATGAAGACTCCCCGGGCGGGGATGGACGGCAGCCCTTGCAGGCTGGAAAGGCTGGCATCAGGCGATGGTCCGGGGCTTGCAGGTTCCGTCCCTGTCGGCCATGCTCCCACATAGAAGCGCGGCTCGCCGAATTCATACGATTCCGCCGTTCCGGCCTCGTGTGCCCCGGAGGAGGTGACGGGGGCGGATGCAGGCTGTGCAGGTTCGGCACCGACGACGCTGGGATGCACGGGCGGCGGGCCCGAGGAGGACGACGACGGAAAGCCGCCTGGGAGGCCGAGGTTTTCAGGCGCCGGTGATCCTGCGGGGTCAGCAGGCGTCACCGGCAGGTGGGCGGGAAGGCCGGCCAGGGTGGTGGGTGCTGACACCGGCACGTGGCCGGGAAGGTCGGCCAGAATGGCGGGCGCTGCCACCGGCAGGTCCGGCAGCCCGGTGAAGCCGCCGGTCCTGTCGTTGAACAGTTCGTTTGCCAGCCTTGAGATCAGGGCGGTGTCGAAAGGATCATCGCCAGCCCCTGCCGGCAGGGACGCAGGCTCAAGCCTTGGGATAGACATACTCGTGGTAGGAGTTCACCGTGACATCATCAAGACGGGCGATGGCGTCCTCATCCAGCGCGGCGATGGAGAAGTAGCGGGTGACCAGGTGCGAGGCGATGGAGTTTTCGTTGGTGCCCATGTAGCGGACGGAGAGGCCGGGCTCGATTTCACCGGTGACCCCCACCTTTTGCAGGCCGACGACGCCGCGCTGGGTTTCGCCCACGCGCAGCAGCAGGATGCTGGTCTTGTGATCCGCGCCGATCGCCAGCTTGTCGCTGGGGATCAGGGGGATGCCACGCCAGGTGATGAACGGGGAGCCGAAGATCGTCACCGTGGGCGGGGGCACGCCGCGACGCGTGGCCTCGCGGCCAAAGGCGGCGATGGCTTTCGGATGCGCCAGGAAGAACGAGGGCTTCTTCCAAACCAGCGTCAGCAGTTCGTCCAGATCATCCGGGGTGGGCGGGCCCTTGCGGGTCTTGATGCGCTGTTTGGCGACCACTTCATGGACGATGCCAAACTTGGGGTGGTTGAGCAGCTCCCATTCTTCGCGCTCCTTCACTGCCTCGACCGTCAGGCGCACCTGCTCGCGGAGCTGGTCGATGCGGTTGCTGTACAGGTCCGTGATGCGCGTGTGGGTCTGCAGCACGGTCTGGATGGTGCTCAGGTGGTACTCGCGCGGATCAGCTTCGTAATCGACGAAGGTGGTGGGCAGCTTCGGCTCCCCGCCATCCACGGTCAGCAGGTCCACCGTGGGCCCCTTTTCCTTCGAGAGCACGCGGTTCACGCGGTAGATGCCGCCATCCACATCCACCCATGGCAGAAGCTTGTGCAGCCAGCGTGGCGTGATTTCATCCCACTGCGGGGGGGTGACGGTGGCGTTGGCCAGGTTGCGCGCGGCGGAGGCGCTGAGACTCAGTTGCGGATCGGTTTTGCTGGGCATGATGAGGGTGTCGGTAAGGGATTGAGAGCGTGCAAAGGCGGGTAGGCGGCTGCCGGGCATGATCGCCCTGCGGATGTCGTGCGAGCTTCCGGGGGTCCGGTCAGTCTGCCCATGGTCTGCGGCTCTTGGAGCCTGATGCGCCCGGCTTGAGCCGTCGGCGCGCCTGCTGCAAAGCAGGCGAAGGACGCTAACGGGAACCTTCTGCCTGTCAATCAAAGATCGTCACTTTTGATGGCGGCCCAATGACTAACCTTTACAAGGGCTGTGAAAGCTCCGGCACAGCCTGTCGTATGGTCTTGAAATTCCTATACATTAAATATAGTTTGACAGGAAATGAATGATGTGGTGGTCTGGTTGCGGCACCTGTTCACCGGCTGACCCAGGCACATGGGAGGCGAATTTTTGTTCCACTCAATCGATGTGGCGCTCCGCAACGGCGGCCGCCCCAGCACCTTCACCGGCATCTTCCCATCATGAACACCATCTCAGCGCAGGCCCTGCATGAGCACCTCAACCATTATCCTGACAGCATTGTCCTGGACGTGCGCTCGCCTGCCGAGCACGCCCGCGAGCACCTGGCGGGCAGCCGCCTGCTGCCGCTGAGCCAGATCAGGGCCGCCGCCGTGCTTGCAATTCCCAGGCCGGTGAACCAGCCGGTCTTTCTCCTGTGCCGCTCAGGCTCCCGGGCCCGGCTCGCCTTGGAGAGGCTGGAGACGGAGGGGTTCGGCTGTGCGGTGATTGTGGAAGGGGGCACGGAGGCCTGGACAAAGGCCGGCCTGCCTCTCAACCGCGGTGCGAACCGTGTGATCAGCCTGGAGCGGCAGGTGCGCATTGCCGCCGGGATCGTGGTCCTGCTCGGCGTGCTGCTCGCCATTGCCGTGAACCAGTTGTTCATCGGCCTCTCCTTCCTGGCGGGAGCGGGGCTGGTGCTGGCCGGGGTCACGGACTGGTGCGGCCTGTGCCTGGTGCTGAGAAAGGCCCGCTGGAACCGGCAGGCGCGGGAGACTCTGCCATCCGCCCGGGCTACGTCTTCTGCAGCACAATGAGCGTCACGTCGTCGTGGGAGGCCTTGCCGCCGGTGAAGCTGTCGAGGTCTTCCATGAGCCGGTCGAGCACCTTGGTGGCGCCCAGGGGGGCGGCTGCGGCGAGCACGCGCTGGATGCGTTCCTCGCTGTATTCCTCGCCTTCGGCGTCGAGGGCCTCGTTGACGCCGTCGGTGTAAAGCAGGAGGCAGTCTCCGGGCTCCATGGTGAAGGTGGTGTCCTTGGTCACGCGCTCGAACACCGCGCCGTCGTCGATGCCCACGCCGAGCCCCGGCGACTTGATTTCCTCCACCTTGCCAGTGCTTTTGCGCCAGAGGTAGGGATCCGGGTGGCCGGCGCGGGCCAGGGTGATCTGCGAGCCGCCGGGTTCAAACACGAAGTAAATCATGCTCACGAACATGTCCTCGCGGATGTCATCAAACATCTGGCGGTTCACCGCGCCGAGCACGGCGGCGGGGGAGAGCTGGGCGCGGGCGTGCGCCTGCAGGGCGGCGCGGCAGGTGGCGGCCACCAGGGCGGCGGGCAGCCCTTTGCCGGAGACATCGGCGATCACCGCGCCGAAGTGGGTCGCATCGCACTGCACGTAGTCGTAGAAGTCGCCGCTGAGGATGCGGGCGGGGCGGTTGCGGCCCACGATGACGAAACCGTCCAGCTTCGGATCACAGTCCGGCAGCAGGAAGCGCTGCACGTCGCCGGCGGTCTGCAGTTCTGCCTCGAGCTGGCGTTTGGTCTGCACCTCCTGGTGGGCGGTGGCATTGGCGAGGGCAAAGGCGGACTGCTCCACCAGCGAGCTGAAGAGCTCAAAATCATTCGTGGAGTACCTCCGCTCGGTCAGGACAGCCGTGACGGCCAGGAAGCCCAGCTTGCGGCCCCCCGAGCTCACCGGCCCGGCCATGAGCGTGACGTTCTGCTGATAAGAATTGGCGGCGCTGTGGAGGTGGGGATGGGCGGCGAGATCGGCCACCAGCTCCGGCTGCCGGCTGGTGAAGACGCTGCCAAGCATGCCGCCATCGGCGGCCACGGACTGGCGCCGCAGGAGGCTCAGCAGGGACGAGGGATTGGCCTCGGCCTGGGCCAGCACGGCTTCCGTGAGCCCGATCAAGGGGGCGCACAGCTCCGAATGGTAGCGCGGCACCAGCGCGTTCTTGGACTCGTCGTACGCATAGAACACCCCGCCCTTGCTGCCGGTGACCTTGATGGCGCCCTCGACGATGAGCTTGTGCAGCCCGCTCTCCCTCCCCTCCTTGGAGATGGCAATGCCCAGGTCGTGCAGGAAGCTGAACATGCGGCGCTCCTTGCCGACGATGGCCTCCTGCTCCTCCTGCAGGCGCTCCATCGTCTGGCGGCGCTGGTGAGCGAGCCGTCCGGAGACAATGAACCCGATGCCGGTTGTCAAGGCCAGCAGCAAAGTGATCAGCAATCCGACAAACATGCGCGGCTGTCGTTATCGCGCGGTGCGATGCTTTGTCAACGCGATGGCTCAGAAAGCGTCAGCAGAAGGCGGCTTTGACCAAGCTCTTTGCCCCGACGGGGCAAGAAAGTCCGGTCAAAGCCGATTTGTTCGCTGGTCGCCGCCTCGAACGGTGCTACCGGTGAGCCATTGGACAATTGAGCCCGCCCCTGACAGGCCCCTCGTTGCATTCGAAGGAGTGTCATGCCGGGGCAGCTTATCGAGTGGGGCGGGAAGTCTGGCGGAGCGGGAATGACAAATCCCGACATGCCCTCCGCCCTCCCCTCTACCTTGAGCAGTTCACAGTCACAAGCGCCGGGCGAGAGTGCCCTGCAGTCCAGCGACCAGTACTTTGCCAGCGCGTTTGAGCACGCCTCGATCGGCATGGCCCTGGTGGCGCCGGACGGGCGCTGGCTCCAGGTCAACCGCGCCTTGTGTGAGATGCTGGGCTACTCGGAGGCGGAGATCTTGCGCACCACCTTTCAGGACCTCACCCACCCGGATGATCTGGAGGCGGATCTGGAGCATGTCCGGCGCATGCTGGCAGGGGACATCAGCAGCTTCCAGATGGAGAAGCGCTACTTCCACGGGCAGGGCCGGATCGTGTGGAGCCTGTTGAGCGTGTCGCTGGTGAGGGATGCCGCCGGGCGGCCGCTGCATTTCATCTCCCAGGTGCAGGATGTCACCCAGCGCAAGCAGGCCGAGGAGGCTCTGCGGGCCAGCGAGCAGCGCTACCGGATATTGTTTGCGCACAACCCGCTGCCCATGTGGGTTTTTGACCTGGAAACCCTGCGGTTCCTGGCCGTCAATGCTGCCGCGGTGAATCACTATGGGTACGAGGAGGCCGAGTTTCTCGCCATGACCCTGGCGGACATCCGCCCGCCGGAAGACGTTCCCGAACTCAGGAGGGCCATTGCCTCCGTGCGTCGCGGAGGCAGGATGTTCGGTGTCTGGCGGCATCGCAAGAAAAGCGGGGAGGTGATTTACGTGGAGCTGGCCACCGATGAATTTGTCTTCGACGGCAGGCCCGCGCGCCTGGCGCTGGTGCACGACGTCACCCAGCGCAGGCGGGCTGAGGAGCGCATTGCCGAGCAGGCGGCCCTGCTGGACAAGGCCCAGGATGCCATTGTGGTGTGCAACCCCGAGCAGGGCGTGCTGTTTTGGAACCAAGGGGCCCAGAGGCTGTATGGCTGGGCGGCGGAGGAGGTGGTGGGGCGCAACATTGGCGAGGTCTTGTACCGTGATCCGGCCCCCCTGGAGCAGGCCAGGCGGCTGGTCGTCGAGCGCGGGGAGTGGAGCGGCGAGCTGCAGCATCAGTCCAAGGAAGGCGCGGAGGTCAGGGTCGAGTCCCGCTGGTCTCTGCTGTGCGATGCGGAAGGGCGGCCCAAATCGTTCCTTTCCATCAACACCGACATCACGGAGAAAAAGAAGCTGGAGGCGCAGTTCCTCAGGGCCCAGCGCATGGAAAGCATCGGCACCCTGGCGGGCGGCATCGCGCACGACCTCAACAACGTGCTGGCCCCGATCATGATGTCCATCGACCTGCTGCGAACGCGCATCACCGATCCCGCAAGCCGCGAGACCCTGGCGCTCATCTCCTCCAGCGCCAAACGCGGGGCGGAAATGGTCAGCCAGGTGCTTGGCTACGCCCGGGGAATCGAAGGGGAGCGCGCCGCCATCGACACCTCCGCCCTGCTGCGGGATCTGGAACATTTTGTCAGGGAAACCTTCCCCAAGAACATCGAGTTTCGGACCGCCATGGAATCGGGTCCGTGGCAGATCATCGGGGATGCCACGCAGCTTTATCAGGTGATGCTGAACCTGTGCGTGAACGCCCGCGACGCCATGCCTGAGGGGGGGCGGCTCACGGTTTCGGCCGGGAACACGACGATCGATGAGCAGGCGGCGGGGAGCATGAAGGTGAAGGCAGGCCGCTTCGTGCTGTTCTGCTTCGAAGACACAGGGAGCGGCATCCCGCAGGAAATCGTGGACAAGATTTTTGATCCGTTTTTCACCACCAAAGGGGTGGGCAAGGGCACCGGCCTCGGTTTGTCCACATCGCTGGCCATCGTCAAGAGCCACGGGGGCTTCCTGCAGGTGTTCACCGAGCCCGGCCTTGGCACGCGTTTCGAGATTTCCCTGCCCGCTGAGGGCGGGGAGGCGGTGGACGCCGCCCTGTCGGTTCGATCTGAACTGCCGCAGGGGCGTGGCGAAACGGTCCTGCTGGTGGATGATGAAGCCTCGATCCGTCAGGTCACCGGCCAGACTCTCGAAGCCTTTGGCTATCGCGTGCTCACGGCGGAAAATGGCAGCGACGCCCTGGCCGTGTTCGCGCAGCACGGGGCCGCGATCGCCGTGGTCCTGACGGACATGATGATGCCGGTGATGGACGGACCCGCGCTGATCAGCGCCCTGCGCCGCCTCGCGCCCGGGCTGCCCATCATTGCCGCCAGTGGCGTCGGTGTCAGCAGTCATGTCGCCAGAGCGGCGGACGAAGGTGTTGAGCTTTTCGTGCCCAAGCCCTACACGGCGGAGTCGTTGCTGGCGGTGCTTGCAACGGTGTTGCATGGGCGGGTCTCCCCTGGGCATTGAGCGGGTGCCCGGGGTGCTTCAGGCTGCAATAATCCAAAGTTTAGCTCGTTCTGCGCCATTGTTTGATTGCTGAAATTTATAGAAAATGCATTAATTTGTGCATGGTTGCAGTCAATTTTTCGCCCCGCCCGTCGCGATCCGGTTCAGAACCGGCCGGGGACAGCCGCAGCAAGTCCATGGTGATCGGCATCGTCCAACCGCAGCCCCTGATGCGTGTCGGTTTGGAAACCATTGTTTCACAGCTTGTGGAAGGCGGGCAGATCCACCCCTGCGCCAGCCCTGACGAATTGCTGGAAGGCAGCCGCCCGCCGCCATTTGATGTCGTCATCACCGAATTGAACCTGCGCCTGCCGGAGTGCAGCCTGAGCTCTCTGGAACAGCTTCGAAAAACCCTGCCCAAGGCCCGGATACTGGTCCTTTCCCCGCTTTCAGAGCGCCAGTTCGGCCTGGCCGCCCTGCGCATGGGCGCCAACGGCTTTCTGCCCATCTCCACTTCGCTGGACGAGTTCGCCAAGGCCCTGCAAACCCTGCTTGCGGGCGGGGGGTACATCTCGAGCGAGATGGCCGCCGTGGTGGCGGATGAGGCCCAGGGCAGAAACCCCAGGAACGGCTTTTCACGGCTGTCGCCCAGGGAGCTGGATGTGATCCGCCACCTGATCTGGGGCATGCAGCTCAAGACCATCGCCGCCACGCTGGGCCTGAACATCCGCACCGCCTCCTGCTACAAAAAGAACGCCCTGGGCAAGCTCGGCATGAGCTCGATTGCCGAGGTCGTGCGCTACAGTTCGGAGCAGGGCTTCACCGTGTGAGCCTGCCTTTGCTCCGGCGGCCCTGGCACCCGGGCAATGTGGCAACCGTCGCCCCGACGGGGGTCGAAAACAAAGGCGCGCAGCGCCAAACGGACGGGACATTAGCAGAAGAGGCCCTGCCGCACCGTGAGCGTGAACCCCGCCAGCGGGGCGAATCGATGAAAGCAGTGGCCAAAGAGGTGATGCTCCTGGGGCAGTTCGCCGTGGCCGTTGCGTGGGGTGAACAAAGGAGTTTCGGAAGCGCCATCAAGGCAGAGGCACGGGGGAAGCAGTCATGGCTGCAATGAGGCTCGCCAACTTACTTCGCCGGCGACAAATAGCTGCAGGCTCTAATTCCCCTCCGTGAATCTCCGAGCGTATCTCACGCTGTGACTTGCTGAAGTTCCCAGCCTTTGCGGAATTTGGGCTTGATAAACTCGTTGGCTTTTTCGTTGTTGGTGAAGCGGAGATTGGGGCCGTCCCACAAGAGTTTCTCACCGGGGAAGCGCCAGGCGATGGTGCCGAGCAGGAGCCATTCGACGTAGGGGCCGGCAATGCTGAAGTCAGAGCAGGCGGCAGGGCCGCCTTTGCAGGCGCGGATCCAGTCTTTGAAGTGGCCGGGGGAGCGTTCGATCACCTTCTCGGGGCTGACGAAATCTTTCATGGCCGACTCGGGCATGCGGCGCACGCTTTCGCCGCGTCCGTTCGTGCCGATAAAGCCTTTCGAGCCGACGAAGATTTCATTGAAGCGCTTGCAGTCCTCAGGGGTGAGGCCGGCTGGCGGGGTGAACCGTTTCATTGCGTTGCCTTCATACCAGTGGACGGTGACAGGCGGCATCCTGCCCTCCGGGATGTGTTTGTTGGGCCGCTCAGGGAAGTTCACCTTCACCGAGTAATGCGGGTAGGTCACGGGATTGACGCCTTCGACGTAATCGCACTCCACGCTCTCCGGGCTGCCGAGCTGCAGAGCCCAGTTGGCCGGGCCGCAAATGTGCACGCCCCAGTCGCCGATCATCTGTGTGCCATAGGCCTGGAAACCGCGCCAGTTGATGGGCGCGATCTTGCTGCTGTAGGGGTTCTCCGCAGCGCGGCCCGTCCAGATGTCCCAATTCAGCGTCGCAGGCACCGGCTCTGCCGCCGGCCATTCGGTGATGCCGCGCGAGAAGCCGCCGCCGCTCATGGCGTGGACCTCCCTGATTTCGCCGATGTCGCCGCGCCAGATCATCTCGCAGGCGATGCGCGTCGCCTCTGCGGAATAACCCTGATTGCCCATCTGCGTCGGCACTTTGTATTTTCGAGCCGCACTGGCAACCTGCCGCGCCTCCCACACCGTCTGTGTCAGCGGCTTCTGGCAGTGGACGCCGAGTCCGCGCTCCATCGCCCACAACGAGACCGTCGCGTGCATATGATCGGGAATCGTCACTGTCACGCCGTGAAGGTTCTTGTGCTCCTTGTCGAGCATCTCGCGGAAATCGCGATAAAGTTTCGCCTTTGGGTATTTCGCAGCCGCCTTCGCGAGAAAGGTCTCGTCCACATCACACAGCGCATAGATGTTTTCGCCTGACACGCCGCCCACATCGGAGCCGCCCTGCATCCCGCCGACACCGATGCACGCCACATTCATCTTCTCGCTCGGGGGCACATGCCCCTCGCCACCGAGCACATGCCGCGGCACGATCTGAAACGCCGCTGCCGCCGCCGCCGACATCTTGATGAAATCCCGCCTGCCTGCGTTCAACTGGTTGCTCGATGTGTCTTTCATATGGTTTCTGCTGAAGAAAATGATTCAACCGCCGCGCTAGTAACCTGTCAATGGTTTATCAAGTGCCCGAAGACGAAGGAAGAGATGCCAGGCAAACAATTGTTGACACCCGGGCATGAGCCTGCACCGGGGTGATCTGTTGGCTACTCGTTCGCTGACCGGATGAGCTTGGCACCAAACTTTTGATTGATCTCCCGGTGGATGCGAACCAGTTCCTCCCAGTTTACAAGGGCCGGGCCGTTGATGACGGAGACCACTCCTTCCTTGCAATCATACTCATCTCGTTCGGCAGTGGCGCCCGTCATCCGCCTCAGCTCCTCGCCACGTTCCCTGCGGGCCGGGCTGGTGACGTCGAACGTCAGCCAGAGGGCAAACTGCTTGGAGGTATTGAGATTCCGGGAACTGATGTCGATGGCGACAAACCAGGCATCCGGCTGCGCGGCAGGATCCGTTCCGCACACGGAAAAAGCCAGAAAGGGCCGCTGCTCTATCCATGTGTCCCAATCCGGTCTCGGCGTCATTCCGGCCCGGCGAGCCCACTGTGCGGCCGATCGGTCGCTGATCATGTGCATATCGAGAAAGCCGGCTAGGTCCGGTCGGAGCCGCACATCCTCCTTGCCGTGGCCGCAGCCAGCCAACGCCAAGACGGCAAACGTGGCACCACACCTGCGGCGGATGGCGCGAAACAGTTTATTTTTTTTCACAATCTGTGGGCTCTGGTTGAACAGTGCATCGGAAGGGACGGAGCAGAGGCGGTTTCCCAGAGCGCGTAAGGCAGGGGATGCGAAGGCACGGGATTATTCTGGGGGTGGACTGAATTGAGAACCTCGTGACTAAAAAAGCAATAACGGCCATAATGAATTATCGAAATTAATTCAGCCGCCTGATTTTGCAGGTGTGTTCCACGCGATTGCCCAACCCTTTACTTTTACTCCCATGAAGAGTCCCTCCGCTGCTGATCCGCCCCTGCCTGGCACCAGGGAAAAGGCTGCCGCACCCCTCAGTTCCATTGCCGCCGACGCCATCTCGGCCAAGCTGGCGCCTGAAGCCATGGCGGAGCCGGCCCAGCGCCTGCTGGCGGCGATCAGCCACCGCGATGCCGTTGAGCTCGAAAGCGCCATCCGCGTCTTCGAAACGAAGGTCATGCTCGATCCTGCTTTGTCGGCTTATGGCGGCCGCTGGCTGTTTGGGGTGAGCCGGAACCACATCCCCGGCCTGCCGAACATGATTCTCGCGGAGTCGCTTCTGGGTGAGATGAAGGGGGGAGGGGAGGCCCTGGCTTTTGGGGTGGCCCAGGCATGGGCGGTGACGGAGCAGGGCCATGCCAAGCTCGTCCGGCTTGCGGAGCTCATGATTTCCTCGTGGCGCGAGGTTCAT
>CAINXC010000045.1 GCA_903854655.1 uncultured Verrucomicrobiota bacterium | reverse complement strand
TTTGTGGGCGACGCGGTGCTGCCCGATCTCTATCGCGCTGCCGGCGCGTTTGTGTATCCCTCGCTTTTTGAAGGTTTTGGCATGCCTCCAGTGGAGGCGATGGCTTGTGGCTGCGCTGTGATCAGTTCTGCCGCCGGCTCTTTGAGCGAGGTCGTGGGCGATGCCGCCTTGATCATTGATCCCGAAAACGTGTCCATGATTGCGGATGCTCTGGCGGAGGTCGCTTCTAATGAGGCCCGGTGCCAAAGCCTGGTTGAAGCGGGCCATCGCAATGCGCAGCGCTTCGACTGGGATCAGAATGCCGCACAGGTGATGCGCGTGTATCGTGATGCCAGTGCTGAAAAAAGCGGGCGCCCAGCCAACTGACGAAGGCTGGCAAGGGGGGAAATCAACCTCCAGTTGAGGGGGTGGTGGGGGCGGCTGCCGGGAGATAGGGTAGCGGTGTTCTCCACCCCAACTGCCATGTCCGAACTTCTTCAGCACTGGAAACTCGTCACCCGCCCCTTTGAGGCGCCGTGGGATACGCGCTTTTTCTATCGCAGCGAGCAGCACATGGAGGCGCTCGACCGTCTTCTGTACCTCGTGCAGGAGGGCAGCATGAACCTGGGCATGCTTACAGGCGAAATCGGCTGCGGCAAAACCATGGTCCGCGCCATGTTGCAGCATCAGCTCCCTGCGACGCAGTTCAGGATCGTCACCATCGAGAACTGCGGCTTTACGATGGATGAGCTGGTGCTCTCCATACTTGGCCGCCTCACGACGCCGGACACGGCTTTCCCCGGCGGGAAGCTGGGACGTCTGGAAATGCTTCAGCAACTCCTGGAAGCCCAGGCCCAGGCTGGAAAGCAGGTGGTGCTGCTGCTGGACGAGGCGCAGGACCTGCCCGGCCAGACGCTGAGCGAGCTTCGCTGGCTTACGAACTTCAACGGCGGTGGCCGCAATCTTATCACCGTCATCCTCATTGGTCAGCCAGGCGCCAGGCCTCTGGTCGAGGCGGCCCCGGCGATCAATCAACGCATCAGCCTGCGGTATCACCTGGGGCCGTTGCCCGCCGAGGCCCTTGCGGGTTATCTGGCGCACCGGCTGCACGTGGCCGGACATCCGAACGGCCAGGTGTTTGGCCAGGAAGCCGTTGCCTTGCTGCACCGCCTCACCCGTGGTGTGCCTCGCGAGGTGAACCGTCTGGCCAAGCTCGCCCTGGAATACGGATGGTTGAGCGGGGCCGCACATGTAACCACCAGCCATCTTGCGACCATCGCCCATGATTTGGAACGGAACCAGGCCATGGCGACGCAATCCGGATCGCTGTGATGAATCCCGGCTCCGATTTCAGTCTGAGCGCACTTCGACGCAAGCGCGGCGAGCTGGCTGCCGTCTCCTCCATCGCCATCAGCCCGTCAGAGGTCGTGGGTCTGGGGCCGCCCTTGGAGAATTCCCTGCCACCAGCGGAGAATCCCGCCTCGTCAAAACCTGGGTTTTCTCTGCCTTTCGATCCGCTGCGTATCATCGATGCTTTGTACCGCCGGGCCTGGCTGATGCTTCTTGCGGGGCTCGTGGTGGCCGGGCTCGTGGGCTACGTCGGCAGGAAGCATTTCCAGACTCATCACACCGCCGTCGCCCAGATCATCAAGCAGGCGCCGGCTGCAGCCTTCCGCCAGTCGGAAAGCGGCGACCCCTATCAACCCCATGAGCTGGCGATTCCCACCCTTACGGCGTTGATGCGCAGCGCCGCGCTGATGGAGAAGACCAGCCAGCGCCTGGGCGGGAAATTCAGCGAGAGCCTGCTGAAATCCGGCCTGGTAATCACGCCCGAACGCAACACGGACATCATTCGCGTGGCGATGAACTCGGATGAAGACGCCGAAACCGCCGTCGCCATGCTGAAAGCCTACGTTGAGGAAGTGCTCTTCCTCACGCGTGACATTCAACAGCACGATGCTTCGGAAATGAACCGTTTCCTTACCTCCCAGACCGCCAGCGTGGATGAGGAGTTGATCAAGGTCAGCGAGCAGCTTCTCGCCTATGGCAAGCGTGAGCAGCTCGTGGATGCCGACAAGCAGATGGAAGCCTGTCTCGGCGAGATGGCGAGCTTCAGCATGAAGTACGAAACCACGCGGCTTGAGCATGAGACGCTGGATTTGAAGATCGGCGGCATCGAGAGCGAGCTTTCCAAGGTGAGTCCCACCGCCGGAAAACTGCAGCAGGCACGCGAGGAACTGGCGCAACTGCAGCTCCGTTACACGGATGAACATCCTTCGGTCATGGAGGCGGCTGGCCGTGTGAAAGCCATGGAGGCGGCGGCAGCGGGTGACAAGCCGCGCCTTCTTGACGCGCCGCCAAAGGCGGGGGAAAGCAGCGTGGCGGAGAGCATGTACCTGGATCTGGTGAAACTGCGCTCTGAGAAACAGGTGCTGGGCCAGCAACTCGAAAAGCTCCTCGACGTGCGCGCCGGCTTGAACACCAAGCTGGAGCAGTTGCCGCGCAAAGCGCTCGAATATGCCCGCATCAAGTCGCGCAAGCAGGCGCTGGAAACCAGCCGGATGCTGCTCGTGGCGCGCCAGCGCGAGGCCTCGATGCAGGAGGAGAACGCCCAGGGGTCGTTCCGTCTGCTCGCCATGGCGCGCCTGCAGGACGTGGTCATCGAGAAACCGACCAAGAAGCTGATGATGTTGTGCGCAGGAGGCTTCGCGGCGACGGCGGGACTCATCGGCCTGGTGTTTTCGCTCTTGACGGTCGCCGACCGCCGGGTGCTTACCGTGGCGGATCTCAAGCGCGGCACCGGCCTGCCGGTGCTGGGTTCCCTTGGCATCCTGAACGAGGGCGATCCGGCCGACTGGGCCTTCCGCACGTGGACCAAATTGCAGCCCCGCCTGCTCATGCCAGCGACCGGAGGCGCGACTGTTTGCGGCCTGCTCACCTCTGATGCACCGGACAGCGCGCGAATGCCCATGCTGCTGGCCGAAGCCGCCGCCAGCCGGGGGCTGTCTGTCATCCTGGTGGCGGATGGCGGACCTGCTTCTACCTTGATGCCCTTGCGCGAAGCCGTCGAGGACACCGATGCCGTGTTGCGCCAGATCGGGAACGCCCCCGAGCAGGTCGTCCATCTGACCTTGGACCCGGAGTGGCGCTGGACGCATGAACAGCGCCAGCAGTGGCTGCGGGCCCTGGGTGTGTGGTCGCAGGCGCGCGGATCCATCGTCCTGGTGCAGTTGACGGCCCCTGAGCGGGCGGAAACCCTGCTTGTTGCCGAACGGCTGCCAAACCTGCTCTGGATCGGCCGCAGCGAGCAGGCGTTGGTTGATGAAACGCAATCGAAGCTCAGCACCTATCGTGCTGCGGGTTGCAGGCTGGTGGGCGCCTTGCTGGACCAGGCGCCCAAGTTCCGCTTCGGCCCCTTGAACAAGCTGGCTGCCGCGACCGCCTGCCTCCTGCTGTGCGGTGCCGGCATGGCCCAGGCTGAATCCGTCGTGCTCGGCCCGGGCGATGCGGTCAACATCAGCGCCGCAGGCTACCCCGAGTACGCACGCAGCGGGGTGGGGGTGGGTGCTGATGGAAAACTGACCTATCTCCAGGCACAGGACATCCAGGCCGCCGGGCTGACGATCGACCAGTTGCGCGAGCAACTGAACACCGAGCTCCGCCGCTACTACAAGAACATGATCATTGTGGTGACGCCGGAGACGTTTCAAAGCCGCAAGGTCTATGTGCTCGGCAAGGTGGTGAAGAAGGGGGCGGTCAATATTGACCGGCCGCTCACCGTCCTGGAGGTCGTGGCGGAGGCTGGGGGGCTGGAGACCGGGCTGTTCCAGCAAAACACGGTGGAGCTTGCAGATCTGGGGCGCAGTTTCCTGGTCCGTGACTCCGCGCGCATGCCCATCAACCTGGAGGCGCTGTTTCTGCATGGTGACATGACGCAAAACATCCTGGTGCAGGCGGGCGACTACCTTTACTTCCCCTCGGCCAATTCGAACGAGATCTATGTGCTTGGCAATGTCAAGATGCAGGGCACCCAGGGTCTGCTGGCCCACACTTCCGTGCACAGCGCCATCGCCCAGGCCGGCGGATTCTCCCCCAAGGCCTACACCCGGCGGGTGCTTGTGGTGCGCGGCTCCCTGGAAAAGCCCGAGAGCTTTGTCGTGAACATGGACGACCTCCTGGCTGCTCGTGCCAAGGGGTTCCGATTGCAGCCGAAGGACATTGTTTACATCGCCGACAAGCCCTGGGCGCGCGCCGAAGAACTGCTCGGTTTTGCTGTCAATGCGTTCTTGCAAGGCGCTGTGTCCGGGTGGACCACCGCGAACGTTGGGCCGTTCATCAAAGAGGCATTCTTGCCAAGCCTGAAGTAAGTCCTCGCAAGTTGGCAACGAGCGTAGTTTATTTGCCGCATGCACGCACCGCCACCCGATACTGAAACGGCCCCAAAGCTCCGCCGCACCCTGCGGGTGGCCGTGGTGGAGGATGACAAAACGCTGCGCCTCTTTCTCGAAAAGCTCATCCAAAAGAAGGATCATGGATTTGAGTTCGCCGGCGCCTTCGAGAGTGCGGAAGCGGCGGTTTCACTCCTTAAGGCCAAGCCTGATGTCATTGTTGTGGACTTGGAGCTTCCAGGCGTGTCCGGCATCGAGATGATCAAGCAGATGGCGCCGCGCATGCCCACCACCGCCTTCATTGTGCTGACGATTCATGATGATCCGAACAAGGTCTTTGCAGCGCTGCGCGCGGGAGCCCACGGGTACATGCTCAAGTCCGCCCGGCCGGCCGAGATCGCCGTTGGCATCCGCCAGGCAAGCGAAGGCGGCGCCCCCTTGAGCCAGGACATCGCCCGGCTCCTGATCCAGTCGTTCCAGGAGCCGGCGAAACCGGCGGAGAAAAAGGAGGTGCCTGGCCTCACTCCACGCGAAGGCCAGATCCTTGAGCGCCTCGCCAAAGGCATGGCTCCAAAGGAGGTCGCCCATGATTTGTCCCTGAGCTATGAAACCGTGCGCGACTACCTGAAGGCGGTGTACCAGAAGCTTCATGTGAGATCGAGAACTGAGGCGGTGATCAAATACCTGGAGCACACCCAGTAGCCGGGCACCCCGCTGCGCAGCCCCCACTTGGGGGGATTGAGACCGGGCGTGGAATCGGAGACATTGCAGCAGGCCATTCCATGAAAAAGATCCTCCCGCTCCTGCCCCTCATTCTGGGCCTGCTTCTGGCTTCCTGCGCGTTGCACAAGGGGCCGAAGTTCGACATGCGCAACGATTCCGGCACCGTTGATCCCAGCTTCACGTCAGGCCCGTCGCGCAGCGCCGTCCCGCCGCAGTATCTCCAGGAACCCAAGGATGCCTTCAAGCTTGGGCCCGGTGACAAGCTCGACATCGAGATCCTCGGCGAAACTGGTTCGCGGGCCGAAACCTTTGTCACCCCGGACAGCAAGCTGTATTTCAACCTGCTTCCAGGTCTCGACGTCGGGGGGCTCACCACGCAGCAACTGAAAAAGCAGCTCGAAGAAAAGCTGGTGAAATACTACAAGCATCCGCAGGTGAGCGTGACCGTGGTGGATGCGGTGAGCCAGCGCATCTGGGTTCTGGGGCGGGTGAACCAGCCCGGCATCTATCCACTCAAGCGCCCGCTGCGCGTGCTCGATGCCATCGGGCTTGCCGGCGGCCTGTTCGCCTCGCGAATGAGCGGCTCCACGGAGGAGCTGGCTGATCTTCAGCACAGCTTTGTCATCCGCAACGGAGTCACCCTTCCGGTGGACTTCCAAAGGCTTGTTCATGGAGGTGATCTGGGCCAGAACATCTACCTTCGGCCCAACGATTTCATCTACCTGCCGTCCTCGCTCACCAACGAGGTCTATGTGCTCGGCGCCGTCACCCAGACTCGTCCTGTAGGCTTCATGAGCGAGATGAATCTGATCGCCGCCCTGGGCCAGGGCCTCGGCCTGAGGCCCGACGCCGATCTGAGCCGGGTCAGCGTCATTCGTGGTTCACTGACCGATCCGAAGATCGCAACTGTAAATGCCCGTGACATTGTCAACGGCAAGGCGACCAACATCCGGCTGCAGCCAGGTGACATTATTTATGTTCCCGGTGCCGGCCAGATGTCGGCGAACGACATGGGCCGCGATGCGGTGAACACCTTTGTGCGCGTAGTCGCCGCCAGGGAGGGCAATGCTGCCGCCACGGCGGCGCCGGCCAACATTCCTGTGAACCTGATCAATGGCGCGAACTGAGATGGAAACCACCCGCCGTCTGCGACCGCTTCTCATTGCCGAAGGTGCAAACCCTGCGCTGACGAGCGCCTCGCTGGTGGGCTGGTCCTGCGTGAAAGCCGTCGCTGGCATCACTGATGCGCACATCGTCACGCAGTGGCGCAACCGCGATGACTTCGTGCGCGCCGGGCTGGTGGAAGGTCGTGATTTCGCCGCCATCGACACTCGCCGCTCCCAGACCCTCGCCTGGCGGCTGACCAATCTGCTGAGCCGGAAGGGGAATTTCAGTTGGAGCCTGTACGCCATCTTCTCCAATCTGACCTACCCCCTCTTTGAGCGTGCGGTGTGGGACACCTTCGGCGACCGTCTCAAGGCGGGCGAGTTCGATGTGGTGCACCGCATCCTGCCCCTTTCGCCCACCACGCCGAGCTGGATGGCGGGCCGCCTGGCCGGAATTGGCGTGCCTTTGGTGATCGGCCCGTTGAACGGCGGCGTGCCGTGGCCGAAGGGGTTCGACGATGTGCGCCGTCTCGAGAAGGACGGTGCGGGCCGCCTGCGCAACCTGTACCGCCTGCTGCCCGGCAGCCGCAGCACACGCGAGAAAGCCAGCGCCATCATCACCGGATCGCGCACCACGTTGCGGGAGATGCCCGCCGCCCTGCATGACAAATGCGTGTTTATTCCGGAGAACGCCATCGATACCGGACGCTTCACCATGACGCCCAAGCCGGAGCGGACACCAGGGCCTCTCCGCGTGGCGTTTGTCGGGCGTCTGGTGGCTCTCAAGGGAGTGGACATGCTTTTGGAGGCTGCGGCACCGCTGGTGCGCGAGGGGCGCGTGGTTCTGGACATCATCGGAGACGGCCCTGAGAGGCAGCGATTGCAGGGCATCGTTGAGCGCGAGCAGATCCAGGCCGCCACGCGCCTGGAAGGCTGGATCGATCATTCACTGCTCCAGCCACGGCTGCAGCAGAGCGACGTGCTCGGGTTTCCCAGCATCCGCGAATTTGGCGGCGGCGCGGTCCTGGAGGCCATGGCGCTTGGCGTGCCGCCCATTGTGCTCGACCACGGCGGTCCGCCGGAACTCGTGCCGCCGGGCACCGGCTTTGTACTTTCGTTGCAAAGCCGGGAACAGATCATCAATGATCTGCGCGCCCTGCTGGCAAAACTGGCGGATGATCCTGCATCCCTGGCGGCGCAGGGCCTTGCGGCGCAGGAGCATGTGAGGAAATATTACACATGGCAGGCCAAGGCGTTGCAGATCACCGAGGTGTATCGCTGGTTGCTGAAGCAGCGGCCGGAGAAGCCCTCCTGGGGCGTGCCCATGGGCTTTCCTCCGGTGAATTGAGCGGCTGCGAACTCTTTCAGCAGGCTTTCAACTTCAACGCTGCACGGCGGTTCATCTCCATGCCTGCGACCATGCCCGCGAGCATCAGCCAGTGCGAGAGGTTCTTGGTCTGGGTGAGGATGCGCTCCACCGTGCCGTGGAGGTAGCAGATGGTCAGGCTCACGAACAGGGCGGCGGCCACGGCGCCCATGAGGGTGCCGCGCCTGGCGATGGCATTGCGCAGGGCGAACCAGAGCGTGGCGGCCTCGAACAGCAGGAAACTGCCAAAGCCCAGCCAGCCGGTTTCCGCCAGCCAGAGCCAGTAGAGGCTTTCGGTGAGCGGGTTGGCGTAGTAGTTCTCGTCGTAGATCGTGTATCCGCGCTCTTTGTCCCATTGCTCCAGAATGTCGCTGTAGAGATCACCGCGCGGGCGGCTGTTGGCGATGCCGAAGTTGTTCCAGCCGATGCCCACCAGGGGGTGGTCCTTCAGCATCGCGGAGCTTTGCTTGTTCAGGATGTCGCGCAAGTCCAGCTCCACCACCTGGCTGCTGTTTTTCACCTCGTCCAGCCGCGCGCGGAAGGAGTTGAGCGCGAAGAAGAACACCAGCACCGCGCCGATGGCCCCCATCAGGGTAAAACCCGCCACACGCACGCTGAAACCCCGGAGCCACGCCATCACCAGCACGATCACCGCGCCCACGATGTAGGCCATGAGGGCGGCGCGTGAAACCGACAGCAAGATGCACAGGCCCGCGCCGCCGAAGCCTGCAAAGCAGACCCACAAAAGAGGTCCTTTCACCTTGGGCCACAGCGCCAGGGCCAGGATGGGAACGGCGCTCATGTAGCACCACATGGCCATGGGGTTCTGGTGCTCAAACCACCCTTTCACCTGCCAGGAGCCGTCGAGCAGGCGCATCTTCAAGCAGAGCAGGGATTGATGGAACACGGCGCCTGCAAGCGCGCCCAGCGGCCAGCGAAGGTCCTCCTCGTCCCTCAGGTACAAGGCCGCGCCGGTGAAGGTCAGCGCACCTTTGAGGAACCGGCAGGCAGACATCAGCGAGTAAAGGGGCTCATAGCTGCCGACGGCGGAAACCAGACCGATGCTGCACCACAGCAGGTAGAGCCCCAGGCCGGGCGGGAGCCTGGCGCGGCCCGGCACCGGCGTGCTGCGCACCGCGAAGATCAGCGCCAGGGCGAATACCTCGATGAGGGAGATCTCAAAACCTTTGGTGTGACCTCGGTAGGTCTCGATGCTGCCGATCATCAGCATAAAGTTTCCAGGGCGCACCGCCGTCAACACCAGCATCAATGAAAACACCCCGCGCTGCCAGTTCCGGCGCGTCGCCAGCCACCCGCCAAACCAGGGCGCGAAGGCCCCGTATGCGACCAGCGCCAGGAGTATTTTGATCAGGTCCATCATCGTGCAGGAAACGTTATACCATCGTCCTGCAATGCTTTCCCCTCAACTGCGGGAGTGGTGTCCTGCATGGGCCGGAGCCATACTGTGGTCCATGAAAGCATTTTCAGCGCTTCGCCCCCTCGCCGCTTTCAGGCCGTCGCTGCCGATGCTCGTCGCCTTCGGTGTCGTTATTGTCGCACGCCCCTGCGAAAACAAGGCTGCAACCGTCTGATTCCGGAGACCGCGATTCGCCATTCAAAGCCACAATGCCCGTGACACCGCGCACCATCAGCCCTGGAACCATTCGCATCATCCTCGCTGCGTTGATGGTGCAGTCGCGCGACGCATTGCGCGACCTCACCAAGCCGGTCACCTCCTATTTGTATCGAACCTTCCGGCCCTGGGCTTCGTCCGGTGTGCACCCCATTTTCGTGGCGGACAAGGGCAAGCTCGCTCCCGCCAGTTTTGATTCGCAATGTGTGCGGCTTGCCGGCACCCTGCAGGCCCTTTGCGAGCAACACGCGCCCTCCCTCGATTTCGGCATCGCCCTTCAGCCATGAACCCCTCCCTCGGCGTTCTTATTCGATTCTCCAATTCTGCGGACACCCTGCCCGCCGTGCTGGAGGCGCTGAAGCAGCAGACGCTGCAACCGGACTCGATCCTGGGCGTTGACAGCGGCAGCATGGATGGCTCAAGCAGCCTGATTGAGGCTGCGGGCGGGCGGGTGGTTTGCTGGAGCGACCGCTACGAGCATTCCAAGGTCCTCAATTTCGGCGTGCGCCAGCTCCCTACCGACCTGGTGCTCGTGCTCAGCTCGCACACCGTGCTGGAGTCGCCCGGCACTCTCGCCTCCATGGTGGAGGCCATGAGCGATCCCTGCACCGCCTGCGTCAGCGGCAGGTGGGACGATGATCCCTGCTACAGCGATGCGATCGACTGGAATGAACTGCGCGCCAAGGGCCTCAAATTTGGCTCCATTTACAGCAACAGCATGGGCATGTTCCGCCGCAGCCTGTGGGAGCAGATGCCCTTCGACGAAGCGGCCCCCACCGCCGAGGACTATGCTTGGGCGGTCGCTCAGGTGCGGCGCGGCCACCTGTGCAAACGGCTCCGCTTTCCGTTCAGCTACCGGCGCAACGGGCACACCCGTGACGGTGAGTTCGCGCATGTCACGTTTCGTCTCGCCCGCAAGCATGGTCTCAAGGTGGCCTGGCTGGGCCCCGTCGCCTCCATCCAGCTTTGCGCCCGGGGTTTGGTCGGTTCCAAAGACATCACCAGCCTGTCAGACCTCCGCGCCGCCCGTCAACGCCTGGCGGCCTGGATTCGGGAGTCCTTTTTCAGGGCTTCCCCAAGCCGTTGAAAAAAGGGTGGGAGGGAGCCTCCCTTATTGCCGGAAGCGGCCCGAAGAGCAGCGGGAGCCCGGCAAGCGGGCGGTTGTGACGAAAAGGTTGGTTTGAGGCACCGGCAGGCGGGCCCATTCTGCGACCCCCTTCTTGATGCATTCTGATCCCCAGCCGCAGCGGCACGTGTTGATCGTGTCCCACAACTTTCCGCCCATTCTCGGGCCTGACTCGGTGCTGATGCGCATGTGGGCGCTCGCCATTCATCGCCGGGGCTGGAAGGTGACGGTGCTGACGACGACGGAGCGCCATTGGAACTTGAAGGCAGACCCGGGGCTGCTTGAGGGGCTGCCGCCGGACATGGAGATCATCCGGGTCGCCAGCCCGGAGGGGCTTCTGGGCCGCCATCCCCGGCTGCGCAAGGTGGTGTACCGGATGCTCGTCGCCCTGGGTGTTTCGGACATTCACCTGGGCTGGGAGTATCCGGCGCTGAGGCGCATCCGCCCCTGGATGCGGGAGCATCGGCCGGACCTGATTTATTCCCGCCAGCCGAAGCACGTGAGCGCCGTGGTGGCGATGCGGCTGAAGCAAGAATTCAAGGTGCCCTGGATAGCGCACTTTAGTGATCTGTGGGCGGCCCTGCCGTATCGGGAGCACCGCACCGCCAGGCAGTGGCGCGCCATTGAGGCGCGGGAGGCGGAGGAAATGAAGTGGGTGGACGCGCTTCTGTTCGTGGCAAAGCGGGCGGCGGACATGACGCTGGCGCGCTACGAGCCGACGCTTCGCGACAAGGCCACGCTCATCCGGCACGGCTATGAGACGCTGCCGGCGGGCGTGGCGAATGCGCACCGCACAGGCGTCGGGGAGCTGCGCATGATTCATGCAGGCGCCTTTTACCCCGGCATCAGCGGCCCCCAGGGGCTGTTCGAGGCGATCTCCGTGCTGCATCGGGAGCGCTCTCTGGCGGGGCGGTTCAGGCTTAGCTGTGTGGGGCCGGACACGATGGAGCACCAGCCGTTGGTGGACCGGTTTGGCATTGCCGACGTGGTGTCGCTGGAGCCGATCATGCCCTTCGCCCAGGCGCAGCAACGGGTGGGCGAGGCGGATGTTCTCCTGGTGGTGCCCTATGATCGCACGTCGATGCCCACGAAGCTGTTCGAGTACTTTGCCTTTCAGAAGCCGATCCTGGGCCTGGCCGTTGAAGACAGTGAAACCGCCGATGTGATGAAGGACTGCCTGCTCCCCGTGGTGCGGCCGGATGATGTGCAAGGCATTGCGGAACAGTTGCGTCTCATGCTGCTCCGCTGGGAGCAAAACGCCTGGGGCCTCCCGGAGGAGAGCCGGGCGACGATCCGGCGCTATCACATCGACAAGCAGGCCGAAATCGCTGGCATGGTGATGGAGGGCCTGGTGGATGCGAGCGACGGCCCAGCGCTTACGCATGAACAGGCGGATGAAAGTTAATAATTCTTGATCAACTGGTTTCGCGAGCGGCTATGGAAATTTTCGTGTGGGCGTGTCCACACTCTGCGAAACCCAACAAGTCGCACTCCAACTGTTCAAGGGCATTCTTATGGGTGCTTTCCAGAAAACATCCCCAAGTACTACTGTTACCCCGGGTTCCTGCGCCCGTGCGACGTCGACGGACCGGATTGACGAGCGCGACCTGTTCCTTCCGATCCTTCCCACCTAGAATCAGACGAACAAGTGACCGTGGAGGTGGTTCTCGGTATGAACGGGCTCAGGCTTCAGCGACCTCCGCCCACAGGTTCGCATATTGGGTGACCATTTTGTCCAGGTTGAATTCGGCAAGTGCCCGCTGTCTCAGATTTGCGGCGCGGCTCTCCAGCGCGGTGATGCTTTCTGGTTTCAGCCATTCCTCCAGCTTTTGCGCAAGTTCGGCCGCGTCTCCCGCCCGGTGAGTGATGCCGTTGTCTCCCAGCAGCTCCGCCAGAGAACCAGCGTCCGAAGCGATCACAGGCCGGCCTGCGAGCATGGCCTCGATGGCGACGAAAGCGCAGGCCTCGTCCCACTCGCTCGGGATCAGGATCAGCCGTGCTGACATCATCAACTCCGGCACGTCGCCGCGCTGGCCCAAAAACTTGATCCGGTCGGCAAGCCCCCACTCCTGCACCCGCTTTTCCAATTCCTCGCGCATCGGGCCATCCCCTGCGATGTGCAGGCAGGGGGCGTCCGGACTGCTTTGACAAAACTGGCGGTAGGCCGTCAGAAGCGTGGGCACCCCCTTGAAGTCCGCAATTTGTCCCACGTAAAGCAGGGGCGCATCGGCCGCGATGCTCGCGGGCGGGTGGTCATACTTGAAGGTTTCCACACCGTTGTAGATGCGGTGGATGCGGCTGGCTGGCAATCCCAGCCGTTGGACAAGGCGGCCGCGCTTGAAGTCGGAGACGGTGATGATGGTGTTGTAGCGCCTGCCCATCAGCCAGCCGCGTAGAGTTACAAACAGCTTTTTCAAGCCCGACTGCTGTTGCAGTGGTTTGGAACTCTGGTCGATGTAATAGGCCCTCCTGACCGAGGGAAAGCTCGCCGCCTTGAGCACGGGGCGCGAAAGCATGGGATAGAACATGAAGCACACGGCATCTGGCTGTATCTGCTCCAGGATGCGTCGTGCCGCCGCTGCATCAAATTTGTGTCGCATGGCCGGCTCGATGATGAGCTTCCCGCCGTTGTCCTGAAACTCGCGCACGAATTTTTCATAAGCGTCGCCGGAGAGCACCACATGAAGCTCGACTCCGCAGGCGAGCAGCGGTGCCGCCAGGGCGGTAAGCCAGATGGTGCCGCCCACTGGAACGCGCGGCACCAGATCGACGAAATAGAGGAGGCGCTTCATGGGGTAAGAGGTCAGGCCACGGCCCGGAAGAGGCCGCGCAGGAGGCTGCCTCCTGGCACTTGTTCGATGGACGACTCCGTCTTCTCGACGGTCAGGCGTTCGTCTTCGGTCAGGCTGTCGGTGCGGTAGCGAAAGTGGAAGTACTCAGGGTTTGGCATGGCGCACTCCGCCACCTGGACAGGCTCAAAGCCATGCTGCTTCATGGCGAGTGGCAGCGAAGCGGCGGTGAAGAAGTGGATGTGCGGGGCGTCCGGGAAGGCGCGGGCGAAGTAGGTGGCGTCGCAGTTGGGCACCTCGATGAAACAGAGGCCGCCGGTGCGGGTGCGGTCGCGAAGCCCCTGGAGGACGGGCTCCAGCCGCTCCACATGCTCCAGCCAGTGCGAGGTGTGGACATAGTCGTACTGTTGCTCGTCCGGGCATGGGAAGAAACGCCCGGCGACACGGATGCCGTGATGCTGATAGTAGCCGGTCCAGCCTTCTCCAGGCTCCACCACCGCACATTCGACACGGTCTCCAAGGTGGTGCTTGATCAATCGTGACATGCGGCTGGCAGCGGCGCCGATGTCGAGCATCCTGATCTCTGATGACCGGTCCAGATGGGGAGAGACAAAGGCCCACTGGCCGCGGGTTTTGAAGTGCTGGTCCACGTAGCCAAAGTCATCCCACTGTTCCTCCGGCAGGCCGCCCGCGAGGAAATAGCGCCGCCCGTAATAGCGCTCCAGTTCGCCAGGAGAGAAGTCTCTTTCGTAACAACCGTAGCCGCACTGGCGGCAGCGCACGATGTTTTGCGTGGGCGAGAACAGCAGGCGATGGGTCAGCCATTCGCTGGTGACGCCGGTTTTGTGGAGCATGGCTCCCAGATGGTGACGAAGCACCGTGGTGTTGAACTTGCGCTCGTGATTGTCATAGGGCACCCGCTCAATGCTGGGGGAGTGGCAGATGGCGCAGTCGCTGGCGGGTCTCATGGGGTCTATAGGTGGCTCGTGTCCAGAAGGTGGTCTGGAAACACGGCAGGGTAACGGCGGTGCAGCTCGTCGTAGGCGGGCTGCAGCTCGGTTTTGGCCGCCGGCTCCAGCAGGCGGGGGTAAGGACGCCAGCAGGGCGTGTGGATGTCCCGCGTCCACGGGCGGCCTTCGGCGGCTGCCTCGCGCTTGAGCAGGTCGTTGAGCTTTTGGGCGGAGACCTCGCAGGAGAGCCGTTCGACGGCATACTCGCGCGGCCTGCGTTCGTGAGCATGGGCGAGCGCCGTGCGCAGTCCCTCGGCGAGCCGGTGATCATCCAGGGCAAAGCCGGTCCGGTCGTTGACATAGGCGAGCGGGCCTATGCACGCTCCCTTGACCAAGGCGAGCGCGGCGCCCGCCATCAGCGATTCAGTGGCGGCGACGCAGCAGCCCTCGCGTCTGCTGAAAATGGCGCTGACCTTGGCCCGGCATTGCAGATCGGTGACCTCTTCAATGGGAATGCTCTGCAGAAACTCAATGTCTTGCTTCGCGCCCAGCAGGCGCTGCATCGCTCGCAGCGTTTCCACGCTGTGCCCCACTTCCGGCTGTCCCACGCAGACGATTCGCAGGTTCTCCGGCAGATCACGCAGCGCATTGAAAAGAGCCCAGTGGCGCTTGAACGGCGCCCAGTTGGAGACCACCAGAATGTCGATGTCGCGCTCTGCGAACGGCCTTGGGCGGTAAAGGTCCGGCTGCAGCCAGTCGCAGGGCAGGGTTTCGAGGCACCGCACCCGGGGATGAAAGGAATTCAGCCCGGGCACCTCCTCATAATTGCAGGCCTGGACAAAGACGGGGCCGGGGGTCTCCGCCAGCAGGTTGGCGAGCAGGTGGTAGCTTGTGGGCGACCAGCTTGTCGAATAGATCACGGAGTACCGGTCCGAGAACTCGCGATAATCCGCGATGCCGTCGAGCAACCGCTGAAAGTTGTATTCAAAGTAGGTGATCAGCACGCCCTTTTCACCATTCTCTCCGGGTGCTTTGACCATCACCGTTCGCGAGACAAAACCGTGACCGAGGGCCTTGATGGCGGAGGCATGGCGCTCCCTGCCGATCAGCTTCTCCCGCCAGATGCCGGCGCGGGGTCCGTCGATCCAGGGGGCAAGTTCCGCGCTGATGCTCTGCCTCGCCACGCCGGGACCAAGCTGGGCGTAGGCCGAGCACAAGCGGCTCAAGTGCTCGGCGGGCCAGCGAGCCAGTCGCGACCTTGCCCATAGCGCATGGCCGTGCCCATGGCGCAAGGCATGGCTGTAGCGCAAAGCTTCGTTGAGCCGGCGTTTGATCACCCACAAGTGTCTCTTTGGTGCTGCTAGATTCATCCGCGTCCTGTGCCGATGCATAGTGCGAGCGGGTGGCGATGCACCCCTCCGAAACGTTACATTCTTGGCACGAAGGGCGTTGCCTGCGATTGTCGCGCGACGTGGCGGCCGCGCGTGGTGTGAAGATTCCGCACCTGACAGTTTTGTGCGTTGCAGCCTTGCTGAATATGACGGAACTGCCCCAGAGAACCGCTGGGTTCGCATGGTTTTTGGTTTGAGTTTGGATGTTGATCCTCATGGCACCCGCATCCACGGAACACCCCCATCAGTACAGGGCAGGCATTCACTTCTTGGTTGATGCCTGGCCACGGCTTGCAGGCTTGTCCAGGGGCAGAGCCGCGATGGAATCAACGCAGATAAGGACGGCTTAGATCGAAGAAAACATGGAGTTCACGGCGGTCATCTTGCTGCTTACGCTTTATTTCATCCATCCGCAGGACTGGCTGCCTGGGATGGCGGGGTTCAATGTCATCAAGCCGGTCATCGCGCTGGGTGTTCTTGGCCTCATGAACCGAAAGCGGAACTCGGTCATGGGGGCTCCCTGGCGGTTCATGCGCACCCCGCACGAATGGATCATGGTGGTGTATGGTGTGTACATCATTGCGACCGCCCCCGCGCCGGGCGCAATCATCGGCGACCTGGTGCCGCTGCTGGTTTACTTTTTTCTGACCTTGCACGTCCTCACCTCGCCGCAAAGGCTGGAAGGCTTCCTCAAGTGGTGGCGGTGGTCGCTCTGTGGTGTGGCGGTGATGGGCCTGGGGGTCCTGGTTGGGGTTGATTTTACCCAGTCGCGTGCAATTACCGACATGGAAAAGGGCCGGCTGGCGTTGAACCATTGGAATCTGAACAACCCGAACGCCCTGGGGCACACCCTCATCACCATTTTTCCTTTGCTCTACTTTGGGGTGATCAGGGGCAAGGGCGGGATGTTCACCAAGGTGCTCAAGACCCTCGTTCCCGCAGCCATGGCATGCGTCTGCCTCTGGGAGACGCAGTCCAAGGGCGCCTATGTGGTGGGGGCTGCATTGCTGGTGTTCTCCGTTCTGCTGGGGAAACCCTGGTGGCTGAAAATCGCCGTTGTCGCCCTGACCTTGGGTGCCGGGGGCAGCCTGCTTTCGATGCTGCCGCGCATGCATGAGATCTCCAGTTTGCGCAGCGAAGAAGGGGTGGTGGGGCGGGTCATGGTCTGGCAGATCGCTCGTGGGGTGACCCGCAGCACGGTGAGCGGGGAGGGCTACAAGCAATTTACCGCCAGCATCAGGTGGGAAGGCAAGGTCGTTCCCAAGGCCACGCACAGCTCCTATGTGCAAATCGGCGGAGATCTCGGGCTGCCCGGGCTCATGCTTTATCTTTCCGTGCTGTGCTGCGGCCTGCGCACCATGGTGTCTTATCATGGCGTGAGCCCCCAGTTGGACAGGCTGCGCGGGGCGCTGTTTGCCCTGCTGCTGGCTTATATCGCCTCCGGCTGGCTGATCAACCGCTCCTATCAGCCCGAGTTCTTCATGCTCATCGGTGCCATAGCGGCCTACCAGCAGCTTTGCGTGAGGGCTTCGGGAGCGCTGGTGCCGAAGCCCGCCAGCGCCGCGCTGCCGACCGATCAGCCGTCTGCTCCACCACTACTGAGGCGACCGGCGGCACGCAGACGGGCACGGTCATGGGCGAGGTGGCTGGTTCCCTGGAGGCGGTACGGCCTGCTTGATGCTTGCTGCGCCTATGCTGCTCTTGAAACAGTCCTGTGGACGTGGGACTACGTCATTACCAAACTGTAGCCCTGCCACACTCCTCAGGTTAACGGTCGATTGGCTGATCGATCGGAATTGGCACAAATCAAAGAATTCGTCACATCGGCAGACTTGAAGCGCAGGGGAAACCGACACAGGTACAAGGCTCGCTACGTTTCTTTCATGGGTCTGTCTCGCTATGACTTCGCTCTCCTCCTGGCCCGCCAAAAAAGCGGCGGAGGACCTGCCTGTGCCCTTTGCCCCGGCGGGCAACGGCGGAAGCTCGCAGACTGTAGCCGTGGCGAAGCCCGCCAGCAGAGCGGCCGCCAAGCGGTGTGGCGCAAGGTTTCCAAATTGGACTCGCGCGCTGCTCCTCCCGCTCTGCCTGATTCCCGGCCGCGGGTCAGCAGGTCAATTCACAACGCGGCCCTGCAGGCCAGGATCAACCTATGCACTGACCCGCAGCGGCACCAGAGCTTGTGCCACCTTGGAAACATTGCGGATCCTTCAAACAGTGCCTGCTTGAGGTCACCCAGCGGGCAGATCAGCCTGCGCAAAGTTGTCGACCCCTTCCTCGCGATCATCTGAACTTATGGACAATCTCGACGACAGCTGGCGAAAGGACTTCGAACCCGGTCTGGTTTCGGTGATTATTCCGACCTATAATCGTGCGCCAGTGGTCACTGAAGCGATTCGTAGCGCTCTTGCACAATCATGGCCTAGAATTGAAGTCATCGTAGTTGACGACGGCTCGACCGACGGTACTGCCAGTGATCTGGCGCGCATTTCTGGCATCACAGTGATTCAACAGCCTAACCACGGAGTTGGGGCAGCCCGGAACGCCGGGTTGCGGATCGCCCGAGGCGAGCACATCGCCAGTCTCGATTCCGATGATGTGTGGCATGCTGACTTCCTTTCGACATTGCTGGCGGTGATGCGTGAACACGAATGCCCGGTTGGCATTGCCGCCCGCGCGAGGACGATCGCTGGAGAAACTTGCGTTGTTCGCGATACGCCCATCGAGCGGATGTTTGTCACGGGCGACAAATCCCCGGTCTTTCTCAATGCAAGGGAGCTCCGCATGATCACCATCGCCAGCGTGCTGAGCACGAATCCGGGCGTGATTTTCCACCGGAGCGTTGTAGAGCCGTGGCACACCCACGTGCGGACGATTGACGAGCCAGGACAGCATGCGCGGGTGATTTTCCGCCACGCGCCAAGCGCTGTTTTTGTCCCAACTCCTCTCTGGGAGATGGCACCGCGAGGGCAGGACGAAGTCTCCCTCGCGAGCCGGAATGACCGGTTCGATCTCGGCTGGCGCTTGTCCGACGCCCTGGACGCCGTCGAAAATGAAGCGAGACCGCAGCTCAGCCGGGCTGAAAGATCGGCGTTTGCCCGCAAGCGGGCAGACTGGCTTGTGGGCGACACTGCTTTCCCTCTCTCCCTGCAAGGCTGTGCATTGAGTTCCTTGCGCGCCTATACACATGCATTGCTGATCGACCTGCGTCCCACCAGAGCATTTCAATTGATTGCCGGGGCGGTGCGCTCCCTCCGGGTACGGCTGGGCACCGCCGAAAAAAACCGGCTCCCGTGATTGCCCAAGGATGCTTGTTATTATGCCCAAAAATGATCTCTCCAGGCGACTGCCATGACGTGTGTCTCATCAATTGCAGCTCAAGTGACGGGTGGCATAGAGACGCAATTTCCTGCGGCAGCCAAATGTTGCTCCGCTTTGATTCGGTTGCCCATCACAGGGAGCACCACGGAAATTAACGATTCCAGCGCTGCTGACGAAGTACATTTGCCAGCCATCAAATCCCAAAAGAGGAATGCGGTAGAACTCTTCTCGGGCTATCTTATTTCCGGCACGAATGGGAGAAATAAACAAGTTTCACCGACGCGGTCAGGAGTTCCTATTTTGATGCGGTCTTCCTGCCAGCTCGGGTCGAGCATAAGCATGGCGTGCTCCGTTGGATTTTGAGCGAGGACATCGAGGCGATTTGGATTGCCAGTGACCACCGCCCCGCAGAACTCCCCTTGATGCGCGGCCAGCCAGTCCAAATCATAGCGGCGCACGAATCCGGGGTAGTAGAAGTACTGGCGGAAATTCTGTGGAATACCACCGTAGAAATAAGAGCCGGCGCCGACTACAAAGACGAGCATGGATTTTCGACCTTCCTCCTTGTGAACCTGCCAGGCCTTGTACACGGCAGTCCATTTCGACAATTCGGCCTCGGTGAACCAAAGTGCCTGGCCGTTGGGCAATGTGTGGCGGATCAAGGAATTCCGCTGCACGAATTTGTAGGGCAAAGCACTGAAATACACCAACAAGAGCGCCACGCAGGCCCTTAGCGTGCGTTTCGGAAGCAGGGGAAGACAAATTGCCAATGAGATAAGCCCAATCCAGCAATACTGATAAAGGTGGCCTGTCATACGAACCACTGAGAGAGGTGAAAGCAAGAGGGCGAGCGGCATGAACATGCCGCCCCGTGCAATCCAGTGCTGCCTTTTCCAGTCGCCAGTCCATAGCGCCCAAGCCACAAGCCCAATCGAGCCGATCAAGGCAGTGGCAAGAGGCAGTTGGTAGAAAATTAGATAGGGCACTCCTTGCCATTCGCGCCATATCGGAGGCCAGCCGTAGGCAGCATAAGCGGTGACCATGTAGAGCGGAAGCACCGTGTCTGACCAGATTTCCACATCCTCCCCCGTCATCCACCACATCCAGGCCAGAAAGAGCGCCAGCCCAACAATACAGGTGAGCACCGTGGCCCAGTAGTGCCTGATGAAGTTCCGGGCCATTTGCCCCATTTTGTCAGCGCGGAATTCCATCATCAAATCGGTCACAAAAAGGGTCGCCGCGCCAGCGACAAACATGGGCATCTTGATCATGAGCATCGACGCAATCAGAGCACCCAGCCCAATCTGGCGCATGACGCCGCGCTCGCTCATGGGCTTCCATGCGATGGCCAGCAGCAACAGCGCAGTGATCTGCCAGGGGGCGTGAATGAGGGTGATGGCGTTGCGGACCAGCCAGGGCGCCAGAATGACAAGGACGCCTGCCGCAGCCCATCGCAGCGCCATCAGGCGTGACAGCCACCAGCAAGCAAGACCGGCGTTCCATGTCATGCAGGTGAGCGAATAGAAGGCGAAGGTCTCGGCAGAGTTTCCAAGCGCGCGTGCAAATCCTTGATATGCCCACAAGGGAATCACTCCGTAATACCAGTGAACTTCCGTGAACAGGTGCCTGCCTTGCCGGAGCTGGTCAATCACCCAAAGGTACTGGCCGCCGTCGCTAAACAGAAAGAACACGGCGTGGAGCGTCTGGTCTGGGCGAAGCTTGAGATAAGCGAGGGCGATGACCCAGACAACCAATGCCACTCCAAGGGCCACGATCATCCGGTGTGTATTGCTGGCAATCACCGGAGAACATTTCTCAGCAGCCAGCGTCATTTGGCTGGAGTCACTATCGGGCGGGGCGTTTGCGGCAAGAGACATAAATGCTGTGTGTTTGGATTCAAAAATCATCGCGGGACGAAAGCTTGTCCACCATCTTCGCGTCACAAGATCGAAGCGTTCACTCTCTTGAGTCATGCACAGCTCACTTGATGGCTGGATTTATTCGGTTCTTCGTGGGTTTTAATGAGTTGTTGAGGGGTCGGTCTGTTCCCCAAAAATTGACCCGAATGATATGAAAGTCCGAAGGGTGCTAAGCGCGTGATCAGAAACCATGAAACGCAAAGGACCTCAGCAGGGGAACTCCTCAAGAAGCTGCGTGAGGCGGCGGGCCCACCGATGGCGGTGATCCTGGGCTGAGTTAGCATAGCCGACCACGAGAGGTAACCGGGAGGGATTTTAAGTATGCGGTCCTTTATTGATGTGGGGATTTTCCAAGAGTTTGCGCTGACCGTTTGCGCTACTTTTCCGTCGGCTTCTTTTCCGGTACGAATGGGAGAAACAAACAAGTCTCACCGACGCGGTCGGGAGTGCCAATTTTGATGCGATCTTCCCGCCAGCCCGGATCGAGGTAAAGCATGGCCTGCTCCGTTGGACCCATGGCAAGGGCATCGAGCTGCTTTGGATTGCCGGTGACCACCGCCCCGCAAAACTCCCCTTGATGTGCGGCCAGCCAGTCCAGGTCATAACGGCGAATGAATCCGGGGTAGTAATAGTACTGGCGGAAGTTTTGCGGAATATTCCCGTAAAAATTGGAACCGGCACCAATTAAAAGGACGAGCATGGATTTCCGCCCTTCTTCCATGTGAGTTTGCCAGGCATTGTATATCCCAGCCCACTTCGATGACTCCTCCTCCGCAAACCACAATGCCTGACCATTGGGGAGCGAGTGGCGTGTCAAATTATTGGGCTGGGAAAACATTTTGTAGGGCAATGCACAGGCAAAAAACAACAAAAGCGCAACGGCCCCCAGCCGAGTGCGTTTCGGAAGCAGTGGCAGACAGATCGCCAGGGAGATGAATCCCATCCAGGAATACTGATAAAAGTGGGCCGTGATCCGGACCACGGACAGAGGGGAAAGCAATAAGGCCAGCGGCATGAACATGCCGCCACCGGCAATCCAAGTTTGCCGCTTCCAATCGCGTCGCCGCAGCGCCCAAGCCACGAGCCCAATTGTGCCGGTGATGGCGGTGGCAAGCGGCAGTTGGTTGAACAACAGAAAGGGCACGCCCCGCCAGTCCAGCCAGATGGGCGGCATCGATGAGGCGGCATAAGCAGTGAGCTGGTAAAGAGGAAGAACGGTATCAAACCATATCCCAGCATCACCGGCCGTCATCCACCACATCCAGGCCAGAAACAGCCCCAGTCCAAGAACACAGGTGAGCACCGTGGCCCAGTAATGCCTGATGAAGTTCCGAGCAATCCGCCCAATTTTGTCAGTGCGGAATTCCATCACAAAATCAGTTGCAAAGAGAGTCACTGCGCCTGCGACAAACATTGGGATCTTGATCATGAGCATCGACACGATGAGAGCACCCAGCCCAATCTGGCGCATGACGCCGCGCTCGCCCATGGGCTTCCATGCGATGGCCAGCAGCAACAGCGCAGTGATTTCCCAGGGCACGTGAATAGGGGTGACGATATTGCGCACCAGCCAGGGGGCCAAACTTAAAAGGACGCCTGCTACAGCCCATCTGAGCGTCATCAAGCGTGACAACCACCAGCACGCAAGGCCAACGTTCAACGCCATGCAGGTGAGCGTGTAGGTGGCGAAGGTCCCTGCAGAGTTTCCAAGCGCGCCTGCAAATCCTTGACATGCCCACAAGGGAATCACTCCGTAATACCAATGAACTTCTGTGAACAGGTGCCTGCCATGACGGAGCCGGTCAATCACCCAAAGGTACTGGCCGCCGTCGCTAAACAAAAAGTACTTGGCGTGGAGCAACTGATCCGGGCGCAGTTTAAGATAAGTGAATGCCACGATCCAGACAATTAACGCCGCTCCTGACGCGACAACGGCCCGGAACGAACTGCTGGCAATTACTGGAGGGAGATCGGCAGCATCTTTCGCCCTGGGGTCGAGGCTCGCTGTGTTTGGATGTTCGGGAATGCCATTTGCGGGATCAAACATGGATGTCAGGGGGGCAGGCGTTGGAATCATGGTGGGATGCAGACTTGTCCACCGCCCTCACGTCACAAGATCGAAACATTCAATCTCTTGTGGTAATCTTCCTCGTGGCTTCCCCGGCGCGTTTGCCTCCGGCTGGGCGCCCTGGGGTTTCGCGCAGACTCTTGGTGATTTTCTCCATCGTGTGCGTCCTGCGTTTCGGGGTGCCTGAGCACGCGCTTTGCGCACTTCAGACTCTCAGAACTCCTGGGTCAATTTCCGCGGGCGGACGAGAGGGACGAAGCCAATTATTTCCAGTCCATCAAGCGAAGCAGCCGCGCCCTCGCACTTCTCGCCTTGCCAGCCGCCGAATAGACGCGATAAGCGACCCACAGGCGCAGGGAGAAAGGCCCAACGACCCGGGGGCGCTTTGAAGTACCTTTGTTGATAACGCCAGCATACCAGGCCATCAGGGGGCGACGATCATGGATCACGGCGAGCGTCTGATAGGCTGGCAACACACCGGGATTGAACGCACAATAATTGTGCGCGCTTGAGAGAACAGCGAAACGCGCGGACGAATGATAGATGGCCCAGCGGAACGACGGCTGATCTGCCGTCTCATTGTGCTCCACGATTTGAAGACGCGTTCTTTCCGCCCATGCGGCGAAAAGACTTTCCACCACAGGTCGCGCGGCAAACCCGATGACCCCTGTGTTGCACGCAATGAATGGTTTGGGCACGCTAGAATAAGGCTCGCAGACTTCCTCGAAAATTCTGTCAACCCTCCAGGTGTTGAGGGTGACAAGGATGTCGAACTTGTCGAACAATGGAAAAAGATCCGTCAAGTCCCCGCATACCACCGTATCTGTGTCGAGAAATATCGTGCGTTCAAACGGGGAACGGCGAAGACCTTCGATCTTCACATGATAATTCCCCGTTCCTGAGAGTTCCGGGGCAGCGGCCCGGATGATCTGGTTGAATTCCGAGCTTCCTATGTCTTGATCGGTTACAACCGCTATATTCGCGTCAGGATTGAATTTCCTAAGCGATGCAACAGAAATGATTGCTTCCTGAGTGTGCTTGTGACCAAAGGCCACATACAGAAAGCCTTGGGATTGGAGTTGCGAAGATGGTGTCATGACCTCAGTTTGTTGAATGTCTTTGTCCTGGGGTTGTTATTGGCGGCGCGCTCCATCACGGAGCAAGCAATAGCGGTCTGCCTGTTAGTATGCTATCGTTGAATTCTGTCCGATCAACATGTTCCCGTAGCCGGGCGGCTGATGGTGGCGTTTTTGTATTGGAGCCAAAACTACCTGAGTCAGGGCTTAATGTTTCGCCTTTTGTTCGGCGGCCCAGGCATTGGGCGTCAGGCAGTGCACCGTCTGGTTGGTTTCGGCAGGCAGGCGGTGGTGTCGATGCATTCGCGGTGGCAGTTGCCAATGACTGTGTTGAACGTGGTGGAACGCTGTCCGCTCTTTGCATCGCCCATGAACAGCCAGATCTTCTTGCCGATGGCGCCAGGGAGGATCGTGTTCGTGACAAGGTTGTTGCCGGTCTGCACGAGGCCGTCACGCAGGAGCATGCAGAGCTTTGCCCACTGGGTGAGGGCGCAGGTGCTGGTTTCTCCCGTGAGGCCGCGCTGGCGGCGTTTGAGGCTGGCTTGCAGGGTTTCGAGCGGGCTTTTGATGCACTCGAAGATGGGCAGGCAGTGCCGCTGACGGGTTTGCAGCCCTTCGGCGGGTCCGGCACGGACATTCCGCAATCGAGCTTTGATCTGGTAGAGCTGCTGGGTTTGCGCTAGCACCCATTGGGGATCGGTGCCTTCGGCCTTGGGGTCAACGAACTCGCGTGGAGGATGGGCCAGGCAGCCTGCAAGCTGGATGTGTCCTGCACGTGGTGTGCTCTTGGCGAAGGCGTCGCAGGCTCTGCAGCCATCGCAATGGATGATGGCGGCGAAGTCCTTCGGCACGATGCTTCCCAAGCAGGCGGCGCTGCGGCTGGTGCGCTTTCCATAGAGACTCCAGGGCTATCTGGGATGGTGCCGCGCGCAAAGTGAATCCCGTATTGTGACAAAAACTTTCGGGTGCGCGGCTTGCACATGCCGTGATGGGACGATACGTCGCAGTTCGTCTCCATGAATCCCCCCCCCAGCCTCTTTTCGATCGTCATTCCGGCTCGCAATGAGGAGGGCAGCGTTGGGGTCACTGTGGGCCATGTGCATGACAAGCTTGCTGGGCGCGGCATTCCGCATGAGATCCTTGTGGTGAACGACGGCAGCACGGACGGCACCTGGGCCTTGCTTAACGAGCTGTCGAAGTCCATTCCATCCCTGCGCCCATTGAACAATCCGGGCCCCCACGGCTTTGGCAGGGCGATCCTCTTTGGTCTCAACGCCATGAAGGGCGATGCCGTGGCAGTAATGATGGCAGACGAGAGCGACAGTCCCGAGGATTTGATCCGCTACTGGGATCTTCTGGTGGCAGGAAATGAGTGCGTGTTCGGCAGCCGGTTTGTCAGAGACGGCGTGGTGGTGGATTATCCGAGGTTGAAGTTCGTGATGAACCGACTGGTCAATTTGTTCATCAAGGTCATTTTCCACATCCATCTCAATGACACAACAAACGCCTTTAAAGCCTATCGCCGGGAAGTGATCGAAGGCTGCCGTCCACTTATCGCCCCCCACTTCAACCTCACGGTGGAACTGCCATTGAAGGCCATCGTGCGCGGCTATACCTGGACCACCATCCCGATCTCCTGGCGCAACCGCAAGACAGGAGAGGCGAAGCTGAAAATGCGCGAGATGGGCAGCCGCTATATTTTCATTATTTTATATGTGTGGCTTGAGAAGTATTTCAGCCGCGGTGACTACCGCCGCCAGACCCTGCGAGGAATTTGAAATGTACGAGGACTCGGCTCCACCATACGGCAGGCATTTCTTTCAGCGGGAGAGCAGAAGGCTCCGCTTTGCATCCCCGTTCCCCGAACGAGGAGCAGCGCCCCCCATATTTTGCATCTGGTTCACAACTCTGCCGGCCAAGCCTTTCAAATGACTCATGAGCATGCCCGTGATTTGTGTCAACGATCTGTCCAAACGTTACCTTCTGCAGCATCAGACGGGCGGCGGGCGCGCGCACGGCTACCGCACGATCCGCGAGGAGGTTCGGAACTGGGTTGCAGGGCTTGGCTCGGCCCGAAATAGTAAGAAGGACCGAGCGCGGGACGACTTCTGGGCGCTGAAGGACGTTTCCTTTGAAGTCGATCAGGGCGGTGTGGTCGGAATCATCGGACGCAACGGGGCTGGCAAGTCAACTCTCCTGAAGATTCTCAGCCGCATCGTCGAACCCACCAGCGGCGAGGTGCGCTTGCGCGGGCGGGTCGCCAGCCTTCTTGAAGTGGGGACCGGCTTTCACCCGGAGCTGACCGGCCGTGAAAACATTTATCTCAATGGCGCCGTGCTGGGCATGACCCGCGCCGAGGTGCGTTCCAAGTTTGACGAGATCATCGATTTTGCCGAGGTGGAACGCTTTCTCGACACGCCTGTGAAGCGCTACAGCAGCGGCATGTACGTTCGCCTGGCCTTTGCGGTGGCGGCCCACCTGGAGCCGGAAATTCTGATTGTGGATGAGGTGCTGGCGGTCGGGGATGTGCAGTTCCAGAAGAAGTGCCTCGGCAAGATGTCTGCAGCGGCGACGCAGGGGCGGACGGTGCTGCTGGTGACGCACAACCTGGGGTTTGTCAGCGACGTTTGCCAGAAGGCCGTGCTGTTGGAGGGCGGGAAAGTTTCGATGATTGGCGATGCGATCTCCACTGTTCATCACTATCTAAAGGGGGGCGCTGAAGTGGCCGAGGTCGACCTTACAGGTGTGGGCTCTGCCGGTGACGAGGCTGCTGCATTGTTACGTTTGCGTTTGTTGGGGGAGGACTTGCAATTGAAACACATTTTCCAGTGTCACGATCCGGTCGTGGTCGAGGTCACCTTCGAAGTACGCCAGGCTGGGGTTCATCCACAGCCCAGCGTCCACTTCATCACCGAGCGCGGCGAACATGCTTTTGCCTCGGTGGAAAATACCGGCAGCCCTGCCATTCAAGGAATCAACATTGTACGATTGATGGTGCCGGGGAATTTTTTCAACGGCTTGTCCTACTCGGTTTCCGCCTTCCTTGCCAGTCACACGACTTCCCACGTGCATGGTTCTGCAAGCGAGGTGCTCAGCTTCTCGGTTCTCGATTCCCCGGTGGCCGAAGCGCGTGCCAGCTACACCGGCCCATATCCTGGCACAGTAAGACCCCTGCTTCAGTGGCATAAAGAATCCCATCCATGAATGTCTCTCTATCCATCAAGGCTGTCGCCAAGAGGCTGCTCAGCACACAAAACTGGTCGAAGATCAAAAGCGGGCTGGGGATCGAGCCCCGTGATGCCCTCCACACCTCCGATCTTTCGGATGTGCCTCCAGCGGATCTTGAGACCCTGCGGGCGCTGGATTCTTTTACTATGACGAGCATGGAGAGGCGCTTTGTTCTGCTCGAGAGCGTCCGTCATTTGGGCCGCGCCGGAATCACGGGCGCCTTTGTTGAATGCGGTGTGTGGAGGGGTGGCAGCTCCATGCTCATGGCAGCGGAGTCCCTGAGGCTGGGAGACGTGCGCGATATTTATCTGTACGACACTTTCGACGGAATGCCCGCGCCGGACGACATGGACGTTGATTTTCACGGCGTGAAAGCTCAAAAGACACTGGACGCCCACCAGGGCAGGGCGGACAGCAGTTTGGTCTGGGCACGGGCGCAAATCGACGTCGTTCGAAGCAATTTGGGGCCGACCGGATATCCCGAGGCGAACTTGCGCTACGTCGTAGGCAAGGTGGAGGACACAATTCCTGGCACAATGCCCGAATCAATCGCCCTGCTGCGGCTGGACACGGACTGGTACTCCTCCACCAAGCACGAGCTGGAGCATCTTTACCCTCTTCTCAAACCAGGCGGAATCCTCATCCTTGACGACTATGGGTACTGGAAGGGCGCAAGGCAGGCCGTGGACGAGTATTTTGCCGGTAAGAGGGAAGCGCCCATGCTGATAAGAGTCGACCAAACATGCCGGCTTGCTGTGAAGCCAGGGGCCTGGGCGCCGCTTTCATAAACGCTCCGTCACGGAGCCCACCTAACAAACAGCGCATCATGCAAGAGCTTGAACGGACACTAGATGGAACCCTGTACAACCGCCAACGGATGGCCCCCCTCCCAGGCGAACCGCTTTATCTTTGCCTGAGCGATTTGCGACTTGCAATGGAAACCGTGCGCACAAGCGAGCCCCTGCGGCTGCTGGATTTTGGCTGTGGTGGCAGCCCCTACCGCGAACTCTTTCCCCACGCCGACTATGTGCGAGCGGACTACACCCAGGTTTCCGGCCTTGATGTGCCAATCGCACCCGGCAAGCCGTTGCCTCTCGCCGACGGCAGCTTTGACCTCATCCTTTCCACACAGGTCCTGGAACATGTGGAAGATGTCGGGTGGTATCTCGGCGAGGCGCACCGCCTTCTCAAGCCCGGTGGGCGCCTTGTACTAAGCACCCATGGCTTTTTTCAAGACCACGGCTGCCCCTATGACTTTTTCCGATGGACAGGTGAGGGACTGCGGGTGCAACTAGCCCTTTCGCGTTTCAATGTGGATAAGCTGTTCCTGCTCACTGGTGGGATGCGCATGGCGCTGACCTGTTTTGAGACAATGCCGCTCGACTGGCGCTGGAACGAAGGCGGGGGGCATGGCATGGTCGTCTCCTTGTTCATGCGTTTGCTACATGTCTTCAAGAGCGGCGTGCATTCCTGGGCCGACCGGCAATTTGCGAACCAAAGAGTCATTGATGGCGGGCCCGCCTCCGCACGGTCCTACATCGGCTTGTTTGTCATCGCCTCACCTGCTCATCCTCCGGAGGAGAATTGATGGGCGCCCTGTTTTTGCGAGAGCCCCGAAAAAAACATTCATGAAAATCGCCTTTGTATCCAGCAATTTTCAATGGGGTGGCAGTGAGTTCCTCTGGCGTCAAGCAGCCTGTCTCGCCTCCAGGAGCGGCCACCACGTCACCGCCTTCACTTTCTTCGAAGTACCTCAAAAAGAGCGAACTGAACTAATCACCGCAGGCGTCAAGGTGTTTCGTTGGTCCACACCTGATCTTCTTAGCAGGCTCAAGCATCGCCTCCGGCAACCGGCGGCGGGCTGGCAAACAGAAATCGAGGCAGCACACGTGCGACAACTTGCCGACCATCGGCCCGATTTGGTGGTGCTGAGCCAGGGCGGCAATTTTGACGGGCCGCCGTTTGCCGAGGCATGCATGCAGCATGCTCTGCCCTATGCTTTGCTGGCAAACCAGGCCGGTGAGCGCTACTGGCCCACCGACCGGATCGCCTTGCGCATGGCGGCAGCGTACGCGAGCGCCAGACACTGCTGGTTTGTTTCAAAGCACAATCTTGAGTTGACCGAATGGCAGATCGGCAGCAGCCTGCCGCACGCCAGCGTGATTCGCCACGCCATCCAGGTGCCCGCCCAAGTATCGCCCACGTGGCCAACTGCCGAACCCAGCTGGCGCATGGCCTGCATGGCCCGGCTCACGGTTCATGACAAGGGGCAGGATCTGCTCATCCGGCTTTTCTCGCAGGACAAGTGGCGCGGGCGGCCCATCAGACTCTCTCTATACGGACGTGGCTACAACGAGCAGTCCCTGCGCGGGATGGCAGCCATGCTGGGAGTCGCCCAAGTGGAGTTCACGGGGCAAACGGACAATCTGGTCGAGGCGTGGAACCAGCATCATGCCATCCTCCTGCCTTCCCGTGAGGAAGGCCTGCCCCTGGCGCTGGTGGAAGCCATGATGTGCCACCGCATGGCGGTGGTGACAAAGGTGGCGGGCAATCCGGAAGTCGTGGACGACGGGGAAACTGGCTTCATCGCAGCGGCCCCCACCGTTGAGCATCTGGACGAGGCCCTGGAACGTGCCTGGTTGGCCAGGGATCGGTGGCAGGCCATGGGGATGGAGGCGGGACGGAGAATACGCAGCCTTATGCCGGTTGATCCCGTGGGCGTGTTTCTTGAGGATGTCCTGCGGGTGGCCATGCAGGTCGTGGGCTAAATCACATCGGCGAAGCCCCGCTCCACCGATCGGAAGTAACGCATGCCAGTGAAGAGGAACATGAACGAAACGACGAATCCTATCATCTGGCCCGGCAAATAGAGAGCGGTGTCACCGAGCATCGTCCAGCGGAACCCGTCGATCACCGCAGCCATGGGATTGAGGTAGAACAGCGGGCGCCAAGCCTCGGGCACCACCGAGCTGCTGAAGCCCACAGGCGAAACATAGAGCCCAAATTGCACCATGAACGGCACCACGTATCGGAAGTCGCGGTACTTGACCGTCAACGCGCTGAGCCAGAGGCTGGGTCCCAGGCCTGCCATCACCGCCAGAAGCAGGTAAACAGGAAACACCGCCAGGCTCCAGCCCGGTGCGTGCTGGTACCAAACCATCAAAATCACGGCGATGCTCATGCTGATCGCCAAATCCACCAAGGAGACAATCAAGGCCGATGCAGGCATGATGCTTCTGGGAAAATACACCTTGGTGACCAAATTGGCGTTCGAAACCAGGCTGTTTGACGCATCTGACAGGGCCGTGGAGAAAAACTGCCAGGGCAGCATGCCGGCCAGCACCAGCAGAGCATAGGGGGCGGTCCCTTCCGTGGGCAGGCGCGCCACCCTCCCGAAAATCACCGTGAAGATGATCATCGTCAAAAGCGGCCTGATCACCGCCCAGGCCACGCCGATGACGGTCTGTTTGTAGCGAACGCTGACATCACGCCAAGCGAGCATCTGAAACAGCTCGCGATAGCGCCACAGGTCACGCCAGTAATCCTTCTCCTTCTGGCCGGCCCGGATGAAGGTCTCTTGAGTCGAGTAGTCGTGCATGAGGACAAAGCTCCGCCCACGCTTCAAGGTATCGCTGGGGAAGCTGGCGAGCCGGCCTTGGCACTCTTCGCAGGCGGGCCCGCCTTGGTGCTCTCTGGTGGCTGGGCGCCACTGGTGGTTGAAGACGGCGGGGGTGGGTTGGGGGGAGCCCGGAACGGAAATGGCAGTTCCAACGATGCCTGCGGGGTGTTGTAGGCCCGGATGGGCGGCGACTTTTCAGGCGCGAGCTTTGGGGAGGGAACTGCGGGCGTGGCAGGCTTGGGTGGCGAGGCAGGTGTGCTGGAGCTGTCAGCAGGCACCTCGTGGAACCGGGCTGCCACCAGTTTTGGGGAGAACTGGTCCTTTTTCAGCACGGCCAGGGTGGTAAAGCTGAAGACCACCAAGGCGACCAGCATTAGAAGGGTCTCAACCAAGGTGAAGGCGCTGCGGGTCATGTCTTGGGGTTTGGGCTTCACAAGCACTGCTTTCTAACCCAGCATAGGAGCAAAGGTCCGCTTCGATTTGTAAACATTCTGTCACTGAGCGGAGTTACACTTGGCACAGCCTGGAAGGGGGCAAAAGAAGGTGCAGGTGAGCCACAAAATAGCGGTTTCGCGACCCAACAACCTTGCCGGCCAGCCTGTGCAAAGGTTTTGACACAATGCCCGGGTTGCGATGACCAGCCTCTCATCTTAAACAGTATCGCTCCCCTCGTGAAACCGCTTGGGACTGACATTCTCACGTCTGAAAATTTCTCATGCTGCAGGTCATCATCAATTTGGTAACGCTTAACGCCCTGAATTCTGCTCTTGAGGTGTATGCAGGGCTGGGTGTGGTGTGGCTGTTGATGCTGGTTGCCGGCTGTGCCAGTGTCTTGTCGCGGCCCTGGCATCCGGTGGGGAAGATGGCGTGGTGTCTTGTTCTCATCGCTCTTCCGGTGGCGGGGATGACGTTGTATTGTCTCGTGTCCCTGTTTCTGGCGGACTATGCTTTCTTGAAGGTGCTGGGCCTGGGCCGGAAGCATGGCGGCTACATGTCCGCAGAGCGCCCGGCGGGAAAACGCTTGGAAGGACCTGTGAAGAGCCAGCCATGACTCTTGCGAACATGTTCCTCCTGGGCCTGTTGTGTTGCTGCGCCATCTGGCTGCTGGAAGAGGCCGCACAGGCAGTGGTTCCTGCGGCCCAGTCACTGGGACCGCTTCCGGCAGACCAGATGCAAGACACCGATGAATATCTTTCCACCGCAGTACCCACCCTGGTGAGGACCTGGGGCTATCGTGAACTGTCCTCCAAGACGGAAACTCCGTTCTCCGAGGATGTTTTGGGTACATCCCAGTTCGACGACTATGTCCCCTTCGCCGAAACCGGTGAGTACGAACCACCGGGTGCTCTGGACGGCTCGCTATCCACGCTGGGAGATGAGCTGCGGTCTTTGCTGGCCGGAGAAAACTGGTCCGATTCGACGGACAATCTTTATTTCGGTGTCGGGGCTCTGGCGAGGCTGGCTCCTCTCAACGCTGGCGTGCGTGCGGGAGGCCTGACCCAGGAGGTGGGTCCTTTGGTTCTTGATATCTACAGCATCACTTTCGCCGGACTTTACGCAGACCTGTCACAGCCCTACGCCCGGGTGTCCGATCAGGCTGGGTTTCTCGCTGCAATTTCTCTTCAAGGTGCCCTCAAGCTCGAGCTGGGCGAATCCTTTTTCCTGGGCGTGGGCTTCACTGTTTACTACCTGCCCACCGTCAATCGGGTTGGATTTTACACCCTCGAAGGTGCTGACTTGGCGACCACCTCCGCGTCCGTTTTGTATCGAGCGGAGGCTGGCGGCTGGAATTTTCTCGTGGGCGACCGGTTTCGTGTGGGCTTCGGGCTGGAAAACTTAATGCCCAGTTACGATGCGGGTGCAGTTGACGCCGTTGACCAGTATCGTTTTGGACGGCCTCAGGAGCTTGGAAGTCGTGCCTTTTACGCAGGGGAGCCCAGCTTCTTCAATGAGGTTGGTGCCTCGGCCTCCACACAGCTCGACGAGTACTGGCAGTTCCGGGCCTTTGCCAACAATTCCAATTATTGGACGGCTTCCAGCCTGGGCCCACCCAACACACTGGTCAATGGCGGCGCCATCCTCTCCTACAACACGCCGGAGGACTGGCTCAGACCGTGGGCCCGGTACGACTACTATGAGTACGCCGACCTCAAGCAACAATACCATGTGATACGTGCGGGTTTGAACGTGTCCGTCACCCCGTCTTTCAAGGTTTACGCTCTTGCCGGTGCAGCCCTTCCCCAGGGAGGCAATGGCGAGACGACAGGGGACAGCTTCCTTTGGGAACTTGGCGCCGTCCACCATATCAACGCAGAGCTTTCGCACTCGCTTGTCGGGGGGCACAATTATTTTGTCACTGATTATGGCGATGCGTTTGTGGGGACGTACGTGCGCTACGCGGTGTCCTGGCGGCCGCTCGGATCCCGCCTGAGCCTCAGCGGGGGGATCCAGGAGGAGCGGAACGACTACAACGGCATCGAAGGCCTCGGCTACGGGGCCCGCGCCACCCTCGCCCTTACCGAACTTACGGGGCTCAATTTTTTCGCCGCAGACGGGCAATACACGCGCCAAAGCGCCAGGTACAACCGGTCTGTGGCCGGCGCGGGACTGCGCCATTCCTTCACGCCCAGCATTTACGGCAACCTGAGCTACCAATACAGCCGGTATCGCTCGCCGACGCCCGCCAGCGACTTCGACGAGCAACTGTTCCTTCTCAGCCTCACAAAAACCTTCTGATCACGCTTGCGGCATCCCTGCCGCCGCCACGCCCAAACAGCCTTCCGGCCACCGTTACCCCACCATGATCCCCGCAACCCGACATTTTGCCTCCGTGGCCGCCGTGCTGCATGCACTTCTGCTCAGCGCCTGCCAGCATTCGCAGGAGTCTGCAACGATGTATCCTCCTGTAGCGACAGTCCGGGAGCAAGGCGTGAAAAAGCGTGCGGACCTCGTGCGGGTTGGAGACCTGCTTGATGTGGTCGTCATGGAAGACCATTCGCTGAGCGGCCAGTTCGGCGTCCTGGAATCCGGCAACATCATCATGCCCAGCATCGGGCGC
>CAINXC010000044.1 GCA_903854655.1 uncultured Verrucomicrobiota bacterium | reverse complement strand
GGTGACATTGTTATCCGCAAAGCGTTCTGGAGCACCAAGTGCAAGCGAAACACCAACCGCTTTTGGTGAGGCAAGCGGCTTCGGTTTTGCGAAGCGTTTCCTGGCCGGCGTGAGGCTTCGATTACTTCTGTCGTAGTGGCATTACTATGCGGCCTCTCAAAAGCGGTGTCGCGCTTCGCTTGCCACCGCACTCCAAGATGCTCCGCGCCAAGGTCGGCCTTCGGTCACTGCTTTACAGCAGCCTCAGTAGCCTTCGGCTTGGCCAGGGTGAAGACCTTGCGGTCCATGTTGCTGGTGAAGTCTTCCTCGGCAACGGCGACGGGGGCGCCGCTTGAAGGCACGCTGAGCTTGGCGGCCCAGAGGATGGCGTTGGTGATGAAACGGCGCTGGCTTTCGATGCGCCAGCTTGAATGCAGGTCGGCGCCGGTGAACCCAATCGCCCGGCCGCCGCCGGCGCGCTCGTAAGCCCAGCCGATGACTTCATCGCGACCGGAGTGGCTCTTCGCATCGGGGGTGCTGCGCCCTGTGTCCGGCACGGGGCCGGTGAACAGCGGCGTCACGCCAGTGTCGGCAAAATGCATGTTAAACAGCCAGCCGTCGTGCGGAGCATCGTAGGCGGTGACCCCGGCGAGGGCGGGATGGCCGGAAGTGCCGGGAGAAAGGTGCATGTCCCAATGGCCGCGGCTGCCGGTGTCCTTCTGCCACACGCCGCCAAGCCAGCCCTTGAACTCATCGGCCTGTGCGGCCGGGACTTCGACGGACTGGTGCATGCAAACGAGCCCTGCACCGGTGGCCATCACGGCGCGCATTTTCTCCCAGCGCGCCGGTTCCAGCCAGGCAAGCTTTTCACCTGCGTCCATGTAGCTGACGACGGCCTTGGCATTGTTGAAGATCGCCTCGTTGTTGGGCCAGCCCTCGGCGGCCATCACCGGCCACACGCCAGGGGTCTGCTTCAGGCACTTCATGAGCAGGCTGCACCCCGCGAAATACTCATGCTGGCCCGGCTTGTTGCTCACGCTGCCGGCCAGAAGGACGATCTTGGTCATCGAGGCATCCGGCGCATCGACCTCCAGCGGCACCTGCTTTTGTTGATCGGTGAGTTCAGCGTGAAGCGGCAGGCACAGAGCGGCAAGGAGGAAGGCGATGGGTCTCATGGTTGGAAAGAGCCTTTAACGGGCGAAAAGAAGGGAACTCTCAGGCGAAGAGGCATGATGCGGCTTTTCAAGCTGCAGGCACGCCTCCTCCCCCTTGCGGGGGCTATGCCTTGGTGATGTAAAGAGCCGCGAGCGCCGGCAGGCTCATTTTCACGCTCCAGGGGCGACCGTCCCACGGCACTTCCTCCGCCGTGAAGGTGCCTGCATTGGCGATATTGCTGCCGCCATACTGGCTGGCGTCGGTGTTGAGGAGTTCGCGATACACGCCGGGTCCACTGACGCCCATGCGGTAGTCCACGCGGGGGACGGGGGTGGCGTTGATCACCACGGAAACCTTGTCCCCGTTTGGTTCGGAGCGGGTGAAGGAGAAGATGCTGCGGTCACCGTCATTCGCATCGAGCCAGGAGAAACCGCCGTGCTGGTGGTCCAGCACATGCAAGGCGGGGCGGCTGGTGTACAGGGCGTTGAGATCTTTGACAAGCTGTTGCAGGCCGGAGTGCTCATGGCCCATCAGGACATGCCAGTCGAGGCTGCGCTCCTCGCTCCATTCGTCCCACTGTCCGATTTCGCTGCCCATGAACAGCAGCTTCTTGCCGGGGTGGGCCCACATCCAGGCGTAGAAAAGGCGCAGATTGGCGAACTGCTGCCAGCGGTCGCCGGGCATCTTGCTGAGCATGCTGCGCTTGCCGTGCACGACTTCATCGTGGCTGATCACGAGGATGAAGTTCTCGTCATACGCATAAAGCATCGAGAAAGTGGCCTCGCCGTGGTGATACTTGCGGTGCACCGGGTCCTGCTGGATGTAGTGCAGCATGTCGTTCATCCAGCCCATGTTCCATTTGTAGCTGAACCCAAGGCCGCCGTTGCTGACGGGGCGGGACACGCCGGGCCAGGCGGTGCTTTCCTCGGCGATGATCATGGCGCCGGGATGCTTGTGATGGCAGAGGATGTTGAGCTCCTGCATGAAGGCGATGGCCTCCAGGTTTTCGCGGCCGCCGTGCTTGTTGGGCAGCCACTGGCCCGCCTCGCGGGAGTAGTCCAGATACAGCATGGAAGCCACGGCGTCCACGCGCAGGCCGTCGATGTGGTACTGGTCCAGCCAGAACAGGGCGTTGGCCACCAGGAAGTTCTTCACCTCGGTGCGCCCATAGTTGAAGATCAGCGTGCCCCAGTCCTGGTGCTCGCCCAGCCGGGTGTCCGAGTGCTCGTACAGGGCGGTGCCGTCAAACTTGGCCAGCCCGTGCTCGTCTTTGGGGAAGTGCCCGGGCACCCAGTCCACAATCACACCCAGGCCTGCCTGATGGCAGCGGTCAACGAAATCGCGGAAGTCATCGGGATTGCCGAACCGGCTGGTGGGCGCGTAATAGCCGGTGACCTGATAGCCCCAGGAGCCGTCGAACGGGTACTCGCTGATGGGCATCAGCTCGATGTGGGTGAACCCCAGGCCCTTCACATAAGGGATCAGGTCGTCGGCCAGCTCAAGATAGCTCAGAGGCCGGTTGTTTTCAGTGGGCACGCGCTTCCAGGAGCCGAGGTGCACTTCGTACACGCTCATGGGCTGGTGGTAGGTGTTGCTGCTTGCGCGCTTCTGCATCCATTCCCCGTCCGCCCAGGTGAAGCGGTTCATGTCCCAGGTCAGGGAGGCGGTCTGCTGCCCGTTTTGCCCGAAGAACGCCATCGGGTCGCTCTTCGTGCGCAGGTGCCCGTGGGCGTCGATCAGCTCAAACTTGTAGTGCTCGTCAATGCACACGCCTGGCAGGAAGATTTCCCACACGCCTCGTTCAAACCGGCAGCGCATGGGGTGCACCCGCCCGTCCCAGGCATTGAAGTCGCCGACCACGCTGACCCGGTGGGCATTGGGAGCCCAGACGGCGAATTGGACGCCTTGCACGCCGTCCTTGACCTTGGGATGCGCGCCCATGCAGTCATACAACCGCTGGTGGGTGCCTTCGCCAAAGTAATGCAGATCCTCGTTGCTCAGGCACAGGCCGAAGGAATAGGGGTCTGCGGCGCGATGCACGTTGTCGTCAAAGTACGTGACCACCAGGTCATAGACCTGCCCGGTCAGTTCGGCGGGCATCTGGGCCTCGAACAACCCGGCCTCAGTCACGCGCTGCGCGCGGAAGCTCCGCGATTCGTCGCGCAGCACCACGTCCACGCTGCGGGCCGCCGGCTGAAACGTCCGCACCACCGTGACATCCGTGCCGTGAACATAATGCTGCCCCAGGAAGCCAAAGGGATCGAAGTGACGGGCTTCCTGAATCGCGCTGATGTCCTGGGCGGGAGAGTAGTGAGATTGGGTCATGATCCGCCCACCATTGAACAGGCGGCAGGTTTGCGCCATGGCGAATTTGCGAGAGTGAAGGGAGCCGCTCAGCCGATTCTCAGCAGCGGCTCAAGGTGGGCCACGCAGATGCGTTGCCAGTCCAGGTAGGCGGCGAGGGTGAGGCGGCGCTCGTAGCGGTTGCTCACCAGCGGATGGTCGATGAGGCGCTGGGCGATGGCGGCAGGCGTTTCATCCAGGTCGAAGTAGGTCACATGGCCCTGGCCCACTTCGCGGTGCGCGGCAATGTCCGAGCAAAACACTGGCAGCCCGTGCAGCGCGGCCTCGACGATCGGCAG
>CAINXC010000043.1 GCA_903854655.1 uncultured Verrucomicrobiota bacterium | reverse complement strand
GGACTGAAGGAGGCACCGTGGTGAGCACTTCTGCGGGCTACACCTTTACGGTTTCAGTTGCTCGCTCGCTGGTTGCCACTTTCCGCGTCGCCATTCCGGCTGCCATCGTGGTGGAGGAACCCGTGGGCACCCCCCTTGTCAGCGGTATGGCCACATCAGATTTTGGGTCAGTGCTCCTCGCCTCGAACGGCAGCGAGTCGTTCACCATTCGAAACACCGGTGACTTGCCGCTGAACCTGGGCACGATCACGATTGACGGAGCCAATTCGGCCGACTTTACCATCACGACCGCACCTGCCACCACAGTGGCGGGAGGCACCAGTGCGACATTGACGGTTACCTTTGCGCCCGGTGCGCTTGGTTCGCGCACCGCCGCCCTCCACATCCCCAGCAACGACAGCGGCTCACCTTTCAACATCCAGCTTGCTGGAACAGGGGTGGAAAAACCGACAGCGACCACCCTGGCGGCGACCAATCTCACGGCCACCAGGGCCGTGCTCAACGGCAGCCTGAACGCCAATGGCAGCAGCACCACGGTGAGTTTTGATTATGGGCTCACAAACTCCTATGGTGGCAGTGCCACAGCCACGCCCTCTCCGGTCATTGGAAGCCAAAATACGCCGGTGAGCGCATCCGTGAGCAGCCTGAATCCCTCCACCACTTATCACTTCAGGGCCAGGGGCGTAAGCTTGATCGGAACGACTCCTGGCGCTGACGTCACCTTCACCACCCCTAGCAACGTGGCCAAGCTCTCGGGTCTGACGCTCAGCAGCGGCACGCTTTCGCCCGCCTTTGTCAGCAGTTCCATTAACTACACAGCCACTGTGCCCAATGCCGCAGCCACCATCACGGTCACTCCCACCGCCGCGCAGGCCAATGCGACCCTCACTGTAAACACCATCGCCGTCACCTCCGGCGGTGTGAGCGGCGGAATCCCGCTGACCGTGGGCACCAACACCCTCAGCATCGTGGTCACCGCCCAGGACGGTACCACCACCCAAACCTATACAGTGACCGTCACCCGGTTGGCCGTCCCAATCGTCACCACGCCAACCAGCGCTGCCATCACCAGCACCACTGCCACGCTGGGGGGCAATGTCACCGGCGACGGAGGCGCGCTGATTAGCGCGCGCGGTGTGGTCTGCGCCGTAACGGCAACCAACGGCAATCCGCAAATTGGCGGCCCTGGGGTGACCAAATATACGACCTCCGGCACCACTGGTGTCTTCGCCGTCAACGTCCCCTCCTTGACTCCTGGCACTACTTACAGTTTTGCCGCCTATGCCACGACCAGCCACGGGACCGGCTACAGCAGCCTGGGCAGCTTCACCACCCTGAGCAACAATGCCATCCTTTCAAATCTCAATTTGAGCGCAGGCACCCTGAGCCCGACCTTCCCTGGCGGCACTCTTGGCTACACGGCCAGTGTTTCCAATGCGACGGGCAGCCTGACTGTCACGCCTACCGCCGCGCAAGGCAGTGCGACCATCACGGTCAACGGGGTGACCGTCGCGTCAGGCAGCGCCAGCGGCGCAATCAGCCTCAATGTGGGCAAAAACACAATTAGCATCGTGGTCACAGCTCAGGACGGCATCACTACCAAGACCTACGCTGTCGTCGTTACACGCGCAGACCTCTCGCAAATCGTCGTGGAGCAGCCTGTGGGCAGCGTTCTCACCAATGGCATTGCTGGTATTGAATTCGGCAATGTGGGGCTCGCCACCGGCGTCATGTCGAAGACCTTCACCATCAGCAATTTGGGCAGCGCCAATCTCACCGGACTGACCCTGACCAAGGATGGCACAGACCAGGCGATGTTCACCGTCACCGCCAGTCCGGTGGCACCAGTCGCCCCAGGCGGCAGCACCACCTTCACCGTGCAATTTGCCCCCACCAGTCTCGGCGTGAAAGCCGCAATCCTTCACATCGCCAGCAGCGACCGGGTTAATTCGCCTTTCAACATCTATGTCACGGGAACAGGAGTTGCCGCAACGCCGCCCGTAGTGGCTACCTTGGCGGCTAGTGACCCGGCTTTTGATGGTGCAACGCTGAATGGCACGGTCAACGCCAGGGGTTTCACCAGCAACGTCACCTTCGACTACGGCACCACCACGGCCTATGGAAGCAGCCTCACCGCAGTTCAGTCACCGCTGACCAGCACATCGGCGACATTGGTGAGCGCGCCCCTTGCCGGCCTGCCACCGCACACCTTGTACAACTTCCGGGTCCGTGCGGCGGCTGGCACGACAGGGAGCGCCACAGGAGCGAACATGACTTTCACCACGCTGGACCATGCACCAGTGGGCAATGCGGACTCAGTGCCTGCACTTCCTTCCGCACCAGTCACGATGCCGGTGCTGGCCAATGACACCGACGCTGACAATGATCCCCTCAGCATCTTCTCGTTCACCCAGCCGGGTGCGGCGGTGGGGACGGTGACGAAAGCAGGCACGAACTTGGTGTTCACACCTTCCGCCACCTTCACTGGCGGCAGCTTCACCTACATCGCCACGGATGGTTTTGGCGGCAAAAGCTCGGCAACGACGGTGACACTCACCTTGGACATCTGCACGTGTGCATCAATGCTCACCGCCACATCAGACGAGGGCACCAGCGTTTTCCCTGTCACGGCATCGGCTCCGTTCACGGTGACAGGGAAACCTTCATGGCTCAGCTTCACCCCTATCCAATCGACTGACAAGCAGGTGACCTTTGTGTTTGCTCCTAACCCCTTGGCAACCAGCCGCACCGCCACGATCAAGGTGGGCGGGCAGACCGTAACTGTCACTCAGGATGGCATTGTCGCCGCGCCGGTGCTCACCGTGCCTTCGCCGAGTCCGAATGCGGCGATCAGCGCGAACTATGACCTGGCCATTCCGACCCAAAACGGCCCGGTGACCTACACGGCCACCGGCTTGCCGACCGGGATGACCCTTTCCAACGTGACCGGCCACATCACGGGCATGCCGACCGTGGCGAAGACTTACAACCTCAGCATTTATGCCACGAACGCCAAAGGCAACACCAAGGCGCAACCCATCACCTTCAGCATCACCGTGCTGCCCTTCCCTCCCTCGCTGGTGGGCAGCTATTCGGCCACCGTGGACGCCGATCCAGACGTTAATGCGGGGCTGGGCGGCTTCCTCACCTTCACCGTGGCGGCGAATGGTCCGGTGACGGGCACGCTGAAATGCGGTGCAACGAGCTACCCCTTCACTGGAAGGCTTAATACGGCGGTGGGCCCGACCAACCCAATGCCGCTCGATGCGCAGTTGATCGTGGCCATTCCAAAAACGTCTCTCGTGCTTGCGGTGAACATGAACTCGCCGAACCCCAGCTATATCGCCGGGACGGTGGCTCTTGGCACCAGCGTCGCGAATCTCTCGGGGGTGCAGCAGGTCTGGAGCCTTGCCGGCCATGCGGCTGCCACCAGCTATAACGGGAGCTTCACCGCCGCTCTGGAACCCGTCAGCATCGATGCCTCCATCCCGCAGGGAGACGGCTTCCTCACTTTCACCGTCGGCACCACCGGGGTGATTTCCTGGAGCGGCCAGCTTGCCGATGGCACGTTGCTTGCCACCGGCACGACCAACCTGGGGCCTGCGGGTGAGATGCCATTGTTTGTCTCACTCTATACCGGCAAGGGCTCGCTGCTTGGCACGCCTGCCGTCACAGCCACCACACGGGTGCTCACAGGCAGTCTCGGCTGGACCAAGAATGCCCAGCCATCGACGGTGCGCGCCTACGCCGCCGGTTTCGGCGCGCTGAATCCGGCTAGCCTGACGGTTGTGGGCGGGACTTATGCTCCTCCAAAGAGCGCTGCAGTTTTGACCGGTGTCTCACCGCCGACTGGCAGTGCGCAGATCGCCTTCGCCGACGGTGGCATCGGCAGCGTGGGCATGGCGGCGAACCTCAGCCAAAACTTCACGATCAGCACCACGAATGTTGCCACTCTGCCCCCCACCAATCCCAGCAATCCAGCGAACATCAGGATCAACACCATCACTCCCTCCACGGGCACCTTTTCGGGCAACATGACTTTGAAGGACACCACAACGGTGCCGGTTTCGCGCACGGTGAACTTCAGCGGTGTGTTCCTGCAAGGCGCCAACATCGGCACCGGCTATTTCCTGCTTCCTGCGATCAGCCCGCCCGCGAACGTCACCACCTCGCCCATGACCAGCGGCCAGGTGCTGATCACGCCTAAGTGATACCGATCTCAGGTCAAAATGGGGAAATGGCGTCGCCAAGCGCTGCCCGCCCCTCACCGCGCCGTGAACTTCACCCTGAGCACGTCATAGCCCAGGGTGCGGTCATAGGCGGCGGTGTGCTCGACTCGTTCCTTGGCCTCCAGCACGGTGATGCTTCCGACCCGTTCGCAGCAGCGGCTGAGCAGGGTGCGCAGGATGAGCCTTGCGTGGGGCGCGCCGAGGCAGAGGTGGGTGCCGAAGCCGAAGGACAGGTGCGGGTTGGGCCTGCGGTCGAGGCGCACCTCGTGCGGCGCTTCGAAGACGGATTCATCCATGTTGGCGGAGGCCCAGCCGAATGAGACGCGGTTGCCGGCCTTCACTTCCACGCCGTGCACCTCGGTATCGACAGGGCACACGCGGCCGATGTGGGTGAGCGGCATGAACACCCGGAACAACTCCTCGCCGGCGAGGGTGATACGCCGGGGGTCCTGGCGCAGGAACTCCAGTTGCTCCGGGTGGTCCGCAAGGTAGCCCAGCGCGCAACTGATGCTATGTATGATGGTGTCGCGACCGCCTGCGAAGGCGAGGTTGGCAAAGCCCATCATCTCCTCGCGGGTGAGGGAGCGTCCGCGATAGGTGGCCTTGACGAGGGCGCTGAAGAGGTCGTCGCCGGGATGCGCCTCCGCGCGGTCGAGCTGGGCGTGCAGGTACTGCTCCAGGGTGAACTCCTTGTTGGTGCTGTTCGGATCGTGAAACACATGGATGCCCCAGCCGATCCAGGTCTCGGCCTCGGACTCCGGCACGTTGAGCAGGTAGGTGAGCGCGCGGGACTGCACGGGCAGGGCGAAATCATGCACGATCTCGACGGACTCCTGGCCGAGCGCCTTAATGAGCATCTCGTCGATGAGCGCCTCCACCTGCGCGATCATGGCAGGGTCTTTGGCGCGCTGGAAGAACGGTTCGACGATGGCGCGGTAGTCGGTGTGCTCCGGCGGATTGGTTTCGATGGGAAGCTGGCGCATGGTGCGCATCTCCTCCTCCGAGGGGATGGGCACACGGAAGGGCGCGTCGGAGCTGAAGGTCTGCCAGTCCTTGGCGGCCCGGCGCACGTCCTCGTGGCGCAGCAGCATGAGGATGTCCTCGTGTTGGAAAGGGCAGGAGAGCACCCCGGACTGGTTGCGGGCGGCTTGAAAGGGGTCGGAAAAAGCATCCATGGCGGTGATTGTGATGATATTCTGAAACGAAGCAACAACGCGCGATTCAACGACGGAATTTGCGGATGGCAGGGCGTGCCCTGCTCATTCCCTTATCATCATCGGGAATTCAGTTGTGTCCTGCCCCCGCCCTACGACGTTATCCACAGAAAAAGACATGACGCCCTTGAATCAAGAATCCGACGACCAGAACTGGAGCCAGAAAGGCCTGCGCACCCTGCTTTCAGCAGCCTGCCTCATTATCGTGCTCGCGGGCATGAGAGCGGCGGCGAGCTTCCTGGTGCCGGTGGCGTTTGCCGTGATCCTCACCATCCTGAGCTACCCCATCATGGGCTGGCTGGTGCGCCACCGGGTGCCATTCAGTCTTGCCATGGGCCTTACGGTGCTGACCATCGTGGGAGGAGTGGCCGGCCTGCTGATCGCGGCGATCAGCCTGCTCGCGCGTTTCCAGGGTGAGCTGCCGCAGTACCTGGATGCCTTGCAGGGTCAGGTGAACTCCTTCGCCACCTGGCTTGAAAAGCAGGGCTTTGCAGGCGCCCAGCATGGGCTGGAGAACCTCTTCGACTGGAAGACGATGATCAATTACGCCACGCAGGGGGATGTGGCGCACTACCTTGGCTCGGCCCTGGGCACCACCTTCGGCACGGTGGCTTCCGTGTTCGTGAGCTCCGTGATCGTGTTTGTGCTCATGATCTTCGCCCTGCTGGAAGCCCGCGGCACCCTCAGCCGCGTCAAGGCGGTGAAGCTCGCGGGCGGCCCGGATTTGATGCACCTCATCCGGTCGTTTGGCGACATCCAGAAGTACCTCGGCATCAAGACCTTCATCAGCGCGCTGACGGGCATTCTCGCCGGCTGCGCCTGCCTGGCCTTCGGCCTGAAGTACCCGCTGCTCTGGGCGATCCTTGCTTTCGTCTTTCACTTCATTCCCGCCGTCGGCTCCACCACCGCCGGCATCCCCGCCGTGATCGAAGCGCTGGTGCGCGACGGCTGGGGCAGCGCGCTGACGCTGGCCATCATCTACGTGGTCATCAACTTCACCTGCGACTACTTCGTCCAGCCCGCCCTGCTGGGCCGCCGGTTCGGCATCTCCTCGCTGGTGATCGTGCTTTCCGTGATCTTCTGGGGCTGGCTCTGGGGCCCCATCGGCATGTTCCTCGCCGTGCCCCTGACCATGATTTGCAAGGTGCTGATGGACACCAGCGAGGAATTCCGCTGGATCTCAGTGGCCATGTCCAAAAAGAAGATCGTGGGCAACGAGGTGCGCCTCGACGACTTTGAAATGGACCTCAGCGACACCGACATGATCGGCAGCGGTGCCAGCACCGAATCACCGCAGCGCAGGGACTGATCGCGGCGCTCAGGTTTACCGCTCCGCCCAGCGCCAGCCGTTCCACTCCGGCAGCAGCTTCGAGCAGGTGGGGCGAAGGCGGGACAGGGCCTGGAAGGCGCGGCACCAGGCCTGGTTGGGCTTGCCCTCGGGCTCCTTCCAAATCACGTCCTCGGCATCGAACAGATCGGCGTGCTCACGCACGAATTTCTTCAGGTTGCGGAACTCATAGCGCTGGCCGTTGGGCCCCAGCAGGGTCCAGTCCTTGGCGGCGATGTGCGAGTCCGTGGCACGCAGCCGGGGATTCTTGCGGGCTGACTGGCGCCACTGCTCTTTGCATTCCCGGTGAATGCGCATCAGGTTCTCGCGCACCAATTCCGAGCGCTTCATGCCAGCAATGCGCCGGGCTTCAAACAACGCTGGGTTTTCAGCACGAAAACGGATCAGCGGATTGGTCCTGCCTTTGGCAACTATCGTCCGGGCGGGCGGAGAATTGACCAGAAAGAGCGAGGCGGCGGCGGTAAGGGAGATGTCAATCATGGCGGTGGCGAGTGAGTGTGTCAGGATTGGTTTTCATGGATATTATATTCATTTTGAGAATATTCGCAATGATAATTATCGAAAATGATGTTTCCATCCGAATTCGCTCGCGGACCATTGCGGGGACCGCCTCACAATCGAGTTCATTATCGTTTCTGAGACTCACTTATATTCTACATGAATTCATTGTCGGAAGGCAGGCGCTGCTTTACCGCTCCGTTCCCCGATGCCTTCTGCTGCGAACCTGCTCAAATCGATGGACTACTCCGTGGTCCAGCAGTGCATGCACTGCGGCATGTGCCTGCCCACGTGCCCCACGTACATGGAAACCAAGCGCGAGCGCAACAGCCCGCGCGGCCGGATCGCCCTGATGCGCTCCATCGCCGACGGCGACCTCGCCGTGTCACGCGAGTTCGCCGACGAAATGTACTACTGCCTGGGCTGCCTCGCCTGCGAGACCGCCTGCCCTGCGGGCGTGCAGTATGCCGACCTGTTCGAAACCGCCCGCGCCGAAATCGAGCGCGCCGGAGCCGCCCCTGGTGCGGAACGCAAGTTCTGGCGCTGGCTCACCCTCAAGGTGCTGTTCATGCACCCACGAGTGCTGCGCTTCGTTGGCCGCGGCATGTGGCTTTACCAAGGCTCCTGGCTCGAACGCTTCCTGCGCCTGCACGAGTTCTTCCACCTGATGCCCGCCCACCTGCGCCAGTTGGAGCCGCAGACGCCGGTCATCGCCGATCATTTCTCCGATGAACTCATCGCCGAAGTCGAACACCCGCCTGCGCCGAAGTACCGGGTGGGCCTGCTCACCGGCTGCGTGCAGGACCTGGTGTTTTCGGGAGTCAACCGCGACACGGCCGACGTGCTGCTGGCCAATGGATGTGAAATCATCACCCCGCGCGAGCAGCACTGCTGCGGATCGCTTCACGCCCACAATGGTGCGGTGGACCTCGCCCGCGATCTCGCCCGCAAGCAGATCGACGCCTTCGATCTCGACAAGCTCGACGCCATCATCACCAACGCCGGAGGCTGCGGCTCCCACCTGAAGAAGTACAGCCACCTTCTGCACGACGATCCGCAGTACGCCACGCGTGCAGCGCAGTGGGACGCCAAGGTCAAGGACATCCACGAATGGCTGGTGCAGACCGGCTTCCGCAAGCCAACGGCCGGCTGCGGGCTCGACAGCACCACCTACCACGAAAGCTGCCACCTGTGCCACGGCCAGAAAATCGTCAGCCAGCCGCGTGCCATCCTCAATGCCATCCCCGGTCTGCGGGTGATCGACCTCCCCGAATCGAACTGGTGCTGCGGCAGCGCGGGCATTTACAACATCACCCAGCCTGAACAATCCGCCAAGCTGCTGGACCGCAAGCTCGCAAACCTGGAAAAGACCAAGGCCCCTGCGGTCGCCACGTCCAATCCCGGCTGCCACCTTCAGCTTCAATTCGGGCTGCGCAGCAAGGCCGCGCCGTCCTGCCATGAGGTGACCCAGCCAGTCACCCTTCTGGCGCAGGCCTATCGCAACGAGGGTGTCACGTCCGATCGTATATCTGCGCCAAGGAAAGATTGATCCCGCCACCGGCTTTTGCTTTGCTTCCATCATGAGCAGCACCCGCCGTCATTTCATCGCCACCTCCCTTGCCGCCAGCGCCGCCACCGCCTTTGCCCAGGATTCGGCCCCGAAGCCGAAGCGCAGCCTGAAGAAGGCCATCATGTTCGGCACCCTGTCGATCAAAGGCACGGTCCAGGAAAAGCTCCAGGCCGCCAAGAACGCCGGCTACGAAGGGGTGGAACCCAACGGCGGCATGAACAACCAGGAGGTGCTCGACGCCCTGGGCGCCACCGGCCTCCAGGCTGCCAGCGTGTGCTGCCATACACATTGGAAGCAGACCCTCACCCACAACGACGAAAAGGTGCGCGAAGAGGGCCTGCAAGGCGTGCTAACCACCCTGCGCGACGCCAAGGCCTATGGCGCCACCTCCATCCTGGTCGTGCCCGGCGTGGTCAGCGCCGAGGTGCCCTACGACCTCGCCTGGGAGCGCTCCATCACCCAGATCAAGAAAGCCGTGCCTCTGGCCAAGGAGCTTGGCGTCCACATCTCCATCGAGAACGTGTGGAACAACTTCATCCTCAGCCCCCTGGAGGCCGTCCGTTTCCTGGACGATGTCGGCGACCCCATCGTCGGCTGGCACTTCGACATCGGCAACGTCCTGCGCTACGGCTGGCCGGAGCAGTGGATCAAGATCCTCGGAAAGCGCATCAACCGCATCCACGTGAAAGAGTTCGACGTGGAAAAGATGAAGAACCAGGGCCTCTACAAAGGCTTCGACTGCGATCTCACCGAGGGCAGCAACAACTGGCCCGCCATCATGGCCGCCCTCGACAACGCAGGCTACACCGGCTGGGCCATCAGCGAACAGCGCGGTGGCCAGATCTTCAGCGGCCTGCAAAAACTCACTGCCAGCATGGATCAAATTTTCGCAATGTGATCGAGGCCGCTGGCGGCGACCGGTGTCACGACACGCGAAGGCTCAAAACGGCATCGTGCTCACCTCCACCCGGCCTATGGCAAAGGGCTGGGATTGTTCCGGACGGAAACTGAAATCGTAGCCCCACATCTTTGCGAAGCAGGCGTCCTTGATGTGCCAGACAAACGTCTGCCAGCCTTCCTCGTTGCTCAGGCCAAACCACGTGCCGGCATTCTTCACGGGGACTCCGCCCTGTGTGTCGGCCCTCTCGTAGAGAAGGTTCATGCCCACATTGCCCGGCGTGACGCGTCGCACGGTGATGCGCACGAAATACTCCTTGATGCTGATCGAGGCGAAGGAGGGATGCACATAAAACGACGCCCCCTGGTTGGCACTCATGAGGATGCCTTGGGTGCCGTCGGGAAACGTCACGGTCGGCGAGGTGCGCTCCCCGGTCTGAACGATGCCCGTGCAAGGATTGCGCCCACCCAACTGCACGCTCACCGCCTTGGCCTGTGAAAAATCTCCACCCCACGGGAAATTCTTGTCCTTGTTTGCGACGGCCTGAGCAACGAACGACGGAGGCAACCCGGTAACGAACACCGGCTCGGTGCCAAGGGAAAGCTGCTGCCCGGCAGGGAGCATCTGTGGCGCGTCGCCGGTGATGGACGTTGTCTGCACAGCCGTGTCGAAAACGAGCTGCTGACCAGGATCGCCGGCAGTCTTCCACGCCGCGAGCACAGGGGTCGTGTCCTTTTGAAAAACAAACCCGTAGCCCCGGCCACCGTCGCCAAGCGCCAGCCATCCCAAGTATTTTGGAGCCGGACCAAGCATCGCGATCATGGACTTGAAGGCATGGTATGAGGCGCGCGGGGAGCCGTCGCGCTTGAGCAGCCCAAACCCAGGCTCCTCGCCCGCAGGGTCCTGCGCTTCAAACCATTGCAGGCAACGAATGCCCTGCGCGATGCCCATGACGTGGAGTTTTACAAGCGCGGCAGCCGTCTCGCCCTCCGCAGCAGCCTGATCCTTCCGCTGCGCCACATTGCGCCCCACCTCTGTGATCCATATGTCGGCGTTCGCCTTTTCCTGCGCGTTTTCCTTGAGTGCATCGCGCAGGAGGTGCGTCATCCACAGGTACGGCACCTCGCCGTCCGGCCGGTTCACCCCATCTGCGATCTCATAGGGGTGGATGCAGAGGTAATCGAAGGAAGCCGGCGTGCCCGCTGCTTTCTGGGCGAGGATCGCATTGCGCAGATAGTCCGGATCAAAGCTCGCGGTCGAGAGTCCTGCCTGAGCTGCGGGATTCGCCTTCTTCACTGCTGAATAAGCGACCGCAGCAAGTCTGCCGTAGTCAGCGGCGGTGTGGTGCCCGCCATTGAACCCACCATTGCCTTCATTCCATACCTCCCAGCAGAGGATGCGATCCTTGTAGCGTGCCACGGACTGTTCAACAAAGGCCGACCAAGCCTCCAGATCAGCCATGGGGAAAGTGTGAGGCGTGTCCCCGCTCCATGGCACCGAGCCCATGAGAAGGCCGGTGATTTGGAACTGATGGTCGTCCGCAGCGCGAACGAGCGCATCCGCCGTGTCCCACTTACACTCGCCCTTGTGCGGCTCAATGGAACCCCACTCGGGAAACATTCGCGCTGAGGTGATTCCCAAATCGCGCATCCGGGGCATCCATTCGCGGACACTCCCCATGCCGCTGGAGGATGAACTTACCCCCCATGGCGAGGATCTATCATCGGCATGGGCGAAATGACCGAGGTACAAGCAGGCAGGGAGAACCACCAAACGTATAAATTTCATCAGGTGGGAAGGGCCTTCATCTACGGCTGTTTTCACACGGAATGTGCAGTGAGCCTCTGCCATTTCCCCATCATGGGCCGAAACCGCCTTCGTTACTGCCCATACTTCTGCCGCAGCCACTGGATTGCCGCAGGTTCGCCGTAGAGCTTGGCACGATCGAAATACGACACCACCTCGCGGGGAGGAAGGTTCTGCAGCATGTTCAGGTTCGTGCTGGCCAGGTCCTTGATGTCCGCCCGCATCTGATTGAGCTGGTCCATGCGCTGCTGGACGGTGAGGCCGGAGGCGTCCAGCACCGAATTGGGATCAATGCCCGCCAGCACCTTGGCCTCCATGGAGACGCCCACGAGATCGCTAAGCAGGAACTGATGACCGAGCTGGCTCTGCATCTGCTGCGCCACCGCCAGCGCCGAGCGGCTCACCGATTCGGCCGAAGCCGCATCCCCATCCTTGATGTACCCCTGCTGCATGTCGCTGAGCTGGGCGCCGAGCTGGTTGAGCTGGGTAAGCTGCGGCAGAAGCAGCCCGCTCATCGCCGCCGCCTTTGCATCCAGCGGCGAGTAGCCAGCCGCCTGGTACGCCTCCTCCGCCCCTTGCAGGTTTTCGACGCCGTAGTCTTCCATGCGGCCCTTGGCGGCGGCCTGCTTGATGTCATCGAGCGCGGCGGCGGGGTTCTTGCTTTTGAAATTGTCCAGCGCAGACAGGTAGTCGCCCATGGCATTGTCGGGAGCCGCCTGCCGCAGGGCGTCGATGGCGGAGCGGCGCTCCGCCGCGCTCTCGCCGCGCGTGGCCATGTCGAACTGCACGCGCGGATCATTGGGGAACTGCTTGGCGGCCTGGCGCAGGAGGTTCAGATCCCCTGAAATGCGCGAAGCGATGAGCAGGCTTTCCGCGCTGCCTTTGTTTTCCAGCAGGTAGGCCTTCAACTCATCCGCCGTCAGCTTGGTCTTCTGGCCGTTCTTGGTGAGTTTGGACAGGAATTCGTTCTGCGGCATCGCCGGCTCCTCCGTCGCGGGCCGGGCCGCGACCGGCTGGAGGGCGGGCTTGAGTTCCGCCTTGAAGGACGGCGCCACCTTGGGCGCGGGCGGCGGCAGCTTGACCGAACTCGTTTCACCACCCCCCAGATAAAACCACGACAAAGCACCGGCTAGCACGGTGAGAACAAGGGCGGCAGCGATAATGTAGGAAGGCCGGAGCGCTGAATTCATGATGTGTGTGACAACGACGACTGAGATCGGTTCGTTTGTCCAACAGGATCGCGCTCTTGTCGAGAATGTTCGTTGGCCAAGCCGGGCACGCTGTGCTATTCGGAAGTTCCTATGACCCTGAAACTCACTTCACGTCAGCTCTTGACGGTCAGCGCCATGGCGCTTGCCGCCTGTCTCAGCAGTTGCTCCGGCGTCAAAACCGCCAACAAGTACCCCTACTCCAGCACTTTTGATCCCCCCGCCCACCGCGCGCACAACCCTGCCGCCGTGACGGTGAAGATCAGCACTGGCGCCCAGCACCTGTACGTGATGGAAGGCAGCCGCGTGCTGCTCGCCACGCCTTGCAGCGTCGGCATGCACAACAGCACCCCCGCCGGCACCCACACCATCACGAGCAAGGAACCGAAGCGCCGCAGCCACAGCTTTGGCGAATACCCCATGCCCTACTGGTGCGAATTCGCCCCCGCCTATGGCTTCCACTGGGGCTTCCTGAAGCCCACGCCCTGCACCCACGGCTGCGTGCGCCTGCCCAAGACCTCCGCCGCCAAGGTGTTCGCCCTGGTCAGCGTCGGCACCAAGGTCAATGTCGCCGCCTCCCAGCCCGAGGACGCCACCGTTGGCAAGACCCTTCCCATCCTGGATGACGGTCCCCTGCCCAACCCCCCCGACAGCTACATGCTGACCGACCAGGTGTTCCAGGACGCCGTGTACAAGGGCAACATGTTCGTGGATTAATCGCCCGCGCCTTCATTCGTCCTCGTACTCCTCGTCGTACTCGTACTCGAAATCTCAGGCATCATCCAAATGCCAGGCTTCGAGTACGAGCAGGAGAACGACTGAAGCATTCGAAGCATCACATTGTTAATTTTCCCGTCGTAATTCATGCGCCAGAACGCCACCGAACGCAGCCGCCGCGTCAACGTCCGCACGCCGGAGGTGATGGAGCGCGTCCAGGCCGAGGTGGAAAGCCACTACCGCAGCCCTTTGGTGGAGCAGATTCGGGCCAAGGGCGGCACCCTTACCCTGGGCAACACCACGCTGCGTCTGGCCAAGGACTTCGGCTTCTGCTACGGCGTCGAGCGCGCCATCGACCTCGCCTACGCCGCCCGCAAGGTCTTCGATGACCGCAAGGTCTATCTCCTCGGCGAGATCATCCACAACCAGGAGGTCAACCGCCAGCTCACCGAGATGGGCGTCATCAGCATCCCCCTCGGCCAGCAGGAGGACACCATCGCCACCCTCACCCGCGAGGATGTCGTCATCGTCCCCGCCTTCGGCGCTGAGACCCGGCTCATGAAGTATCGTTGAGCATGATCTCGGGCAACGTCATCTCACCAGCCAGCACAGGTGACAGCATGATGCGATTGTAGTTTCCGTGCGGCTCGGCACCAAAAATCGTAATCTCG
>CAINXC010000042.1 GCA_903854655.1 uncultured Verrucomicrobiota bacterium | reverse complement strand
GGCGACATCTTCAAGGGCCTGCCGAAGCCCGATCCCGCGAAGCCGGACGAGGCCATGAAGGCATTCGGCGAGATCATGCCCAAGATGATGGCCGTTCAGGGCAAGATTGAACCGATCGCAAAGAAGCTCGAAGAACTCGGCAAGAAATACGGCCTCGATCTCTCAAAGGTTGCGCCCGGCGGCGGCAAGTAAGCGTACGCATTTTCAACAGGAGCCGCCAGTCCGCATCTTGCGGGCTGGCGGTTCTTGTTGTGTGGCGGTTCCCAGGTTCGTATCGAATATGGCCTCGCGAAAAATACTTCCGTTTGCGGTTTGCCAAACCGCGCCAAATCGTCAGCCTCGCGCCGCATGAAACTCACTCATACCATACCCCTCATCATCGCCACCGCCTGCTTCGCCATCACCGGGTGCGACAAAAAAAACGGCGCGGACTCCGGCGGCATTAAGGATGATAAGCAAAGAACTTGAATCCGACAAAGAGAAGCTTGGGCAGGCTAACGAGGGGCTGCGTAAAGAAAAGGAGAAGCTTAAGAAGGACAGTAGCATGTTAATCAAACAGAACGGAGAGCTGACGAAGAAAAACGTGGAGCAGGAAAAGCAGACCAAGGCCTTGAAGGCGGCACCTGCGGCCACGCCTCCGGCGGCCTCACCTGCATCCCCGCCTGAAAAGGCCCCGGAGCCTGGCCCCGTTTCGGGGCAGGGCGTGCCGGAAAGGAGCGGCACCGCGGAATCGGAATAGGTTGGAACCCGCCCCACGAATGCTGCCATGAGCGTGTATCCATCCAAGAAGAGGGAATACCCCGGGCACGCGGACTATGATTTGGCGGTACAGAACATAGGAAAGTTCGTCTTCGATCCGGTGCTGAAGGTAGGGAAGCCGAGGAGCCGGCAAGGGAGCGGGGTGCCGCTGTCGTATCCCGGAGGGTTTGCGAAGGCGTATGTGGTGGACTGCGGGGTGAAGACGTATGCGCTGCGGGTGTGGCTGCACGACATCGGGGATGCGGCGCACCATTACCATGCGGTGGCGGACTTCTTTGTGAAGGCGAAGGGGAAGGCGGAGATGGAATGGTTTGTGGAGGACTTCCACTTTGTGCCGGACGGGATACTGGTGAACGGGCAGCGGTTCCCGATCCTGCGGATGGAATGGGTGAGCGGGAGCACGGCCGGGGATTTCATCGGGAAGAACATAGGCAACCGCGGATTGCTGAAGGTGGCAGCCGGGGCCTTTCTGGAGATGGTGAAGGCGCTGCACCGTGCGCAGATGGCGCACGGGGACTTGCAGGCGGAGAACATGATCGTGAGCGTGGCGGGGCAGACGGTGCGCTTCAAGCTGATAGACTATGACACGCTGGTGGTGCCCGCGCTGGTGGGGAGGCCGATTAGCAGCACCGGGCTGGAATGCTACCAGCACCCGAGGCGGAGAACCTCGCAGAACTCGACGGCGCACGACGACTATTTTTCGGAGCTGGTGATCTACGTGTGCCTGCTGGCGCTGTCCGTGGAGCCCGAGCTATGGAAGGAGTTTCCGAAGGTGCGTGAGAAAGAGCTGCTGTTTGCGCCGGAGGACTTTTCCGCGACTGAGCCGACGGCGCTGTTCCGGCGGCTGTATGCGCAGGGGGGGATGGTGAAATGGCTTGCGGTGGTGCTGTGGAACTCCACGCGGTATCCGGCGATCAGCCAGTTGCAGCCGCTGGAGAAGGCGATAGAGCTTGCGACGGAGGCGCTGGGCTCCCGGCCTGGGGTCGCAAAGGAGGAGGAAAAGGGGGCGGCCCCTGCGCGGAACCGGTTTGATGAGTTTTTGAAGCAGAGGATGGGGATGGGCCAGGGAGCGGTGGGAGCCCTGCCCAAGAGCTGGGTGGACGAGGAGGCGTTCCTGCGCCCGCCCGCGCCCGTGGCATCACCGGTTCCTGGAAACCGCAGGGCAAGCGGCGGGACGGCTGGAACGCCCGGGACGGCAGGCGTGAGTTTTACGGCCAAGCTCCAAGGGATGCAGCCCGCACGACCCGCCGCGGCACCCAGCCCAACACCCGCCGCCGCACGGGCGGCAAAGGCACCGGTTACTAAACCTAGCCCGAAGCCGTGGAAGCCTCTCGTTTTTGCGATAGTGATATTCATGCTGGGGATAATAATTAGCAAAATTTCCCACTCTGGGAGTAATCCGCCTGAGCCGAAGCTTGAATTCCCTTATGCACCTAAGCCGCCAGTCATGGACGAGAAGACGGCCCTCGCAAACTTCAAGACCGAGATCGAGAGCACCGCAAAATGGATCGAGGAAAAGCAGAAGACCGCAGGCGCGGATCCAGCAGCCGGAATCGCGATGGTCGGAGAGATTGTCTCGAAGTTCAAGAGCATCAAGACCGACGGGCTCCCTGCGGATATCAAGGCCACATGGGGTGAGATGACCGGAGTGATGGCGGAATTCGGCGACATCTTCAAGGGCCTGCCGAAGCCCGATCCCGCGAAGCCGGACGAGGCCATGAAGGCATTCGGCGAGATCATGCCCAAGATGATGGCCGTTCAGGGCAAGATTGAACCGATCGCG
>CAINXC010000041.1 GCA_903854655.1 uncultured Verrucomicrobiota bacterium | reverse complement strand
GTTGTGGGCGCTTGCGCACCTGATGGTTCAAAAACCCGCTTGTGACAAGCCGCTGCGAGCCCCGTCCCATCAAGGTTCCTGCACCTGTCTGCACCTCTTTTCCCTGATGGCATTGGACTTCAGTCCGTACTCCAGCCGCGCCATCCATGCGCGGGGCAGTTCCTGTTCGCAAGATGACCCTAGCTGCTCGAATGATCCACTGCACCAACTTCCCGGATGGACCTCCCCCCGCCGATAAAATCACCGCATCACCAAGCCCGATGACGCGGGGCATTGAGTGTGCAAGGCTACCGAATCAGGCGCTTGAGCCAGTCCCACACCTGGTTTTTGGCCTTCACCGCAGGCGGGTTCTCCTTCTGGGTGACCGGGGAGGGGTTGACCGCGCCGGCGGCGCCGAGCACGCCCACGGTGAGCTCCCCGTCGGTGAAGTAGCGGTCACCTCCGCCGTTGCGGGCCAGCAGGGTGCTGCCCACGCCCGTCACCTGATACAGCGTCACAAGCTGTCCGGAGACGATGAAGTCGCCCATCAGCTTGTCGCGCTCCGCATCCACGTCGGCCGCGATGTGGTGGGTGATCTTGCCGGTGAGGTGGCTCACCCCCACGCTGCGGTCAAAGGTGCCCGCGCCGATCCACACCGGCCTGCCGTCCGGGGCGCCGGCGGGCGATTTCCACAGGCGCACATGGTGCCTCTGCCTCGTGTTGCCCGGCACCTGCTGCTCAAAGGCCAGGTCCTGCACCCGCCCCCACACGTACAGGTTGCTCACCGGCGCCGTGGGAAAGGGCTTGCCCAGCAGGGCGCTCTCGGTGATGCGGGCGCTGGTGCGGAAGGTGATCGGATCCGCCGGCAGCCATCCTGCCGCCGCCATGGAGTGGACCACATCGCGCTCCTCGCCCACGAAACCGACGTTCAAGGGGTCGCCTGGGATGCCCTCGCCCGTGACGGTGGTCTTGGGGGAGGATTCGAGGCCGGGGTGGTGCTCGTAGTGCCGCCAGAGGGCGGGCAGGACCAGGTAGGACAGGCAGACATACACCACCACGATGCTGCCAATGACCTTGAAAAGACGCTTCTCGATCAGAGAGGCGAAGGCCGTGCCGAGGGAAAACAGAGGGCGCATCAGATGGGGTCAGCCGCTGCAGCAGCTCTCACGAGCGTGCCTGTGCCAGGGAGGATTGGGGAAATGGCAGACGGCACAGCCTGCCACGCGTGGTCATTGTCGGTGGTTGAAGCGCGGGCGGTCGGATGGCCGCCCGCGCTTCCACGCAAAGAACTATTCCTTCTTCTTTTTCTTCTTGGCTGGTTCGCCCTTCTGGTCCACGGCCAGATGGAGCGAATGCAGAACGTTGCTGCCGTCTGCAGCCTTGGCGTAGGAACCGCCGATCCACTGGTCGGGCTTCACATCGGCGACCGTGGCGGCCTCCTTGTGCGCCTTGTCCTTGGAGATCTTGGTGTCGGCGTTGATGACGAACTTGAGGTCCGGTCCGGTGCCTTTCACGGTGAGCAGGGTGGGGGTGATCGATTCCACCTGCGCGTACAGCGCGGTGTATTTGGCCTTGGCCTTCGCGGCGGGCTCGGTCTTGGTGTCTGCCTTGTCAGCAGCGGTGGCCGCGAAGGGGGCGGCGGTGACGAGAAGGGCCAGAAGGCCCAGGATCTTGATGGACGATTTCATGGTAAGCATCTGGGTTAAGGGGTGAACTATCAACCCCCATCGTTGGCACCAACCGGCGCGGAGGGCAATGGGTTTCGGTTCAGCTAATCAAAACCTTGGTAAACCGGCTGCCCCCGTCATTCAGCCGAGATTTTAACCCTTTCTTAGCAGGTTCGGGTCATGCCTTGACTGGGCAGCAGGCGATTCGCTGGCATCTTGGGGCATGCGAACGAAACGATTCAGACCTGCCCAAACGTGTTCCAAGTCCAAACGGGTGGCGCTGCCCGATGAGCAGCGCAAAGAAATCCTGGTGCCGGTGGATTTTTCCACCTCGTCGCTCATGGCGCTGCGCCACGCGGCGGCGCTGGCCCAGAAGGAGAACGCGGAGCTGACCCTTTTGAATGTCATCGAAGAGCCGGTGTCGTTCCGGTCGCTGGACCGGCCCTTCCGCGAACGCAGCAGGCTGGAGTCACAAGCCTCGGATCTGGAGGCGCTCGCGGATCGCGAACTGCCGCCTGAAGTGGCCGCCCACATTGTGGTTTGCGAGGGAGATCCTGCGACCGAGATCACGCGGACGGCGGCGCAGCGCCAGACGGAAATGATCGTGGTGGGCCGCCATCATCACCACTGGCTGATCCGGCCCTTCTGCGGCAACACGGCGGTGCGGGTGATGGAAAAAGCCTCCTGCCCGGTCGTGGTTTTGAATGAAACGCAGTCGCGGCCCGCCAGGCCTGCGGCCAGGAACCTGCCCGAGGAGCCTTGGACCCCCGTGCTGATCATGGGAGGGTTGCGCCCGGAGGAAGATTCCGCCCGTCCAGCCGCCCGCGCCGCCGCCTGAAAGGGAGTTGAAAATCAGAGGGAGAGGAACGGCCGGGGTTGCACCCGCGCGACGAGCGGGGAATAGTTGGGCGTGCGCAAACTCTGGCAGCTCACGGTTCTCGCAGTGGTGGTCTGGTGCGTGTGGGTTGACTATGTGCCCCACTATCACCCGCCGGGGGTGTTGATTCGTGAAGAGCCCGAGCAGTTGCTGCTCAACGGCGCGGAGGCGCCCTTTGCCAGCCATGGCTGGGTGCTGAAGCCGCTGGCGATCTACTCCATCAAGGCGCGTGTGCTGAGCAAGGCCTCGTACTTCGGCACCCGCAACGGCGAGCTCGCGCCCTACGACCTGGCGGTGGGCTGGGGGCCCATGTCGGACTCCGCCGTGCTCCGCAAGCTGGAGATCACGCAGAGCGGGCGCTGGTACCACTGGCAGTACTGGGGGGATCCGCCGGCGCCCAGGCAGGACATCATCAGCCACTCGGCCAACATGCACCTGATTCCCGACAACGACACGGTGCGCAGCGCCATCGGCTCCCTCCGCGTGGGAGCCCTGGTTGAGATGAAGGGCTATCTGGTGGAGGCCCGGCGCACCGCTCCCGTGCTCACCTGGCGCAGCTCGCTCCGGCGTGATGACACCGGCGACGGCTCCTGCGAGCTGATGCTGGTGCGATCCCTGCGCGAGTGGTAGGGCGGGCCGGTGCCATCAGGGAAACAGGGGGCAAAAGACGCTGCGGAGCTTGATTCTTCCTGGCATGGGGAGTCTGGCACGGCCCGCAAGCCGGCCCAAGGTGGCTACCGTCGCCCTCGACGGGGTTCAAAAGCAAACGCGCGCAGCGCCACACTTCCTCTCCAGCGTGCCGCAGGTGCCTGGCGCTGCTGCAAATGGAAGTTCTCAGCCATCATCCCTGGATTTCGGCTGGCCGATGCCCCGACTTCCCGGATGAACCCAATCCATGATGCCGCAAGAACTTGGGCCCCGGTCCCGCCTCTTTTCCCTGATGGCATGGGCGGCAGGGCGGGGCGTTGACAATGGGTGTTCCCGGCTTCACAGATTTGCTCATGACGCCCAACCCCGCCCGTGTTCGCTTTGCAGCCCTGTTTGGCGCCCTCGCCGTGATCCTGGGAGCGTTTGGCGCCCACTCGTTCAACGCCGTGCTGAGGGCGAACGAGACGGTGGAAATCTGGAAGACCGCCAGCCAGTACCACCTTGCCCACGCCCTGGCCCTGCTGGTGCTGGGCCTGGCGGGCGGCACGGAAAGGTTCGCCACCTGTAGCTGGCGCTGCCTGGCGATCGGCGCGTGCATCTTCAGCGGCTCGCTCTACGTCCTGGCCCTGACCAACATCAAATGGCTGGGGGCCATCACCCCCATTGGCGGGGTGTTCATGATCGTGGGCTGGGTCCTGGTGGCCGCCCGCCGCTGGCGGTAGGCGCGGCGTTTGGGATTCCTGGATTTGGCAGATGGCTTTTGCAGCCCTTCCCGAAGGGAAGCCCATGGGTAGCCGGGGGTGATGGCGAGTCTCACGAGCTAAACCCCCGGACAGCACGCTGCGCGAACCAACCACGAAG
>CAINXC010000040.1 GCA_903854655.1 uncultured Verrucomicrobiota bacterium | reverse complement strand
CGCGCGGGTAGCTCAGTGGTAGAGCAGTTGGCTTTTAACCAATTGGTCGAGGGTTCGAACCCCTCCCCGCGTACGCCTCCCCTTTTTGATCCACCGTCATGCGCATCATTTCAGGTCTCGCTGGCGGCATTCCTCTCAAAGTGCCCGATGCAGTGGCACGCCCCACCACCGACAAGGTGCGGCAGGCGTTGTTCTCCATGCTCGGCGAAGTCGTGGCCGGAGCGCGCGTGCTCGATCTCTTCGCCGGCTCCGGTGCACTCGGTTTGGAAGCGCTCAGCCGTGGTGCGGTCAGCGCGCTGTTCGTCGATGAAAACCGCAACGCCTGCGCCGCCATCCGCGACAACCTGGCCAAGAGCCGCCTCCAGGGTGCGCTGGTGCGCCAGGGCGAGGCCCTGCGCCTGCTGGCCGAACTGGCCCGGGTTCAGCCCGGCGGCTTTGACCTGATTTTTGCCGACCCCCCCTATGCCCACGGCCCCAAGGACGTGAACTGGTCCTTGAAGCTCCTGCAATCTCCCGAACTGAAGCAGGTGCTCAGCGCGGAGGGCAGCGCCGTCATCGAATGCCGGATGACAAAGGACCTCATCCTGCCAGAGTGGGGGTGGACTGTTGTGCGCGACCGTGAGTATGGGGACACACGACTGCTCTGGTTGCAGAAATCCAAGGATGCCCTCACGCCGACTTAGCCTCGCCCTCTACAATGCCCTGCTGCCGCTGGGCCTGCTTTTCATGGCGCCCGCCGCGCTGGTGAAAATGCGCCGCCGCCAGGGCCGCTGGCAGGATTTTGGCCAGCGGCTGGGCTTCTGGGACGTGGCCAAACGCACCGCCCTGGCCAGCCTGCCGCCCGAGAACCTCATCTGGATGCACGCGGTGAGCGTGGGTGAGGTGGGCGTTGCACGCAAGCTCATCGCCGAATTGCTGAACCAATCCCCCCGGCAGGGCATCGCCCTCACCGTCACCACCCCCACAGGCTATCGTCTTGCAGGTGAGATCGAGCAGACGTTCCCCGGTCGCGTGGTGGCGCTTTACAGCCCGCTGGACCTGCCCTGGGTGGCCCGCCGCATGATCAGCGAGCTGCGGCCCCGGCGCATTGTGCTGGTGGAGGCCGAAGTCTGGCCCAACATCGTGGCCCAGGCCACCGGTGAGGGCATTCCGGTAACCCTGGTGAATGCCCGGCTCTCGCCGCGATCCGAGGCCCGCTACCGAAAGTTCCGTCGCCTGATCTCGCCAGTCTTTCAAATGCTAGACCGTGTCTGCGTGCAGGAGCCGGAGGACGTGGAGCGCTGGATTGCGCTGGGTGTGGATCGCGACCGCATCACCTTTACCGGCAGCATCAAATACGATCCTCAAGGCTCCGATCCCGATGCGGATCAGGTGCGGCGCTTTGAGTTGCTGCTGCAGAACGTGGGCCTTGCCGGGCGTCCGCTGCTGCTTGCCGCCAGCACCCATCCTGGCGAAGAGAGCGAGCTGGCGCGGGTGTTTCAATCCCTGGCCGCCCGGCATCCCTCGCTCGGGCTGCTGATCGTGCCGCGGCACTACGAGCGGGGGGCAGGTGTGCAGGCGGAACTGCTGGCGCTGGGGCTTCCTTCGCTGCTGCGCAGCCGGGACCCCTCCGGCGGCACGGATGTGCTGGTCATTGACAGCACGGGCGAACTCAAGGCCTGGCAGCAGCTCGCCACCATCGTCGTCATCGGCAAGAGTTTCCTCGCCGAAGGCGGGCAGAACCCGGCCGAGGCGGTGATGGCCGGCAAACCCGTGGTGTTCGGGCCGCACATGGAAAATTTTGCGCCGCTCGTGGCCCTGCTGCTGGGCAGCGGCGGTGCCGTGCAGGTCTCCGGTCTTCAGGAACTCCAACCCGCTCTCGAACCCCTCCTTGCCGACCCTGCGAAGCGGGATGCACAAGCTCAGGCCGGCCGCGCCGCCTTGATGCGTCACCAGGGGGCGACCCGGCGCACGGCGGCGTTGCTCTCGGGCCGGGCTCCGATCCCGTGACGGGCTCGCCATTGCCGCGTTTTCGGCTCTTTTCTCTCGCCAATCCCCAAGCGTGCAAAGGAATCCCCGTTTTCCTACGTATCAGCCATGCAATGAGCACACTTACTCCGATGCCCCACCGCGCGCTTGCCCTTCTCACCCTGTTCGCCCTTGCCTCTCTTCAGGCTGCCCAGGCGCAGGAGAAGGCCGCCGCTCCTCCCATACGCATCGGCATGATCGGGCTCGACACCTCGCACGTGCCGGCTTTTGCCAAGCTTTTCAACAACCCCAAAGCCAGCGGCGATCTGGCAGGATTCAAGATCGTCGTGGGCTACCCCGGCGGCACGGACATGCCCGCCAGCCATGACCGCGTGGCGAAGTTTACCGAAGGTCTCCGCGCCACGGGCGTTGAGATTGTCGATTCGATTCCCAAGCTTCTGGAAAAGGTGGACGTGGTCCTGCTGGAAAGTGTCGACGGCCGGATTCATTTGCAGGAGGCCACGCCGGTGATCAAGGCCGGCAAACCCTTGTTCATCGACAAGCCGGTGGCCGGGTCGCTCGCCGATGCCATCGCCATCTTCGACCTCGCCAAACAGAACCACGTGCCCTGCTTTTCCTCCTCCTCGATTCGTTTTGGCACGGGTGTTCAGGATCTCAAAAAGAACGCCGCCCTCGGCCAGATCATTGGCGCCATGACCTGGGGCCCCTGTTCCTACCAGGAAGGCACGCCAGACATGTTCTTCTACGGCGTCCACGGCATCGAGGCGCTCTTCACCCTCATGGGCACTGGCTGTGAGTCTGTCACCCGCACCCAGACGACGGACGCCGATGTCCTCACTGGTGTGTGGAAGGACGGTCACGTGGGCACCTATCGCGGCCTGCGCCGCAGCAAGGAGGAATTCGGAGCCGTCGCCTTTGGCACGGACGCCATCGCGCAGGCTGGCAAGGGCGACGCCTATGAGGACCTGTGCCGCGAGGTCGGCAAGTTCTTCAAGACCCGCGTTCCACCCGTGAGCGCGGAGGAAACCATCGAGATCTTCACCTTCATGGAAGCCGCCGATGAGAGCAACCGCCAGGGCGGCAAGCCCGTGGCTCTGAAGGAGGTCCTGGCCAAGGCGCAGGCCGCCGCTGCGAAAAAATAACGCTCTCTGGACATGTGGCGTCGAATCCAGCTCCTCCTGCTCGCCGTTGCCCTGTGCTCGGGTGCGGCACGTGCAGCAGCGCCTGCGTGGTCGCGCGAGCAGTTGCTTGGTTTTGCGCATGAGCTGGCGGACTTCGTCATTCAAAACCACGTGGTCACCGATCCGCAGCGCAAGACCTTCGGGATGACCTACGAGTTCTGGAAGGACGGCAAGAAGGTCCAGGAATTCGGCCTCGACTCGATGCACGACGGCTCCTGGTTCATGAGCGCGCTGGTCACCATGCAACGCGCGGACCCGGGCGGCGACTGGCTGGCAAAGGCGCAGAAATACCAGGTGCCGTTCTACACGAACCTGCTGCTTCACTCCGACCGGCTCTTCCCTGACATGAAGCCCACGGACGAGGATCGCAAGCCCTTCACTGCTCCGGTGATAGGCTGGGCACCGCGTGGTTGGGACGAGGGCCTCGGATTTGACAAAAACACCGGCAAAGCTTTCACCGAATCCTACTTCACCGCCTCCAACCATCTCTCGCAGGACCTCGCGGATTCGCTGCTGAACGTGTGGCTCACCACGCATGACCCGCGTGTGGCGGAGGCGCTGAGCGCCTTGCGCGCTTACAAACGCGAGTACTACGGCGCGATACAAGGCATTGAAGTCAGCGCCGCCGTCGCCCTCCACGAGCCGCCCGTCTTCGACAAGTACAAGCTGGCCGCGTTTTCGCCCGAGTCGCTCAATCCTTACTACACCGGCGTCTTCGAGCACAAGAAACACAGCATCCCGGCCTATGACGACGCGCTGGCCTGGGCATACCGGCAGGCCACCGCGCGCGGTGAAGTCACACCGGCGTTTGCCTGGCACGCTGCGGCGCGCGTCTTCGCCGCAGTCAAGGCGATGGAGCTTTACAGCGACGACCGCCCCTGGCGCGACGGCGAATTCTTTTTCGACATCTCGCGCCATCCCACCTTTGTCGATGGCAGGCTCGACATGACGGCCTCGAACTCCAAGCTCATTTGGGGCGCGCGCGGTGTTCAGCTCGCGTGGATCGCCGCCGCCGTGCTGCCCACCATCAAGGCCCATCCCGAGGTGTGGAAGAAATCAGCGCCGAAGGAGCTGGTGAACGAAGACGTCCCCGCCCGTCTCGAACAGCTCGTGATCGGCAGCATCGACTACTGGCACACCGTCTGGAAGCAGACCGGCGTCATCCCCAGCGGTTGGCATCACGACGAAGCCAAGGCCGGCGGATGGACCCTCAGCGACGCCGGCAACTACGCCCACCTCCTGCACTGCATCGCCTTCCTGCTCATCGACCGCGACGGCAAGGCGGAGTGGCAGATCATTCAGGAGCAGGCGGCGAAGCTTTAGTTCCAGCGTTTGTGCTGGGAGAGGGGCAACGGAAAACACGCCTTGTCGCAGGACGATGGAATGTTGATTGAGCAAAGCGCAAAAGGAGTGGTCCATCCCTTGCCTCCATCGTATTAAAACCACCCACCCCTCTCGTACAGTCTCAAGAAGCCTCCCGTTCCCGCATGATCATCGAACTCGTCAACACCGGCACCGAACTGCTCCTCGGAGACGTCATCAACACCAACGCGGCGTGGATTGGCCAGCGGCTGGCGGCGCTGGGATTGCAGGTGGCAAGGCAGACGATTGTGCCGGATGGCGCGGCGATCCGGGAGGCGATTGCGGAGGCGGCGGCGCGGGCGGATGTGCTGCTGATCACCGGCGGGCTGGGACCGACCAATGATGACATGACGCGCGAATCGGCGGCTGAGCTGCTGGGGCTGCCGCTGGAATTGAACGCCGAGGTGGTCGGGCACCTGGAGGAATTCTTCCGCAAACGCAGCCGGGTGCTCACCGAAACCAACAAAAAGCAGGCGATGGTGCTGCGCGGTGCCGAGGTGATGCCCAATCCCTTTGGCACGGCTCCAGGGATGTATATCCCGGCGGCCTGCGGGGAAGGGAAGGGGCTGCACTGCGCCATGTTCCTGCTGCCAGGACCGCCGCGCGAACTCAAGCCCATGGTCGAGAACCAGGTGGAGCCGCGCCTGCGGCTGCTCAAGCCTGATCTCGCCGGGCGCACCACCTTGTACTTGAAGGTTACAGGCATGGGCGAATCGGACATCGTGGACCGCATCGAGAAGAGCCTCGAAGCAATGCCAGGGCTCGACCTCGGCTACTGCCTGGGGCGTGGTGATGTGGATGTGCGGCTCTCCGGTTCGAGCGAGATTGTCGAAGAAGCGGCGGCGCTGGTGCGCGAGCGCATCGGTGATTTCGTTGTGAGCGAAGACCGCCGGCTGGTGGAGGAGGTGGTGGTGGACCAGCTCAAAAAGGGGGCCCAGCTCGTCGCCACGGCGGAGTCCTGCACCGGAGGCGAACTGGCGTCACGACTGACCAATGTGAGTGGCGCTTCCAACGTGTTCGGTCACGGGTTCATCACCTATGCCAATGAGGCCAAGTCACAGCACCTGGGGGTGGACCCGGCGCTCATCGCGCAGCATGGGGCGGTGAGCCAGGAAGTGGCCCAGGCCATGGCGGACGGGGCTTTGCGGGTCTCCGGAGCTGATTACGCATTGAGTTGCACGGGCATTGCGGGCCCTACGGGCGGCACGGTCGAGAAGCCGGTGGGCACCGTCTTTATTGGGCTGGCCTCGCGCGGCGAATCGACCGAGGTGCGAAAGCTTTTCTTCCCCGGAACCCGCGACCGGTTTAAGATGCTCACAACTCAAGCCGCCTTGGAGATGCTGCGCCGGCGCCTTGCCGGGCTGCCTCTGCCATGACCCAATCACCACCTTATGAAAGCCGTCACACCCGTCATTGCCCTGCTGGCCTCCGTGCTGCTGCCCTTCAACGTGCGGGCTGATGTGACCATCCGCCCCAACGAGCAGCCCAAGCAGTCCACCAAGGACTTCATCAAGGATCAGAAGAAGCACGGCTTTGTCTCGCCCGAGCCGGTGAATGGCAGCGCCCAGTTCATCGCCGGCCAGAGCGTGCAGGTCGAATTGCGGGTGGCAACGGCCGACCTCGGCTTCGTGAAATTTGTCATTCGCGAGCAGCCCAAGCATGGCGTCCTATCGGAAATCCGCCCGCATCCCTCCGGCGAATCAAACCGCGCCCTCGTCACCTACACCCACAACGGCAATCCGGAAGAACTCGATGACGAGTTCACTTTTGCCGCCCGTGCCGGGGAGGGGAGCACATCCGCCCCAGGCGTGATCATTTTGACGGGCAAGAAGGCGCTGCCCAACATCCAGGTGCTTGAGCAGCCGAGATTCAGGCGCCTCCAGCCCGGCGAGCAGGATTCCACCACGGTGATGCTCATGAACATCGGCAATGCGCCCTTTTCGGGCGATCTCATCCTGCCTGTGCCGTTCATTGGCCCCCGCCACATTGATCTCGCAATCAAGGAGAAGCTCACCCTGATGGTGATGATCAAGCCTGATGCACCCGGCACTTATCACCTCGATCAGGAATTGCAGCCCGGCCAGATCGGCAGCCGCCTGCAGGCGGGGGTGGAATGTGCGCAGCCTTTCGTGGTCACCCCGGGAGCCGTCGTGCTCGTCTTTGATCCCCTTACAGGCCAGCGCAAGGCAACGGTCAAGGTGACCAATGGCAGCGAATCCGGCCTGCAACTGCGGGTGGACTGCACCGGCCGCCTGAAGGTGGAGAAGACCGTATCCCTGGGTCCCAAGGGTTCGACTGAGTTGAGCATCGCCCTTGCCAAGGAAGACGTGGCGGCCTTTCGCGGCGAGCTCTCACTCGTCCAGGAGCCCGCCCGGCAAAAAGTCATGATCAGCGCCGAGCCTTCGCCTGCCCATATCGTCCTGGTGAGCCCCAAGGATGGCAAGGTGGACTTTGGCACCGTCATCAAGGGCAAGGTGCCCGAGGTGAAAGTCAGCGTCCTCAACGACGGGGGTGTCACCGCCGTGTTGAAGGCCACGCAGGTACCGCCCTTCCTTATCACCACGGATCTCTCCAGCCTGAATGCTGAGACCGGCAAGACGGTGGAATTCGTCGTCAGCTTCAACCCCGATCTGCCCGGCAGCTACACCCAGGCGATCACCATTGGAGGCAATGCCGGGCACCTTGAACTGATGATGAAGGGCACCATGATGGACCCTGCGCGGCCGCCTGGCAGCACGCCAGGGGCAGGGGGCGCCCATGCGCCCGTGCGCCCGAGGGAGACTGAGGTTGTCCCGCCGCGGCCTTCGGTCAGCCGCCCCTCCGTTTCGGGGCCGACGGTGCTTCCTGCACCCACCCCGGTGATGGTGTCACGCCCTCCGCCTGTCGCTCCCGCCCCCGAGCCAGCCGCACAGCCCTCTCCTGCTCCTGCTGCCGCAGACTCCAAGGATGGCAAACCGCTGGTGTCGTTCAAGGACATGGCCCCTGCTGAGGTCGTCAGGTATGCCAATCTGATGAATTTTGGCATCAGCGCCTCGACCGCCCCTCCCTTGCAGAGTCATTCCATTGATCCGGTCCCCAACATTGGCGTGATGGAGCGCAACCGGGACAACCTCGTCCTGGTTTGGGAAGCCCCCAAGGTTGAGCCTTCAAACTATCTCATCGAATCCTCCTACCTCGTCAAAAACGCCGCCACCGGGATGTTCCTGAAAACCTGGAAGCCCTTCACGGAGTGGAAGCGGGAGAAGAGTCCGGGTCAGGGGTTGACTGCCGCACGGCTGACCGAATTGACGCCCGAGACCCGGTATGAGTTTCGGGTGCTGGGCATCGACAAGGAGGGCAAGTTCTCCACCCCCAGCAGCATCGTTCAAGTTGCCACCGCCAGCCCCTTCCGCTTGCCCGGCTGGACCTGGCAGGTTCTCACGGCCCTGATCTTGCTTGCGATTGCCTATACCGGCTACCAGTTCAAGCAGGGCGAGTGGGGTGGCCACGAACCTTCAGGACAAAAGACCTGAGATTGCGTGTCGCTCATGTCGGGTCTTCGGCCCTTGTCGTCATAGCACGAACTTGGGGCACTGCTGCATGAAGGTGACGGGGTTTTCGAAGGCCACGCGCTGAACCATTTCGGCGCTCCAGCCCCGGCGCTTCATTTCCAGCATGGTCTTTGGTACTGCCAGCGGGTCGCTCACCCCCCAGTCACAGGCGCTGTTCATCCAGATGCGCTCGGCCTTGCGATGCTCCAGCATGTCGATCGCGCGATGCGGGCTGCATTTGCTTTCAGGGTACAGGGTCATGCCGGCCCAGAACCCTTCATTGAGCACCAGATCAATGGTGTGCTCCTCCACATGGTCGATGATCACACGCTCACGCTTGATCTTGGAGTGGTTTTTGAGGGCATCAACGATCAGTCGGGTGCCTTTCAGCTTGTCTTCCAGGTGCGGAGTGTGGATCAGGATGAGCTGGTCATGATCCTCGGCGATCTGCACATGCTTTTCAAAGATCGTGAGTTCGTTGCGGCTGTTCTTGTTCAGGCCGATCTCGCCAATGCCCAGCACGTTTGGCTTGGCGAGGAACTCGGGGATAAGGGCCATCACATCATCAGCCAGCTTCAGGTCCTCCGCCTCCTTGGGATTGATGCAAAGCCAGGAGTAGTGCTTCAGGCCGAAGCGCGCGGCCCGCTTCGGTTCGTACTCGGTGATCTGCCGGAAGTAGTCATGGAAACCATCAGCCGACGCACGGTCGAAACCGGCCCAGAATGCAGGTTCGCAGATGGCGACGCAGCCGGCCAGCGCCATCTTTTCGTAGTCGTCCGTGGTGCGGGAGACCATGTGGCCGTGGGGTTCGATGTAATTCATG
>CAINXC010000039.1 GCA_903854655.1 uncultured Verrucomicrobiota bacterium | reverse complement strand
GCAGAAGAGCATGATCAAAGAGACCACCGCTTACTTTGGCGAGGTGCTGGCGCGGAACCTGACCCTGCGCGAGTTCATTGATTCCGACTGGACCATGCTCAATGCACGGCTGGCCGAGCACTATGAGATTCCGAACGTGACCGAGGACCGTTTTCAGCAGGTGTCGCTGCGGCCTGAGGATCATCGCGGTGGCCTGCTCACCCAGGCCGCCATCCTGAGCCTCACCTCCGACGGCTCACGGCATCGCCCGGTGCATCGTGGCAAGTGGGTGCTGGAATCCATCATCGGCAAGCCTCCGCCTCCGCCGCCGGCCAATGTCAAACCCATCGAAACCACGCCCGCCACCCAGCCCAAGGCCACACTGCGCATGAAACTCGCCGCGCACCAGAGCGACCCCAACTGCGCCGCATGCCATCGCCGCATCGACCCGCTGGGCCTGGCCTTCGACAACTACGACGCTATAGGACGCTGGCGCACCGAGGAGGTCGTGAAGGACGGGGCGGGGGACAACCCCAAGGTCGATGCCGGCGGCCAGCTCATTGATGGCCGCAAGTTCGCCGATGCCAACGGCTTCAAGAAGCTGCTGCTGTCAGACATCGACAAATTCAACGCCGCCTTCGTGGACAAGCTCGCCACCTATGCCTTGCGCCGCGCGATGAGCGTGGATGACCGCGCTGCCCTGCAAACGCTGGCCAGGCAGAGCAAAGCAGCGGACTACAAGCTGCCGGCGATCATTGAGGCGCTGGTGTTGAGCGACCTTTTTCAAAGAAGGTGACGGCCGCTCAAAACGGAACCGTTGAAGAGACTGGGACTTATGATCGGGAGGACATTCATTGCACTGCTGATATTTGCCGTGCTGGGATCGAAAATCCCTGCGCTGGCCGTGCTTCCGGAAGGCGGTGAGCTGGCTGCAGCCAAGGCGTGGGTGGAAGATCGTTTGCCTGGGGATAGCACCGCCCAGGCTTTCAGCTTTAACTATGACGCCAGGCCCTCGGTCGAATTGATCGCCAGGTGGAAACTGAGCAAGACGACGCGTGATCTGGACTCTCAGCGCCGTGAGCGGGTGCTGACGTGGACCGACGTTGCCACGAGACTGCAAGTACGGTGCGTCGCCGTGGAGTACTTCGATTTTCCGGTGGTTGAGTGGACCGTCTATCTCAAGAATACGGGCAAAGAGAAGATACCGATGATTGAGAACATCCAGGGACTCGACACCCGGTTCGAGCGAGGCTCTGAAGGTGAGTTTGTCTTGCACGGGATCAGGGGAGATTCTTGTGTCGCGGAGAGCTTCCGGCCCTATGAGCTGACAATGGGAGCAGGATCTGCCAAACGCTTTGCACCACCGACCGCTGGTGAGGCTGTGTCTGGAAAATCCTGCGATGGTCCCGACGGCTGGCCTTACTTCAACCTGCAGAAGCCGGGGGGCGGTGTCATCATGGCGGTCGGGTGGCCAGGCCAGTGGGAAGCTTCCTTTGTCCGCGACGGCGGCAGAGGCATGAGGGTCACCGCAGGGCAGCAGTTGACGCATCTCCATCTGAACCCTGGGGAGGAAATTCGCACGCCGCTGATCGCCCTGTTGTTTTGGCAGGGAACTGACATCGTGAGGGCGCAGAACCTTTGGCGCAGCTGGTACATGGCGCATATCCTCCCGCAGGTGAACGGCCAGCCGCAGCCGCCGGTCAGCTCCATCCAAGTGGACGGGTCGCTCGCGTCGATAACCAAGGTCGAAACCTATCTGGACGCGGGTGTCAAACCCGATGTCTGCTGGCGGGACGCAGGAGGCACGAACACCTGGTATCCAAGCAGCACCGGACCTTACACGGGCAAAATGACATGGTTGAACACCGGCACCTGGGAGCCGGATCCCACAAGATATCCGCAGGGCTTCAAGCCCTTCAGCGACAAGGTACGCGCTCTTGGCATGAAGTTCGTGCTCTGGTTTGAACCGGAGCGGGTGGGAGACCCCCATTCATGGCTTGGCAGGAATCACCCCGACTGGCTGCTGCCGGGAAACAGCGCGGGTTCGGTGCTCAACGAAGGCGATCCTGAGGCGGTCCACTGGCTGGTTGATCACGTGGACGGCATGATCAAATCCCAAGGATTGGACTGGTATAGGGAAGACATGAACGGCGGCAAGCATGGAACGGCTTGGCGAAAGAATGATCCTCCTGATCGCCAGGGAATGACCGAGAATCTTTATGTGCAGGGGCACCTGGCTTTTTGGGATGAGCTAAGACGCCGCAACCCGGCCCTGCGCATCGATTCTTGCGCCTCGGGCGGGAGGCGCAACGACCTGGAAACCATGCGCCGCGCGGTGCCCCTCCTGCGCAGTGACTTTCAGCACCCAAGCATGGAGGGAGTCATCGAAGGAAACCAGGGGCACACCTATGGCCTGTCTTCATGGCTGCCCTGGCAGGGCTCCGGCGTCTATTTTATCGACACTTATGCCGTCCGCAGTTTCCTGCTGCCCGGCTTTGGCGTGATCCCACCTGGGAACTGGGCTCAGTCTGAGACAGGCCGCGCAGCGGTAAGGAAGGCCTATGACGAGTGCCGCAAGGTGGCACCCCTGATGCTTGGCGACTACTATCCGCTCACACCGTACAGCCTGAAGACGGATCAGTGGATCGCCTGGCAATTCCAGCGTCCGGAGCTTGGCCAGGGAGTCGTCCAGGCTTTTCGCCGCGCTGATGCCATGGATGAAACTCTCACGGTGAGGCTTTGCGGTCTCGAACCTGATGCACGCTATGAAGTAGCAGATTTCGATGGTGGCAGCGAAATCCTCACCGGGCGTGCCTTGATGGGAGGTTTTGCCATCAATCTCAAGGCAAAGCCGGCGGCGGCGGTGTTTCTTTTGAGAAAGCTGTGACTCAATGCGGCGGCTCAGTGAAGCGCAGGAAATAGCCGTCCGGCGAAAGGACGCGGAAGTCGCGCACGCCCCAGGGACGCATGGCCACTTCCAACTGGATGGTCCAGCCCGGCTGTTTGTGGGCGATTTCGCAGGCCTTGATGGCATCGGCCACGACCAAGCCGATTTCCACGCCCATACCTTCACCGTTTCCGGGCAGTTTTTTGTAGAAGGGGTGATCCGGCGGCAATACGTCGGGATCAGAGATCAGCATTCGCGCCACGTCCGTCTCCAGCGCGGCGAAGTGTGCGTCCCGGGACTTCACCTGGCATCCCATGACGTTCTGAAAGAATGTCACATAGTCACCTATTTTCCGTGTATAAAGCTGCAGAAAGATGAATCCGGGCTTTCGCAATTCGGCGCTTTTGGCTGCCGTCGCGGTGCCGGTTGCGGGCTGGCCTTCGGCAGGCTTGGGCGCGTCGGCGGCAGTTGAACTGAGTGTCATGGCTACCAGCGAAAAGACAGCCGGAAGGACGGTCCGACGCTGCAGGAAGGTGTGGAGCGAGGATGTAACGGGTGAAGTCATGGCGGGGGACAATGATGCAAAGGACCAAGCTGGTGCAAGTCCACAGCGAAAGATCTGGGTTTCTATTTTGTCACTTTGTGTTGCTTGAGACGCAATCGGAAGCTTCACTGTGGGACGGGATGGAAGTCAGGGCGGTGAGATAAACAATGACCTGATATTGTGCGGCGGCTGACGTTGTCCCACCCCTTCGGGTGCGGGGAGGGATATGAAGGAAACTCTCCTGTCGCAGCGTAGATGGAGCACCGCACCTATGAGCAACATCCGCACCCAGAACTGGCTCCTCAGCCGCCGGCATGTCCTGCGCGGCGTCGGCGCCACCGTCGCCCTGCCGCTGCTGGATTGCATGAGGCCTCTGCGTGCCAGGGCCGCCGAGGCCGCCTCGAAGCCGCGCCGCAGCGTTTTTGTGTACATTCCCAACGGCGTGAACGTGCTAACCTGGCAGATCACCAAGGCGGGACGCGACTACCAGTTCAGCGAACCGATGATGCCGCTCGACAAGCACCGGCAGAACCTCACCCCATCAGCGGGCTGCATCACCCGGGTGGCATCGGCCAGGCGCATGTGTGCGCCGACACCTGGCTCACGGCCGCGAAGATCAGCATGGAGGGCGGCGCTTATCACAACACCGTGTCCTGCGATCAGCTCATGGCCGAAGTGACCTCTCCGAAGACCCGCTTTGCCTCCCTGGAACTGAGCATCTCGGCTGGCGTCGGTCAGCCGAACAACGCCAGCACCCTGGCCTGGTCGCGCGATGGCGTGCCGCTGCCCGCCGAAGACAACCCGCGCACGGTGTTTAACCGGCTGTTCGGCGCGGAAACGGATGGCATTGACGCCCAGCGCCGGCGCTTGAACCGGCGTCATAGCGTGCTGGATGTGGTGCTCGACCATGCGAAGTCGCTGCGCCGCAACCTGGGGGGCGATGACCGCACCAAGCTCGACGAGTATCTCCATTCCGTGCGCGAAGTGGAGGTGCGCACCGAACGGCTGGACGCCTGGCTGACCATTCCCAAGCCGAAAATTGACGCGGCGACCACAGAACACCTTCAGCGCAACGTCTCCCGTTCCGAGGCCGGCGAGTACTATCGCACCATGTACGACCTGATTGTGCTGACTCTGCGCACGGACATGACGCGCGTGGTCTCCTACATGAGCGGCAGCGAGGGCAACGGCCTGGCCATCCCGGAGATCGGCATTCCGCAAACCCGCCACGAGCTCTCGCATCACAACGGCGACCCGGAGCAGATGGCGCGCCTGAGCCGCAGCGATGCCTTCATCACCCAGCAGTTCGCTTATTTCCTGGATCAGTTGCAGGCCATCAAGGATGGCGAGGACTCCCTCCTTGACCGCACCATGGTGCTGTTCGGCAGCGGCATGAGCTACGGCCACAGCCACGGCAATGCCAACCTCCCCACGATCCTCGCCGGTGGCAAGGCATTGGGCCTGAAACACGGCCAGCACATCGACTACAACCTTCCGCAGATCGGCCATTACAACCTGGCCGACGCCCCTGCCCACTACGGCCTGTGCCACAAGCCCACCGATGGCAACGCCCGCCTGACGAATCTTCTGCTGACAATGATGCACAAGATGGAAGTCAACACCGAGCGCTTTGTGGATAGCCTGGGACCGATTTCCGAAGTGCTCGCCTAGAATGACCCGCGCAGCCTTCATCGTCATATTATTGTTCGCCTCCCTGGCGCTCCGCGCGGCGGAGCCGGTCGTTTCGCAGCCCAAGAAGACGCAGGACATGCCCGAGGGCGAGTGGCTGGACCCCAATGAATCTGCGCCGAATGGCACTCTCTACAAGACCTTCCACTGCGACACGATCAAGGGCGAGGTGAGTTATCTTGTGTATCTGCCCTTGGACTACGAGAGGGAGCCGACCAAACGCTACCCTGTGGTTTACTGGCTGCATGGCAGGGGCGGCAACCAGCGTGGTGGCGCTCAGATGTTTGTCCCCCACGTGGTTGATGCCGTCAAAGAGGGCGTCATGCCGCCTGTCATTGTCATCCTCGTCAACGGCATGGGGCGGGGGCATTATCTTGACTCGGCCAACGGCCGGCTCCCAATCGAAAGCGTGATCATCAAGGATTTGATTCCCCATGTGGATCAGGCCTATCGCACGATGGCCCGCCGCGAGGGCAGGATCATCGAGGGGTTCTCCATGGGCGGTTTCGGAGCGGCGCATCTTGGCTTCAAGTTTCCCGAACTGTTTGGCACGGTGATCGTGAATTCCGGCGCATTGAGGGATGCCACGTGGTTTCCGGCGGAGGAGCATCCGAAGAATCTGGCCCGCAAGAACGCGGACAAGCTGAGGCATCAGACGCACATCCACATCGGCTGCGGTTCCCTGGATGACCTGCTTCCCGCCAATCAGGAACTGCATGACGTGCTGCAACAGTTGGGCGTCGACAATGAATATGAGGTGGTGCCCGATGTGGCCCACAACCCGCCTCTTTACTACCAGAAGCTGGGCACGAAACATTTCGAGTTTCATCGCGCTGCCCTGGCTGCGCTGAACAAGGCGCAACCCTGATTCCAATCTGCATGCTTCGCCCGTTGTTCTTGCTTTCGACCATCGTCACAGGAGCCTTGTCATTGGCCTGCGGCGCTGAGCCCGCCTACCGCACCGATGCCGGAGCCAACGACAAGCTGCCATGGTTCCAATTGAAGCCCGGCGAGTTCCCGCCGGAAGGCTCGGCCCATGAAATCGCGGGAGAATTGATCGGTCTGGATCACATCAACCGCACCGGCATCCTGCGCCAGGACCGTACCGATGCCATCAGCCGCAGCCACTGGGACGAGCCCCTGCCGTTCACAATGCTGTCCTTTGGGTCGTTGCGCTTTCATGGGGCTCCGGCGGAACTGAGGGACATCCCCGTGGGCACTCATTTGCACGGCCAGTTCTACTTTGAAGAGAAGGCGGGCAAGGACGGCAAGGGCGCTTTCACGAAGGCTTTGCGACTGGAGGATGACTTTAGCTATTTCCAGCGGCAGCAGCGCGCCTGGCGGGTGGAATCCATCGACATGGAGAAAAGCACGCTCACTGCCACCAGCGTTGATGCCGCAGGCAAAGCCACCGAAGCCAAACCCACGACCTTCCTCGTTTCTCCGTCAACGCAGGTGTGGAAAGGGCATGCCATTGGTTCCCTGGCTGATCTCAAGAAGGGACAGTCGGTGCTGGTCAATCTCACCGTCTGCACCCTCAAGGGGCCGGGGCGTTGCACCGACATCTGGATCGACCCGGAAAGCCGTGATGTGGCCGGCGCCCATCAAGTCGAGGTGCATCGTTTGTTCGAGCGCGAACACGGGCTGCCATGCTGGGTGGACGAGGTGGACAATCAGCAGAGCATCGTCACCGTGACGTTGTTCGCGGGCTTTGATCCCAAGCTCAAAGAGGATTTTGAAGTGGGCGGGCCTATGTCATCTGCTGTGGCGGAAGACAACCTCCGCACGTACGACCAGGGCAGCGACCGCATGCGTGGTGACGTGCTCGAAGTGCAGTCAGTGCCCGCTGGTCCCGGCAGCAGCGGGGTGCGCATTAAGTTCAAGACCGTGACGCTCATCGAGGGGCACCGGCCCAAGCATATCCTGCGCCTCTTCGCAGGCAAATGGAAGGCGGATGACATTCCGAAAGAGGAGCGGCTCTATCAGTAGCTTCTGCGGCTTCCTCGCAAAGCGCCCCCTTCAGTCCTGGGCCGAGGGATTGGTTTCCGATTGCGCCAGTTCAGCAGCCACTGCCAGACGGTTCATCTCAGCCACCCATTCCTCCGGCTCTCGCGACAGTTCACGCTCCTCTCGTTCCTCCAGCGATTCAATCTGGTGAATTTCCTGCAGGACCTCGATCTGTTCCTGTGCCAGCAGTTCTGTAGGCGACTGGGTCTTCATGCTGCCATTCGAACATTTTGCGATGAGTTTGGCAATGCCGAAACCTGCGGCCCGGCTCAGTCTTGAGCCGAAGGATCGGTTTCGGACTTCTCCAGTTCCGCCGCAGCTTCCGCCGGGGTGGTGGGATGACCGGAGACTGGATGGTGCAAGGCTTCAGTCGTGTGCTGCTTGTCATGCAGAGTGACCTCGTCCTTATGCTTCTTCTGTTCGGCCTTCTTATGAAGCTCCTTGGGTGATTTATCGCTCATGGCCTGACACTCGCGCAGGTCATGGGCAGTCCGCAATACGGTGAAACCCGCTGCTACACCCGACCGGTCAGCACTGGTCGCGCGTCCTTCGTCTTCCCGCCCAGCGCGGCAATGCTGTTGAGGAAGCTGAGCGTTATCTGGTCGCCGTCGAAGGCGCAGGTCACCGTGTCGTGATGGGGAGTCTCGTAAAAGCGCCAGGTCATTTCGAGAGTGTGCTCGTCCTTCCAGGTGGCGCTGGCGGCGATCTTCGAGGTGGGCTGGGTCCTGGGTGCGCCTCCAGGGGTGAGTCGGGGCGGGGTGCCGGGGAAGTCGGTTTCGCCAAGCTGCCAGTTTTCCAGACCGCAGGCGACGGGGTGGGCGCCCTGGTCGGTGCTGGCGGTGAAGAGGCAGGTGTTGTCCTTGAAAGTGAACGAGGCGGTGGTGAGGCCAAGGTCGTTGGCATCAAGCTTGAAGGTCTTGCCGTTGAACTGGGCGGCGGCGGGGAGGATCGGGCGGCCTTTGGGCGGCGTGAGAGCAAGAGCCTTGAGCGCCTGCTCAAGGCTGGTTTGTGCCGCAGCATCAGCAGGCAGCGAGGTCTTGTTCTTGATGGCGGGCAGCAGGTGCTGCCAGACGAGGTCCAGCTCCCCCTGCATGTCGTGGCTTTCACCGGTCATGATGATGACGGCATCCTGCTGCGGCAGGACGATGGTGTACTGGCCAAAGGCGCCGTCGCCACGGAAAGCACCGTGCTGGCAGCGCCAGAACTGGTAGCAGTAGCCCTGCAGCCAGTCGTTCTGCTCCTTGGGCCGGGAAGGCTTGGCGGGATCGGGCTGCTGGATCTTGAACGTGGTCGCTTCGCGCACCCATTTCGGCGGCAGGATCTGCTCGCCGTTCCACTTGCCTTTTTGCAGGTAGAGCTGGCCGAATTTGGCGAGGCCTTCGGTGGAGATGCTCAGGCCCCAGCCGCCGGTGTTGATGCCGCGCGGGCAGGTTTCCCAGGTCATGCCGGTGATGCCCAGCGGCTCGAAAAGGCGGGGTGTGAGATAGTCGATCACCTTCTGGCCGGTGACCTTGGTGACGATGGCGGAGAGCATGTAGGTGGCGCTGCTGTTGTACATGAACACCGTCCCGGGCGGGTGCGTGATGGGCTGCTCCAGGAAGGTTTTCACCCAGTTCTCCTCCTTGATGATGGTTCCGGTGGGCTCGTGCTCGTTGCCCACGGACATGGTGAGCAGGTGTTTCACCTTCAATGCGGCGAGGTTTTCGCTGGCGGGCTCGGGCAGGTCCTGGGGGAACAGGGAGGCGACGCTGTCCTCCACCCCCAGCCGGCCCTCGGCGATGGCGAAACCGATGGCGGTGGAGGTGAAGCTCTTGCTCATCGAGTACATCGCGTGCTTGAAGGGCGCGCCATAGGGGGCCCACCAGCCCTCCGCAACCACGCGGCCGTGGCGCAGCATCATGAAACTGTGCAGCTCGTGCTTGCTGTGGGCGATGGCATCCAGGAGGGCCAGGATGCCTGCCGACGAGACTCCCTCGGCTTCAGGATGGCTGCGCGGCAGCGCTGCGGTCGTCTGTTCCGCCCAGCTCCATGAGCCAAGGCCGGAGCCGACAGTGAGGGTGCCGATCTGCTTGAGGAAGGTTCTGCGATTCGCGGTCATGGATGCAGGTGTCAGCCATGACCCAAGGAATGACAAGAGGGAGAATGAGTGCGGCCTTTCAAAACAGAATTCCCACATTGCCTTCTTGCCACTTTTGTCCAGACTTTGCGGCTTATGAGTTTTGCGCTGAATGGGTTGGTGCCCGATGTCGAATCCCTGGAAGACTGGCTTAGCCGGCCCTCGGAGGCGGCTGTGGCGGCCTGCCGCCGGCTCGAAGGCGACATCGTTCTCCTCGGGGTCGGCGGCAAGATGGGGCTTTCGCTGGCGCGCATGGTGCGGCGCGCTTCCGACCAGGCGGGCAATTCACGGCGCGTGATCGGGGTGTCGCGTTTCTCGTCACCGCACGCCATGCACGAGTTGCGGCAGGCGGGCGTGGAACCCATTGCCTGCGATCTCGCGGACCGCGAGGTGGTGAGCCGTCTGCCCCTGGCACCGAACGTGATCTTCATGGCAGGGCAGAAGTTCGGCACCTCGGATGCACCGGAGCAGACCTGGGCGGCCAACACCCTGGTGCCCGCCATCGCGGCGGAGCACTACGCCCGCTCCCGCATCGTGGCCTTTTCAACCGCCTGCGTTTATCCGCTCACACCCGTTGCCAGCCCCGGCTCCAGTGAAGCCGACGCGCTGAACCCTCCAGGCGAGTACGCGAACTCATGCCTGGGCCGCGAACGGATCTTCACTTATCTCTCCAAAAAGAACGGCACGCGTATGCTGATGTTCCGTCTGAGCTACGCGATTGACCTGCGCTACGGGGTTTTGCATGACGTGGCCTGGAAGGTGGCGCGAGGGCAGCCTGTGGATGTGACCATGGGCTATGCCAATGTGATCTGGCAGGGGGATGCAAACGCACGCGCCATCCAATGCCTTGAGCACACCGACGTGCCCCCGCCGGCCCTGAATGTCACCGGCCTGGAGCGGGTTTCGATCCGCGCGCTGGCCCACCGTTTCGGCGACCTGCTGGGCCGCACAGCCATCATCACCGGCGAGGAAGCCGAGACCGCCTGGCTGTTCGATGCCCGGTGCTCATTCGAGTTGCTCGGTTCGGTTTCAGTCACGCTCGATGAGATGATCGAGGCGATGGCCAAGTGGGTGAAATCGGGTGGCCCGAGCCTTGGCAAGCCGACCCATTTTGAAACGCGGGACGGGCAGTTCTAGATCGGCCCATGACCATCCCTTCCATGCATCCCGACATTCTTCGAGAACTGCTCCTGCGTGGGCTGGCCATCCCTGCGCACCCTTTGGCCCTGGACGCGCAGGGGCGTCTTGATGAGCGCCGCCAACGGGCGCTTGCCCGGTACTACATCGCGGCGGGGGTGGGTGGCATTGCGGTGGGAGTGCATACGACTCAGTTCGAGATTCGCGATCCTGGCATTGGTTTGTTCAAGCCGGTGCTGGCGCTGGCAGTGGAGGAAATGAACCGCGCAACCCGCCCGCTGGTGCGCATTGCTGGCGTGTGTGGCGCAACCAAGCAGGCGGCTGCCGAGGCGGCGACGCTGGTGGAACTCGGTTATGATGTTGCGCTACTGAGCCTCGGTGCCTTGAAGGATGCCGACGAGGACACGCTGATCCTGCATTGCCAGGCCATCGCTGAGACCGTGCCGGTGATCGGCTTCTATTTGCAGCCCTCGGTCGGCGGGCGGGTGCTGTCCTACGCTTTTTGGCGGCGTTTCGCTGAAATCGACAACGTGGTGGCCATCAAGATCGCGCCCTTCAACCGCTACCAGACGATTGATGTGGTGCGCGCCGTGGTGGAATCGGGGCGTGAGGACATCGCGCTCTACACTGGCAACGATGACAACATTGTCATGGACCTCATTACTCCTTTTCGCTTCAACGTGAACGGGCGGCAGGTGGAGCGCCGCATTATGGGCGGCCTGCTGGGGCACTGGGCGGTGTGGACGAGGCGTGCGGTGGAGTTGCTGAGCGAATGCCATTGCCTGGCCGCGACCGGCGGGGTCATCCCTGCGGAGCTGCTGCGTCGTAGCGTGCAAATCACCGATACGAACGCCGCCTTCTTCGACGCACCGAACCGCTTCGCGGGATGTATCTCCGGACTCCATGAGGTGCTGCGCCGGCAGGGGCTGCTCGATGGGATTCGCTGTTTGAATCCCGATGAGAGGCTGAGCCCCGGGCAGGCGGAGGAAATCAGCCGTGTCCACGATGCGTACCCGGATCTGCATGACGATGATTTCGTTCGCGAGAACCTGCATCGCTGGCTCGATTAGTAGCTTCCGCCGCCATGCTTTCACGCTCGAAAACGATCCAGTTTCAAATCGCCCAGCTCGTCTTTTGCTGCCTTTCGGCAACGGCCTTTGGAGGAGGCGTCCCCACCTGGAGGACCGGCGATGGCAACTGGGAGGACGCCGCGAAGTGGGGCGGGACGCTGCCCGCTGCGCTCGCTCAGGATGACATCACCGGCAAAAGCAAGGTGACCATCGATCATGGGGAGGTGACCGCTTCGCGACTGGACATTGGCGAAAGCGCCGGGGCGGACGCCGCAGTGATCATGAACGGTGGATCGGTGACGGCGACGGAGTTTGTGCGGCTTGGCGAATACCCCGGATCACATGGGCGCTTCATTCTCAATGGCGGTCGTCTTTGCACCAATGAGATTGGCCTTGGCGGCATGAACGAGGGCGAGATCAGCAATCCGCCGTGCCGGGCGGAAATGGAGATCCGTGGAGGCATCCTTCTCACCCGCTACCTGATGCTCGGCTGGCGGGTGGGGTCGGTGGCGCGGCTGCACGTCGTCGGTTCAAAGGCGGCGAGCATCGTGTCTTTGAACACCTTCGATTGCGCCATTCCTGCGAGCCAGGCAGGCAGCAGGGTCGAGCTGGACTTTGACCTGGATGCGGGTGGCGTCACGCCGATCATCCTGTGGAACAAGCGGGAGTCGATTCGCCTGGCGCGCAAGGACCGTCCTGGCAAATGCCTCCTGCACGTGGGACTGCTGGATGTTCCTCCTGGAGGTGACATTACACTGATGCGCAGCCTCAAACCCTGCGTGGGAACCTTCACCGACGTGCCCGAAGGCAGCCTCATTCGCGTTCCATTTGCAGGCAAAAAGTACGAGTGGCGGCTGACCTATCATGGCGGTGCCGGCAAGGCCGACATCGTCCTCTGTGATCCTCAACTGATCGGAGCCGCCGGCGACAAGACGCCCTATCAAAGCGGCAAGGTGGCGCGAACGGTGAACATCACTTCGGCTGCCATCAAGACATCCTGGGAAGCCATGTACAAGGTGGCGGATCAGGGCCTGCCGGCGGTGGGCACCGGCACACTGGCGTTTCCAGGGGCCGAGGGTTTCGGCGCTCATGCCCAAGGCGGACGGGGAGGCAAGGTGCTGTTCGTGGCCAATCTCAATGATTCCGGTCACGGCAGCCTTCGTGAGGCGATTGAAGCGAAAGGCCCGCGCACCGTGATTTTCAAAGTGGGCGGGATTATTGAAGTGAAGAAGCCGCTGCAAATCCGCGAGCCGTTCATCACCATCGCCGGCCAGACGGCCCCCGGTGGCGGCATCTGCCTAAAGGGCTCGGAGGACACGCTCACGCTGATCAACACCCATGATGTGATCGTCAGGTATCTGCGTGTGCGCACCGGCCACACCGGCGACAAGGATGCCAACGAGGGCGACTGCATCAGTTGCTACAGCGCGGACAACTTCATCATTGATCACTGCTCGACGAGCTGGGGCACGGATGAGACGCTGTCATGCACCCAGGCCTGCGACCGCTACACCGTGCAGTGGTCCGTCATCGCCGAAGGCCTTGATTACTACGGCCATTCCATGGGTTCAATTCTTGGTGGCGACCGCAGCACCTGGCACCACAACCTCTATGCCCACTGCCGCACGCGCAATCCCCGCTTCGCCGGGCTGTGCCGCTGCGACTTCCGCAACAACGTGATCTTCGACTGGGGCGACACCTGCGGCTACGGCGACTTCCGCTGGCTCAACTACGTGAACAACTACGTCAAGCCCGGCCCGTCCACGACTCAGAATCCTGTCCTCTTTCTCAAGGGAGAAAGCGTGCTCATGCCCGGTTCCCTGTTCATGCAGGGCAATGTGATGGATGGCGCCCCCGAGTTCTCCGGCGACAACCGCAAAGGCACTGGCTGTGATGATGAAGCCTTTGCAGAGGCCCCGCGCCAGGCGGCCGAGGTAAACACGCAAACGGCGGCGCTGGCATTTGATGCGGTGCTGAACAAGGCCGGAGCAACGCTGCCGAAGCGCGACGCGGTGGACAGGCGGCTCGCCGAGGAAGTGCGCAACGGCACTGGCAAGATCGTACGCTACGAAAGCGATCTTGCCACTTCCTGGCCCGCTTACGCCGCTGGCCAGGCACCGGTGGATTCGATGGAGGACGGCATTCCTGATGAATGGAAGCACGCCCACGGGCTGCCGTTGAATGATCCCGGTGTGGCCTCGCTCGTGAACCAGGCCGGCTACACCAATCTGGAGCTCTACCTGAACTCGCTGATGGCGCCGCATGCCCCGGTCAAGGTGGCAGGAGGGCTGCCGGAGATCGACAAGAAGCCTTTGATTCGCGTGGTGCTGGTGGGCGATTCAACGGTGACGGACACGACCGGCTGGGGCAGGGGATTCAAGCAGCACCTCGCCCCGAACGTGGTGTGTGCGAACCGCGCGGCAGGCGGCCGGAGTTCGAAAAGCTTTCGCGATGAAGGTCGCTGGGAGCCCGCCCTGGCGTTGAAACCCGGCTACGTTTTCATCCAGTTCGGCCACAACGATGAGCCCGGGAAAGGCCCCGAGCGTGAGACCGATCCCAACACCACTTTCACCGAAAACATGGGCCGCTATGTGGACGAGGCGCGCCGCGCCGGTGCGAAACCGGTCCTTGTGACTTCGATTGCGCGGCGTCGGTTTGACAAGGATGGCAAGGTCTTGGCCGATCCCGGCTTGATGGCCTACGTGGATGCCGTCAGGCGCCTTGCCGAAGCGAAAAAAGTGCCCCTGCTCGACCTGCAAACACGGACCCTGGAATTGTACGCCCAACTGGGCAAAGAAGGATGTGAGAAGCAGATCTCGCCCATCACCCCCGAAGGCACTGTGGATAGCACACACCTGAATGCGGCGGGCAGCGTCATGGTTGGCGGCCTGGTGGCGGAGGAACTCCGCCGGGCTGTGCCGGAACTGGCAGGGATGGTGTTGAAATGATCAGAAACTCAAGGTGTGATGTCGAGCACCTTGCTCAGAATCTCTGAATCGGTCAGGGCAGGAATGGCCGGGCTGAGCCATTTGCTGCGGAAGGTGTCGAGAATGATCTGCGCCACGCGTGCCTGGGCGCTGGTCCCGGGGTGAAACCCATCGCCGCTGAAGGCGTAGGTGTTGCGGGCGTTCGCATCCGCCTTCTTGATGATGGTGACCCCTCCAATGACGAAATCACTGCTGATCAGGCTCTTGGTAAAATCGTACACGCCGCCGGCAAAGCCAATGCCACGGGTCTTGGCGAGCGCGGCGAGCTGGGCGTTGAGGCTGTCGAGCGCGGCGGTGACGCGGCCTGTCTTGAGGCTGTCGGTGGGATAGGAGGCCTGGATCTTCGGCGAGCAGCCCAGATGCGGCACGGCAACGAGCACGATTTGCAGGCTGGTGCGCACGGAGCGCACGTAATCGACCAGCCACATGAGGTTGTCACGTGTCCCGTTGATGTCGAGCGTGGGCGATTTGCCGTTGTAGATGTCGCCATAGTAGGACAGCACATCATCCCCCCCGGCGAAGATGACCACGCGGGTGACATTGCTCTTCAATTCCGAGCGCAGGGTGCTTTGCCAGTAGGCGTCCAGCCAGGAACGGCTGGCAAGCTGGCCGCAGATTTCCCCGGTCTGAGCTCCAGGGAAGGCCCAGTCATACTGGTGGCCGATCAGGCGCGGGTCGTCGAAGACCTCAAACTTTCCCAGGTCAAACCAAGCGTTGCGATGGGCGTCCAGGATCTCGATCCAGTTGCGTGCATTCCAGGCATCCGGGTTCTTCGGGTAGAGGGCGGGAAATTCCACCTGGTACTCCTTGCTCAGGCTGTCCCCGAAAACGAGGCACTCCTGGGTGGCGGCACGCAGTTGGTTGCCAAAGAGGCTCGCAGTCAGGCAGGCGGCGAGGAGGAACGATTTCATACGGGAAAATAGGCTGAAACTCGGGTTTTCGCAACGCATTCAGCGGGCGTGGCAATCTCCCATACCCATTACAATACGCCGGTGCCGCAGGGAGCGGCGTGGGATTGGAGGCCTATTTTCCCGCCAACTGGTCAATCACTGCCCGGGCGGTTCTACGACCGCTGAGGAGCGCACCGTTGATCGAGACATCCTCGCAATAGTCGCCGCAGCGGTAGACGCCGTCCGCCACCTTGATGGAGAGCGGTCCACTGCCCACCGAGCGCATGCGTGCATCGCTCTGGGCATGGCGGATTTGGTAGGTGCGCAGGTGACGCCAGGCATCCACACCATCCCCAAACCAGGTGCGCATCTGCTCGCGCACCACTTCCACCAGCTCCGTGCTGCACGGGGCGCCGAGGATGCTGGTGGCGATGAGGTGCTGGCCAGGAGGCGCGTAGGCGCGGGAGACGTTCGAGAGCACACAGGCGTGGTTCACCGGGCCGTGCAGGTCGCCATCGAGGTACATGACCGCTTCCGTGGTCATGGCCTTGTGGGTGGCGAAGTAGAGCGTGGTGCTGGCACGCATGGGCGGCGGCTTCGGCACAAATGCTTCCGGCAGCAGGTTGGCGGCGTTCTCCTCCCCGCCAGCCATGATGATGTTTTTGGGATGCAGCACCTCGCCGCTGTCCAGCGTCAGCTCGCCTGGGCGGACGGCAACCACGCGCTGGTTGAAACGGATGCAGTCCGCAGGCAGGGGCTTGGCGAGCTGGTCGGCGATCGCCTGCATGCCCAGGGCGGGCACGGCGGAGCCACCGCGATCAAACATCGCGAAGATGAACTGGAAAAAACGGGAGGAGGTGACCAGCTCCCGGTCAAGGAACACACCGCCAAAAAAGGTGCGCATGAAGTGGTCCACGAACACCTCGCTGAATCCCCACTCCCGCAGGAATTCGTCGGTCGTTATCTCGGGCAGGTCGCGCGGCACCCCGCGCATGCCGAACAGATGCTTGCGCAGCAGGATGGAGAGCCATTTGTCCTTCCAGGGCACCACCTTGTCCTTGATGCTGCGAAACGCATCCGCAGGATGGTGCAGGGGATCGGCCAGCCGCTGCATTTTGCCCGCCCAGTACACCATGGCACCGCGATAGAAGGGCTTGAGCGCCAGGGCTTCGTAATCGAGCACCTTCTTTGCCTCAGGGTAGGCGGGCAGAAACACTTGAAAGCCACGATCCAGCCGGAAACCCTCGACAATGTCCGTGCGCATCCGGCCGCCGACGGCGTGAGAGGCCTCGAACAGGGTGAACCTCTTCCCCTCCTCATGCAGCCGCTTCGCGCACGCAAGACCAGCGATGCCAGCTCCGATGATCACGATGTTCGGCTGCGTGGGGCTCATGGGGAGGCCAGAGTATGGAGCGCGCGAGAAGGGGATGCAAGCCCTAGAAACAGGGCTCAGTTGGCGACGATATTGACCAGTTTGCCTGGGATGATGATGATTTTGCGCACGGTGAGGCCGGCGGAGAATTCCTGCACGCGGGCATTGGCCAGGGCGAGCTTTTCCATCTCCTCCTTGCTGATGTCCACGGGCACGGTGGCGCGGTCGCGCAGCTTGCCATTGACCTGGAATACGATGTCCACCTCGTCTTCCACGAGCGCTGCTGGATCGAAGACCGGCCAGGTGCAATCGGCCACGAAGCCCTGCGGCACCAGGGCCGGGAAGGCGGCGCGGATGAGCTCGAATAGCTCCTCCGCGACGTGCGGTGCGAAGGGGCTGAGCACCTTCAGGAAGGTGACAATCGCGCTTGCGGGCCGGACTTCGGCCTGGGTGAAGGCGTTGGTGCAGACCATCATCTGGGCGATGGCGGTGTTAAAGCTGAGCTTCTCGATGTCCTCGCCGCACTTCTTGATGGTCTCGTGCAGCACCTTGTTAAGCTTCTTGTCGGCGGGGATGTCCTTCAACTGCGGGCTCATCGCCCATTCGCCCTCCTGGTCGCTTTCCATCACCAGACGCCAGACACGGCCCAGGAAGCGGTACACGCCTTCCACGCCTTTCATGCTCCAGGGCTTCTTCTGCTCCAGGGGACCCATGAACATCTCATACAAGCGCAGGGAATCCGCGCCGTACTCGGCCACCACGTCGTCCGGGTTCACCACGTTGCCGCGTGATTTTGACATTTTCTGGCCGTCCTCGCCCATGATCAGGCCCTGGTTCACCAGGCGCTGGAAAGGCTCCGGCGTGGACACATAGCCCAAATCGAACAGCACCTTGTGCCAGAACCGGGCGTAAAGCAGGTGCAGCACGGCGTGCTCGGTGCCGCCCACGTACAAATCGACGCCGCCGGGTTTGCCGCCACCCATCCAATACTTCTCGGCCTCCACGCCGACGAAACGCTCGCTGTTGTGAGCATCGCAGTACCGCAGATAGTACCAGCACGATCCCGCCCACTGCGGCATCGTGTTCAATTCGCGCGTGGCCGTGGCGGAATACTGCACCCAGTCGGTGGCCTTGCTCAGCGGCGGCTCGGGAGTGCCGGTAGGCTTGAAGTCCACCAATTCCGGCGGCAGCAGGGGCAGCTCGGATTCAGGGATGGCGCGGTGCTCGCCATTCTCCCACACCAGCGGGAATGGCTCGCCCCAGTAGCGCTGGCGGCTGAACAGCCAGTCACGCAGCTTGAAATTGACGGTCTTTTTGCCGATGCCCTTTTCTTCGAGAAAAGCGGCGATCTTCTTTTTCGCGTCCGCTGTGGAAAGCCCGTTGAGGAAGCCGGAGTTCACGGCGAATCCCTCGCTGGCAAAGCAGGCTGCAGGTGGCATGTCGCACACGGCCCCGCCCTCAAGGCGTGGGGCATCGGCCACCACCTCGCGGATGGGCAGATCGAACTTCTGCGCGAACTCAAAGTCACGCTCATCGTGCGCAGGCACGGCCATGATCGCACCGGTGCCGTAGCCCAGCAGCACGTAGTCGGCGATCCAGATCGGGATGCGCTCGTTGTTCACTGGGTTGATGGCGCAGGCACCGGTGAAGATGCCGCTCTTGTCCTTGGCCAGCTCGGTGCGCTCCAGATCGCTCTTGCGGGCGGTCTTTTCACGGTACTCCTCGACCGCGGCAAGCTGTTCCTCGGTCACGATTTGATCGACCAGGGAATGCTCCGGAGCGAGCACCATGTAGGTGGCTCCGAACAAGGTGTCGGGCCGGGTGGTGAAGACGCGGATCACCTGGCCGCTCTCGGCCACGGTGAAATCGACTTCTGCGCCTTCGCTGCGCCCAATCCAGTTGCGTTGCAGCAGGCGGATGCCTTCCGGCCAGTCGAGGCCGTCCAGCTCATCAATCAATCGCTGGGCAAAGGCCGTGATGCGCAGCATCCACTGGCGCAGCGGGCGGCGCTCCACGGGGAAGCCGCCGACTTCGCTTTTGCCATCAATCACTTCTTCATTGGCGAGAACAGTGCCCAGCTCAGGGCACCAGTTCACGGGCGCTTCGGAGACGTAGGCCAGACGTTTCGCGTCGATCTGCGCACGGCTCAGGCCCTGGGCCTCAAGCTCGCTGATCGGTCGCGCCTTCAAGGTCTTCTCGTCGCAGTAGCTGTTGTACAGCTTCAGGAAGATCCACTGTGTCCATTTGAAGTAGCCGGGGTCGGTGGTGTTGACCTCGCGGTCCCAGTCATAGGCGAAGCCCAGGCGCTTCAACTGCGCGCGGAAATTGTCCACGTTGCGCTCCGTGGTGGTGCGCGGGTGCTGGCCGGTCTTGATGGCGTACTGTTCGGCGGGGAGGCCGAAGGCATCCCAGCCCATGGGGTGCAGGACGTTGAAACCGCTCATGCGCTTGAACCGGCCGATGATGTCGGTGGCGGTGTAGCCCTCGGGATGGCCCACATGCAGGCCGTTGCCACTGGGGTAGGGGAACATGTCGAGCACGAAGAACTTCGGTTTCGAGCCGTCGAAATCCGCCTCGCCGGGATTCGGGGTGTGGAAGGCCTTGCGCTCGTCCCACTGCTGCTGCCAGCGGGGTTCGAAGTCTTCGAAGGGAAACTGTTTGCGACGTTCGCTGCTCATGATTCGGGGGCGGGTGGAAAAAAGGGGCCGAAACAAGGCGCAAGTCCTGCCGATGACAACCCGAAAGGATGAGCGCCATCTGCGTTGCATCCGCCGGACCCTGATGCTACAGCCCCGCATGTCTCCTCCCCCCCCGACATCGCCCGCAGCTCCCGAGTTCGACCAGTTCGCTGGTGACTACGACGCGGCGCTGAACGAGGGGCTGAAGTTTTCGGGGGAGGCCAAGGAGTTCTTTGCCGAGAACCGGGTCAAATGGTTCAAAGGGCGGCTGGGGGACGCGTTGAAGCCTGGCTGCCGCTGCCTTGACTATGGGTGCGGCACGGGCACGGCGACCCCGTACCTGATGGAAACGCTGGGACTGGCGCAGCTCACCGGCGTCGATCTGTCCGAGGAATCGCTGGCCATGGCGCGCAAGGATCATGGCTCGCCGCAGGTGAATTTCCAGCCGCTCGCAGCCCTGCGCGACCTGCCCGATGAGTTCGACCTGGGCTACTGCAACGGCGTGTTTCATCACATTCCGCCCGCCGAGCGTGCGGGCTGTGCCGCCGCGATCTTCCGCTCGATGAAGCCGGGGGCCACGTTTGCCCTGTGGGAGAACAATGCCTGGAATCCCATCGTGCGCTTCATGATGAGCCGGGTGCCCTTCGACGCCGATGCCATCGTGCTTTTCCCCGGCGAAGCCCGCCGCCTGATGCGCGACGCGGGGTTTGAGATCGTGAGCACGGATTCCCTGTTCGTGTTCCCCGCCGCCCTGGCCCCGCTGCGGGTGCTGGAGCCGGCGCTGTGCAAGCTGCCGCTCGGCGGTCAGTATCAGGTGCTGTGTCGCAAGCCGGTGCGCTGACCCTTTCCCTATGTCCTCAGTCATCGACACCCTCGCCTCCTTCGTGCGGATCAACTCCGTCAATCCCGCCTATGGGGATGGTGGCAGCGAGGCCAATCTGGTGCCGCTGGTGCGTGATTTTTTCGTCCAGCGCGGCATTGAGACCTTCACCCAGGAGGTCTTTCCTGGACGCCACAACATCGTCGCCCGGCTGCCGGGCAGGACATCGCGCCGGATTATTCTGGAGGCGCATATGGATACGGTTTCGATCAAGGGCATGTCCATCCCGCCCTTCGAGCCGACGATCAAGGACGGGCGCCTGCACGGGCGCGGCTCGGTGGACGACAAGGCCGGGCTGGTGGCGATGATGCATGCCGTGGCCTCGCTGAAGGAGGAGAACATCACGCCGCCCTGCGAGGTGTGGATGGCCGCCGTGGTGGACGAGGAGTTCACGTACCGTGGTGTTGTGAAGCTGTGCGAGGGCCTGCAGGCCGATGCGGCGGTGGTGGCGGAGCCCACCGAGATGCGCGCGGTCATCGCCAGCAAGGGCGTGCTGCGCTGGCGTATTCAAGTACGGGGCAAGGCGGCCCACAGTTCAAAGCCGCATCTGGGCGTCAACGCCATCACCCACATGTCACGGCTGGTGCTGGCATTGGAGGAGGAGAACCACCGCCTTGCCGGGCGCACGCATCCGCTGCTGGGGTCTGGTACTGTGAACGTGGGTGTCATCAGCGGCGGGGTGCAGGTGAATTTTGTGCCGGACCAATGCGCCATCGAAATTGACCGCCGGCTGCTCCCCGGTGAACGGGCCAGCGACGCGCTCGCTGAATGCCAGCACCTCATCGACACCCTCAAGGCCCGGCATCCCGGCTTTGATGCCTTCATGGAAGATCCGCCGCTGCTCGTTGACGAAGCGCTGGACACCCCGCCTGAGGCGCAGACCGTGCGGGTGGCCCAGGGGGTGTTACGCGGTCTCGGCTTGAACGATGAGGTTTGCGGAGTGCCCTTCGGCAGTGATGCCAGCAAGCTGTCGCGCGCCGGTGTTCCCACCATTGTTTTCGGTCCTGGCAGCATCGACCAGGCCCATGGTGCGGATGAGTTTGTGCCTGTTGATGAAGTGATTGCGGCAACCGAGTTTTATCGGCGGTTTCTGCTGAGCTTTGAGTGACCGGCTCGGTTTTGCGGGCATTTCCACGTTACCAGCCTACCAGCGTCTGCGTTTGAACTGGCAACGACCGCCATGAAACAAAGCCCGACCCTGTTCAAAGTCCTCATCGGCCTTTTCATCCTCTCGGCGTTCTTCTTTGTGGTCGAGCGCGTGCTGGGGCGGGGGCGTAAGCAGCCGGTGATCCGGAAGGGGTGGTGGACGGACGTGGTGTACTGGTTTTGCACTCCCTTGGTGACCAAGCAACTGGTCGGCCTCGCCATCATCCTGCCGGTCGCGCTGCTGGTGCTGGCAGGGGTGGCAAGCGTCGAGGGGCTGAAGCTGCGCACCTACGCCGGTTTCGGCCCGATCAGCCGCCAGCCGTTGTGGCTGCAAGGCATCGAGATCTACGCCCTGGGCGACCTTATTGGATACTGGACCCACCGGATGTTCCACAGCGGCAGGTGGTGGCCCTTTCACGCCGTGCACCACAGTTCCGAGGAACTCGACTGGCTGGGCAGCGTACGCGTGCATCCGGTGAACGATCTGGTCAGCAAGCTCACCCAGGTCACGCCCTTGCTGCTGCTGGGGTTCAATCCCTGGGTCACGCTGAGTTCCGCCGTGTTTTTCACCTTCTATGCGATCTTCATTCACGCGAACGTCAACTGGGACTTCGGCCCGCTGCGCAGCGTGATCGCCACCCCGGTGTTCCATCGCTGGCACCATTGCAAGGATCGCGAGGCCTGGGACAAGAATTTCGCCGGGCTCTTCCCCTTCTGGGACATCCTTTTCGGCACCTACTACATGCCCAAGGGCCGGTACCCGGAGAACTTCGGCATCCACGAGCCCATGCCGGCAGGCTTCCTGGGCCAGCTCTGGGAGCCCTTCGCCTGGCTGCGACGGCGCGGGAAGAAAGTGGATCCGTTGTGATTTTGGATTGCGGATTTTGGATTGCGGATTGGGGGATACGGGCGGAGTGAGGCGCACAGGCGATTGAAGGCTTGAGTCGCTCATGGCTTCCAATCCGAAATCCCCAATCCGAAATCCGCAATGTCTGCCTTCCTGCAATTCACACGCACCGGTGCTCCTCTTGAAGTGCTGGAACTTTCCCAGCGCGAACTGCCTCCCTTGCAGCACAAGGAGGTGCGCGTGGCCATGCGCTACGCCCCCATCAATCCCGCCGATCTGAATTTTATTGAAGGCAATTATGGCCGGGCTGCCAATCCGCCCGCTATTCCGGGCCACGAGGGCAGCGGCGAGGTGATCGAGGTGGGACCGGCCGTGGAATCCCTGAAAAAGGGCGATTTCGTAATCCCGTTGCTGGGCGGCGGTTGCTGGGCCGAGCATCTCACTGCCGTCGAGCACCACTTTGCCAAGCTGCCGGAGACCATCGACCTGGTGCAGGCGAGCATGCTGCGCATCAATCCCACCACCGCCTGGTGCCTGCTCCACGAATTCGGCGATCTCGACAAGGGCGACTGGATTGCGCAGAACGCCGCCAACTCCGGGGTGGGCCGCGCCCTGATCCAGGTTGCCAAACACGAAGGGTTCCGCACCTTGAACTTTGTCCGCCGGCCTGAACTGATCGAAGAACTGAAAGCCCTGGGCGCGGATGAGGTGCTCCTCGACAACGAGGAGGGCGTGGCGCAGGCGCACGAAATCACCAAGGGCCAGGCGCCGAAAGTCGCCGCCAACGCCGTGGGCGGCGACAGCGCGATCCGCCTGATGGAAGTGCTGGCTCCTTCGGGAACGCTGGTCACTTACGGGGCGATGAGCCGCCGCAGTCTCAAGGTGCCGAACAAGTTCATCATTTTCAAAGACCTGTCCCTGCGCGGCCTGTGGGTTACCAAATGGTTCGAAAAAGCCAGCCACACCGAGCTTCACGACGTCATGCGCCCGCTCGCTGAGATGATGTGCACCGGGGATCTGAGCATCGCTGTGGACGAG
>CAINXC010000038.1 GCA_903854655.1 uncultured Verrucomicrobiota bacterium | reverse complement strand
TCCGGGGAGGCCACCCTGTACCTGGATGCCGCCCACAGACCCTGGAAGAAGGGCCGCCAGCAGGTGAAGCTGGAGGTGCCGAAGGGCCGCTACGACAACGACCTGGCCGACTTCGCCAGGGTCGTGCGCGGTGAGAAAAAGCTCGCCTGGAGCGCCGCCCACGACATCGCGGTGCATGAGACCGTGATGCGTGCCGCAGGACTGAAGGCGTGATTGTATTCCCGCCGAACTCGTTCATACATAGGCGCACCCACCCCATCCTCCCCATGGAATCCCACGAAGTTCTCCGTCAAGCACTTGAGAAGGCCAACCCCAAGCAGGTGGCGTCGGTCATGGGATGCTCGGTGTCCCTCGTTTACAAGTGGGCGCAGTCCGCCGACGACGGCAGCGGCACCGTCAATCCGCTGGATCGCGTGATCCAGCTTTTCAAAATCACCCAGGATGACATGCTCATCCACTGGCTCTGCCGCAAGTCCGGCGGCTTCTTTGTGCGCAATCCCAAGACCGGCAAGGGGGAGTTCGACTTGATGCCGGCCACGCAGACCATCGTGCAGCAGTTTGCCGAGATGCTCACCGCCATCAGCAAGGCCGCCGCCGACCATACCATCACCGAGGAGGAGGCCGCCCTGATCCGCCAGGAGTGGGATGACTTGCAGCGCTTTGCCGAAGGGTTCGTGCGCTGCTGCGAGAACGGTGACTTCGCAGGCATGGAGCATCTGCAAAAGGAGGTGCGCCACCACACCCCTAAAAACGAAGTGACGGAGTAGGCCGGCGAGGCCTCAGGAGTACTTTACGTCCTTGCGCGGCTCCATCTCAAAGGACTGGATGCACTGCTGCGCCACGGTGGGCTTGAGGATCTCCTCGCGGAACTTGATGTAGTGCGGGTCGTCCTGGCAGATGATCAGCTTGTCGAGGCTCTCCACCTCCATGACGATGAACCAGTCCCACTCCTCCTCCGGTCTGGTGCGCTTGCCGGTTCGCACGGAAAGCACCTCGGGCACGCGCAGCAGGTGCACGCGGGTGAGAGACATGACCTCCTCCAGGCGCTCGGGAGTGATCTCCGGCCTGAGCTTGTAGAGGCAGATGTGAGCAATCATGCGGCAACGGGGGCGGCCGAAACGGCTCGGGCGGAACAGGGGGGCGGGCTGAGACTAGCTGTTCCAGCTCAGCGCGCCCTTCTTCCAGGCGTAGGCGAAGGCAACACCCAGGATGCTGACGAAGCCGATCATCGTGCCGAAGATGGCCGCGCCGTGAACAGCGAGGTAGTCCTTGTAGATCACGGCCCAGGGATAGAGGAACACCACCTCGATGTCGAACAGCACGAACAGCATCGCGACGATGTAGAACTTCACGCTGAAGCGCGGCTGGGCCTCGCCGATGGGCAGCATGCCGCACTCGTAGGCGCTGTCCTTCATGTCGTTCTGCCTTGCGGCCTTGCCCATTAGAACGCTGGCAAGGAGCGTGCCACCGGCGAAACCGCCGGCGACGAGGATTTGCAACAGAATGGGCAGGTAGTTCTCAAGCATGGCAACTGGCCGCACCAGTAATGGCAGGCGTTCCAGGCGTCAAACTGCAAACTTTCGTCCCTTCACTTCACCACCATCTGGGTGAACGGCCACACGTAGGCCTGCAGCAGCACCAGCACCCCCACCAGCGAGGCGAGCACCAGGCTGTGAAGAAACACGTACCGCAGGATCTTGCCCTCGTGGCCGAACCACCCCGTCGCCGTGCTGGCGACGACGATGCTCTGCGCGTCGATCATCTTGCCCATCACCCCGCCGGTGCTGTTGGCGCTGGCGAGCAGCACCGGGCTCACCCCCACCTGATGGGCGGTGATGGATTGCAGTGAGCCAAAGAGCACGTTCGAAGCCGTGTCGCTGCCCGTCAGCGCCACCCCCAGCCAGCCCAGCAGCGGGCTGAAGAACGGGTACATCCAGCCCGTGTGCGCCAGGGCCAGCCCCATTGTGGCATCGGTGCCCGAGTACTTGGTCACGTAGCCCAGCGCGAGCATGGCGGCGATGGTAAGCAGCGAAAGCCTCAGCTTCCAGACGGTGTGTGCATAGTGCTTGATGAGGTCCACGGGATTGAAGCCCATGAACAGGCCCGACAGCATGGCGGCGATCCAGATGCCGGTGCCGGTGGTGGAGAGCGCGTTGAACTTGAAAACCGCCTCCTCGGGCTTCGCGGTCGGCGGGGCCACGGGCTCGGCACGTTGCACGGCATGATGCAGGCCCGGGATTTCAACATTCAACGAAAACACCCGGTCCAGAGCCTCCTTGTTCTTGGGAAGCCCCCACGCAAAGACAAGCGCGCACATGATCAGCCACGGCACCCAGCAGCGGAAGGTGTCAGGATGGCGCTGGCCGGTTGCGGCGCCGGTGACAGCCTCCGCCGGCGGCACGTCCTTGGGCTTCCACACTTGCAGCAGCAGCACCAGGGCCGCCATGGAGCAAATCGACGACACAATGTCCACCAGCGTTGGCCCATGGAAATTCGACATGAAAAACTGCGGGATCGCAAACGCAAGCCCTGCCGTCAGCGGTGCGGGCCAGACCCCGCGCAACCCGCGCCAGCCGGAGTGGGCGACGACCACCCAGAACGGAATGATCAATGAAAACACCGGCAACTGGCGCCCCACCATCTTGGAAAGCGACATCAAATCGATGCCCGTGACGCCGGTCAGCGCCAGCAACGGCGTGCCCAGCGATCCAAAAGCCACCGGCGCCGTGTTGGCGATGAGGGAGAGGCCGCAGGCCTCCAGCGGTTTGAACCCCAGCGAGATCATCATCGCCGAGGTCACCGCCACAGGAGCTCCGAAGCCGGCGGTGCCTTCGAAAAACGCCCCGAAACAAAACGCCACCAGCACCACCTGAATCCGCGAATCCGGCGCCAGCCGTGCAAGCTGCCCCTTGAGCACCTCAAACCAGCCTCTTTCCACCGTCAGCCGGTGCAGGAAGACGATGTTGACCACCATCCAGCCGATCGGCATCAGGCCAAACAACGCACCGTTCACCGCCGCCATGCCCGCCGCCTGCATGGGCATGCCGAAGACAAATACGGAGCAGCTCAGTGACAGGAGCAGCGCGATTCCCGCCGCCTTGTGCACCGCCATGTGGCCCCAGGCCAGCAGGAACAGCATCACGATCACCGGTATCCCGGCCACCAGTGTCGAAAGAGCTGCGTTGTGCAGCGGGTCGTAGATTTGCAGCCAGGGCATGGGAGGAGTTGAGAGCGGTTGGTTGAGAGTTGAGAGACTGACCGGAAGAGCAGCTTCACTCAACCCTCAACTTTCGGCTCTCAACTTTTCAGGCCTTGATCTCAAAGATCGCCTCCACCTCCACCGCCGCGCCCGTGGGGAGCTGTGCGAAGCCCAGCGCGCTGCGCGCATGGTAACCATCGCCATCCTTGCCAAAAATCTCGTGCAGCAGATCCGAACAGCCGTTGATCACCAGGTGCTGCTCCGTGAAATCGAGCGTGCTGTTCACGCAGCCCAGCACCTTCAGCACCCGCAGGCCGTCGAGCGTGCCATGCGTGTTCCACACCGAACGCAGCACCTTTTCCGCGCAGTTCTTCGCCGCCGCGTAGCCAGCCTCCGTCGCCACATCCGCACCCAGCTTGCCCTTGAGGTCACTCACGTGGCCGGAGGTCAGCAACTGATTGCCCGAGCGTATGCACAGGTTCAGGTAGCCGGGGGTGAGCTTTTCAAACGTGATGCCAAGGGATTCTGCTTTTTGCTGCGGTGTCATGAGGGAGTGAGGGATCAGTTTTGCGACGAAAGGCGCCGGGCACCATGAACTAAGCGCGCCGCGCTGGCAATCTAGCAGGTGATCACGTGAATCAATTCCGCCCGATGCAGGCGTTCCCGCACTTTTCCCTTTCCTGGCCCGCCACCCTTGGCATTCTCCGCGCATGTCTTCTCTGGAACCCATCGCGGACAAAGCGCACGCACTCGGCATCGGCTCTCAGCACCTCCACTCTTATGGGTCGGACAAGCTCAAGGTCGGCCTGGAAGTGCTGCAGCACCATCGCCCGCGCGGCAGGCTGATCCTGGTTTCGGCGATCACCCCGACGCCTGCGGGCGAAGGCAAGACCACGGTCTCCATCGGGCTGTCGCAGGGCCTGAAGAAGATCGGCAAATCGGTCGCGCTCGCACTGCGCCAGCCCTCCATGGGACCGGTGTTTGGCCGCAAGGGCGGCGCCACGGGCGGAGGCAAGAGCCGCATCACGCCCAGCGAGTCCATCAATCTGCATTTCACCGGCGACTTTCACGCCATCACCAGCGCCCACAACCTGCTGGCCAGCGTGGTGGACAACGCGCTGTATCAGAAATCCACGCGCCTTGATCCCCAGTCGGTGCTGTGGAAGCGCGTGCTGGACGTGAACGACCGCGCGCTGCGCACCATCCGCATCGGCCGCGCCAAGGATGGCACCGAGCGGGACACGGGTTTCGACATCACGGCAGCCTCCGAGGTCATGGCGGTGCTATGCCTGGCCGATTCGCTGGCGGATCTGCGGGCGCGCTTGAACCGCATGGTCATCGGCTTCGATGCCGAAGGCAAGCCCGTGCTGGCCGAAGAGTTTCGTGTCACCGGCGCACTGGTGGCCCTGCTCAAGGATGCCCTCATGCCCAATCTGGTGCAGTCCGTGGAAGGCGTGCCCGCCTTCGTTCATGGCGGCCCGTTTGCCAACATCGCCCACGGCTGCAACAGCGTGCTGGCCACGCGCATGGCGCTGGCCCACGCCGACTACGCTGTGACCGAGGCCGGCTTCGCCTTTGACCTGGGCGGCGAGAAGTTCATGCACATCAAGTGCCGCCAGTCTGGCCTCGCGCCGGCGGCGATCGTGATCGTCGCCACCTGCCGTGCCCTGAAGATGCACGGCGGCGTGGCCCTTCCCATGCTCACCCATGTGGATGTGGCCGCCGTCGAGCGCGGACTGGCCAACCTCGGCGCGCATTTGGATGCGGCTGCCCAGTTCAACCGCCCGGTGGTGGTGGCAGTGAACCAGTTCACCAACGACAGCGCGGAAGAAATGGCCGCCATCCATGCCTACTGCGCCGCCCGCAATGTCAAGAGCGCCACCGCCAACGTGTTCGGCGAAGGCGGTGCAGGCGCCACCAAGCTGGCCGAGCTGGTGGTCGAAGCCTCCGCCACCGATTCGCCTCCCCTGCCCTTCCTGTACGAACTGGCAGATGCAGTCGAGGACAAGCTGCACGCCGTCGCCACCAAGGTCTATGGCGCGGACGGCGTGATCCTCACCGACACCGCCAAGGCCAAGCTCGCTCTGTTTGACAAGGCTGGCTTCAGCCACCTGCCGTTGTGCATGGCCAAGACCCAAAACTCCCTGTCCGACGACGCCACCAAGCTGGGCCGCCCCAGCGGTTTCCACATCACCGTGCGCGACTTCGAAGTCGCCAGCGGCGCCGGCTTCCTGGTCGCCCTCACCGGCACCATGATGCGCATGCCCGCCCTCCCCCGCGTGCCGGCCGCTGAGCGTGTGGACGTGGATGAGCATGGAAACATCGTCGGCGTTTAGGTCGTTCCCGCCCTGCTGCGCACGGTCCCCTTCGCCAGGCGCGTCACGAGTTCATCCCCCGGCTTCACCTCGTCGGCATTTGTGAGCACCCGACCACTCGCATCGGTGGTGTAGGAGAAGCCGCGCGACAGCACGCTCTCGGGGCCGAGCAGCTTGAGCATCTGCGCCTTGGAATCGGCACGCTCGCCAAAGCGGCGCAGGGCAAGCGTCACCGCCTGGCTCAGACGATGGCCGGTCATCTCCACGCGGTGGCCGGCATCGGCGACCACGCGGGCGGGGTGGTAACGGGCGAGCACCTGCTGCATCTCCACCAGCGTGTCCGACCACGAGCGCAGGGTCTCTCGTGAGGCATCGCGCCAGCGGCCTTCCAGGTCATCGATGGACTGCTCCGCCTCCTGCAGCAGCCGCTGCGGCTCGCGCAGCAACGCCCCTTTGGCGGTGAGCTCAATGACCCGCTCATGATGCTCCAGGGCGGTGCTGACACGCAGGTTCAGGGATCGCTGGGTGGCTTCAAAGTGACGCCTTAGCTCAACGGCATCCGGGGCGACAAGTTCGGCAGCGGCGCTGGGCGTGGGGGCGCGCAGGTCCGCTGCGAAGTCGGCAATGGTAAAGTCAATTTCATGCCCCACCGCCGAGACGATGGGAATCTCCGAGGCGAAGATGGCACGGGCCACCACCTCCTCGTTGAAGTTCCACAGGTCCTCCAGGCTGCCGCCGCCACGGCCCACGATGATCGTGTCCGGCTTTGGCAGGCCGATCTCTTCGGCACGATTGAGCGCTTCGATGGCTTTGGCGATCTCGATCTCCGCGCCCTGCCCCTGCACGCGCACCGGGAACACCATCACCCGCACCCATGGCGCACGGCGGGTGAGGATGTTGAGCATGTCGCGGATCGCCGCGCCGGTGGGCGAGGTCACCAGCGCAATGACACCGGGAAACTTCGGAATCGGCCGCTTGTGCTCCTCGTCGAAAAGACCTTCGTCGTAGAGCTTGCGCTTGAGCGCCTCGAACTTCGCCTGGAGCACGCCCTGGCCCTTTTTTTGCACCGTTTTCACCACGAGCTGGTACTGGCCGCGCGGCTCGTACACGCTCAGCTCGCCATGGATCTGCACCTGCACGCCGTCCGCCAGCCGCGCGCTCGACCGCATCGCCGCGCCGCGAAACATCACGCAGGACACCTGGGCCCCGGCATCCTTCAGGGTGAAATACTGATGCCCGGAGGTTTGCAGCCGGTGATTGCTGATCTCGCCCTCCACCCACACCTCGCCGATCTCGCCCTCAAGAAGGGCGCGAATCTGGCGGGTAAGCTGGGAGACGCTGAGGATGGTGTCGGCTTCGGGCATGGGGAAATCGGTCCATACCGCAAGGGTGGCTTTTTGGCAAAACGAACTGATCCCCCTTGTGCCTGAATCGCGGGCCATGGCAGCCTGCCGGACTTTGCCAACGCCGATCTTCAAAAGGCCCCACCCCACCCTCCCCGCAACTCTGATATAACCTCCCCTGCCACATTCGTATTCCTGGCAGCCATGCGCAGGTTTGTTTTCACTCTCATCTTTTCGGTGTTGGCGGCGGGAGCCATGGCGGCGACGCCGAATCCTTCGGAGGGCATTGATGCCTTGCTGGCGGCGGACTGGCAAGCTCACAAGCTCGCGCCGAATGCTCCGGCTTCGGATGAGGTGCTGGTGCGGCGGCTGTATTTAGATGTGGTGGGGCGCATTCCGACCTATCGGGAGACGGAGGCGTTTCTGGGCTCCAAGGAGCCGAACAAACGGGCCGCGCTGATTGACAAGCTGCTGGCGAGCGAGGGTTATGTGCAGCACTTTTTCAACTTCTGGGCCGACCTGCTGCGGGCGCAGTCGCGGGGGGAAGCCGCAGGAAGCACCACCGGCTCGGCTTATGTGAATTTCATCAAGGATTCACTGCGCTCGAACAAGCCATACGATCAGTTCGTGCGGGAGCTGGTGGGTGCCCAAGGGCGGCCCTGGGACAATGGGGCGATCGGCTACTACAAGCGGGACCGGGGCATGCCGCTGGACAACACCGCCAACACGGTGCGTGTATTCCTCGGCACGCGCATCGAATGCGCACAGTGCCACAACCATCCGTTCGACAAGTGGACGCAGATGCAGTTCTACCAGATCGCGGCCTTCACTTATGGCGTGGACACGGGCTACTATCAGGCAGGGAAGCTGGGGGTGGCGCGCGAGCTGATATACGCCGAGCAAAAGAAGCTGCGCGCGACGATGGACGCGAGCAAGGGCTCCGCCGATCCGGCCTTGAAGGCGCAGCAGGAGCAGCTCCGGGACCACTACGGGCACATGCAGGAAACCTTGAACATGACAGGCAACCCGCTGGCGACGACAATGATCGGCTTCCATCCAAAGAACCTGCAGCTCCCACATGACTACAAGTACGCGGATGCCAAGCCGAAGGCGGTGATCGCGCCCGGGACGATCATGGGACCACCTGCGGAAACAATCACGCTGCAAGGTTACGCCGCGTGGATGACCTCGCCAGACAACCCACGTTTCACCAAGGTGATTGTAAACCGCCTGTGGAAGAAGGTGTTCGGCCTCGGCTTGATCGAGCCGGTGGATGAAATCCTGGACGGCACGGCGGCCACCAATCCGGCGCTAATGGCCTATCTGGAGGATTACCTGCGCGGTCTTCATTATGACATGAAGGCCTATCTGCGGACGCTTCTCAACACCCAGGCCTACCAGCGTTGCACGAGCCGCGAAGAGTTTGCTGCGGGCCTCACCTGCCATTTCACCGGGCCGGTATTGCGGCGCATGACGGCAGAGCAGATGTGGGATTCGTTCGTGACCTTGATAACGCCGTCGCCCGATCTGCCGGACCTTCCGCTGCGCAAGGACACCGAGATGCGGCTGCTGGGCGCGAGAAAGATGAATGACGCAATTGAAGCGCTCACGCCCGAAGAAATGTTCGAGGGCGCGCGAACCGCAGCCGAAACCTATCGCCGGCAGGCAGCCGAGATGAAAGCACTGCAAAAGCAAATGACGGAGGCCCGCGCGACGGACGACACGGAGGCAATCAAAGCCCTGGGCCGCAAAACCAAGGAGCTTCAGGTGAGCGCCCTCAAGGCGGTGAATGACAGCATTCTGATCCCCGCCGTGAACAAGCTTGCCGCGCGACATTCCCCTGCGGCGCCCATCCGCAACGTGATGATGCTGGGCGGTGATGTGGAGATCAACATGAGCAAGGTGGAGATTCCGGGCTATGACCTCCCGGCAGGCACGCAGGCATGGTTGAGCGAGCAAAGCGAGGCGGCGGCAAGCATGATGCAAAATGAGATGCAGTACTTTGGCATTCCGGACAAGGACCGGAAGAACTACCTGAAACAGCGCCTCAGCCTGTCAAAGGACTGGCACCGGGCGGCGGACATTGAAAGCCCCGCGCCGCGCGGCCACTACCTGCGCGAATTCGGCCAGAGCGACCGGGAACTGATCGACAACCCCAATGCGGACGCGAGCATCCCGCAGGCCCTCGACCTGATGAACGGCCAGCTTATGCCGCCCGTCCTGGCGCCCTGTTCGCAGGTGATGCTCGCCGTCCACAAGTCACCCTATCCCGATCAGCAGATGGAGGCGGCGTACCTGGCGCTCCTTTCGCGCAAGCCCACCGCGAAGGAGCGGGCGCTGTGGCTGAAGGCGCAGGAGCAGGGCCTCACCAGCATCGAAGACCTGATCTACGCCCTCATCAACACCCAGCAGTTCATCTTCATCCAATAACGCTCACTCGCCAATGCAGTACAGCGTGCGCTCGGAGCGAAGGTACAGCCGACCGCCATCGAAGGCGGGGGTGGCGTTGAACTGGCCTTCATCACCTTCAATCACATTCTTCGCGAGCAGTTCGAAGGTGGGCTTGGCGGCGATGACAAAGGTGCCGTTCTTGCGGCTGGGGCAGTAGATTTTGCCATCGATCAATATGGGCGAGGCATAGAAGGGTTTGCCCCCGCCTCGGCGTCCGCCACCACCAGCTTTCCCCCTTTCACCGCCCTTGCCGCCACCACCGGGACCACCACCGGCCCCCTCCATAACACGCTCGCGATACACCTGCTTGCCGGTCTTGGCGTCGATGCACAGGGCAAAGCCACCGTCATTGATCACATAAAGATATCCATCGTGGAAAATGGGGGTGGGCACGTAGCTGGACTCGTTGCTTTGCCATAGCATGCCGGTCTTCGTGATGTCCCCCTTGCTGCCGGGCTTGATGGCGGCGCTCCCCTGCTTCGGAAAGCCGCCGAAAACGTAGGCGGCACCATCGCCGAGCACGACACCGGGCGAAAGATTGCCGGGAAGATCATGCGTGGCGTACCAGCGCAGTTTGCCGCTGTCAGGATTCAGGCCCCACAGCTCTTGCGGCACGGCCATGATGAGGTCCTGCTGGCCGTCGTGATCGAACAGCGCCGGGGTGCTGTAGGCCAGTTGCAATCCCTCGGCGGGGGCTCTCCACACCTCTTTGCCGGTGTTCTTGTTGAGACCAACAATGGCTCCGCCTTCGTCGAGCGCGTTCACGACGAGGATGTCCTTGTACAGGATGGGGCTGGCGCCCGATCCCCAGCGCCGGTCGTTCGACCGGGTGCCCAGCGGGGTCTGCCAGAGCTGACGGCCGGTCATGTCAAATGCCAGCGCGCCTGTCTTGCCGAAGAACACGTACACCCGCTCGCCATCGCTGGTGGGGGTGCTGCTGGCGTAGCCATGCTCCCTGAGCATGCCCTCATAGGGATCCTCAGGCTGGGCGGCAGGCACCGCAGAATCCCACAGCGCCTTGCCATCGGCCTTGCCGAGGCAGACAAGATGGCGCTTCAACTGGCCAATATCGCCACTGCCGCCATCGCCATAGCCGGACCAGCAGGTGACAAAGACCTTGTCACCCACGACGATGGGGCTGGAGGTGCCGGGCCCCGGCAGCGCCGCCTTCCAGGCGATGTGCTCAGAGGCGCTCCATTTGAGCGGTGCCTTGCCTTCCGCCACACCCGAGCCATTCGGCCCGCGAAAGCGATTCCAATCAGCCCGGCTTTGCAGAGAGATAAACAACAGGGCGGCGGCGAGAAGGCAGCGTTTCATGATCCGCATCAAACCCGGCAGGCCGCTCCTGGTTGCGCCGGCTGTTCCATGGGGAACTCGGCAGGCGAATGACTGAAAAGAGAGTATCCACTGCCATGCATTCATTCGTCTGCCCACATTCGCTTGCCAAACACCGTTTTGGCAGTGGCACAGGCTGGACGAGCCGCGCACCCTTGCTAGCGTCGGCGGATGGATCAAGTTTGGGCTGATAAAATCGTGATCGTCACCGGCGGTGGCGGTGGCATGGGGCAGGCAGCGGCGAAGCGTTTCGCCCAAGCCGGAGCGAAGACCTTCGTCTTTGGCCGCACGCTGGAGTCGTTGCAGGAAACCGCCAGCTTTTCGCCGCAAATCCTGCCTGTCGTTTGTGACGTGGCCGATGCCGAAAGCGTCGCCGCCGCGCTTGCCACCGTGCTCCAGCACGGCACCCCGCACGTGCTCATCCACACCGCCGGCATCAACACGCCCGACCGCTTCATGGCTCACGCCGATCCGGCCAGGATCGCCAGCAGCGCCACCTGGCAGAAGGTCATGGACATCAACGTGCTCGGCGTCGTCAACATGATCCAGGCCGTGGCCAAGCCCATGGCAGCGAACGGCGGCGGCAAGATCGTCGTCGTCTCCTCCACCGCCGGCCACGGCTTCGACTCCTACGCCGGAGTGCCCTACACGGCCAGCAAATGGGCCGTGCACGGACTTCTCTTCACCGCCCGCGCCCAGCTCAACGCCCAAGGCATCGTCCTCTCCGAATACGCCCCCGGCGAGGCCCTCACCCCCCTCGTGGAGAAGCGCCCGGTGCTGCCCAGCCCCGAGCACCGCGCCGCGATGATTCAAACCAGCGACTGCGCCGAAGCCCTCTTCTTCATCGCCTCCCAGGCCCACAGCATGAGCATCATCCAGCTCCCCGCTTACCAGCCCTTCGGCGGCATGCCCCCGGCCATCACAGCGCCATGGCTCGCAGGGCTGGAAATCAAGGCGAAGCAGCCATAGGCTGAGCTGCTTCTTCTGCCCTACATCAACGGCGGGCCCCACCACTGGTAGCACATCATGTAAACGATGACGCCGGTCACACTAACATAGAGCCACACCGGGTACGTCCACCGGGCCATGCGCTTGTGCTTGTCGAACCGCCGCTGCAGGGCTGGCGTCACGGTCATGATGATCATGGGCAGGCTCACCACGGCGAGAACGACATGCGTGAGCAGCAGCGTGTAGTAGAATTTTTGGACAAAGCCCGTGCCGGCGAACTTCACGTGGCCCACGTAGAAGTGATAGATCAGGTAGCAGGTGAGAAACGCAGCGGACACCACCAGAGCGGTGATCATCGTCGCGATGTGGGCCTTCACGCGGCGGGTCTTGATGAAGGCGAAACCCAGCAGCAGCAGCACCGTGGCGGTAGCGTTCAGGCTGGCATTGACGACGGGGAGGTCATGAACGGTCATGGTTTTTTCTGGGCGGTCTTTTCTTGTTCGGCGAGCAGGTAGGCGAGGTCCCTCCGCAGTTTTTCACGGTCCATTTTCTGGAACTCGGGGTCGGGATTGATGATGTTGTACATGCCGCGCACGTGGCCTTCGTCGTCGATCAATGCGACGCGCATGTCGTGCTCATACTTGTCGGCGGGGCTGAAGCGGTCCTTTTCGGGGATCTCCTTCACGTCGTAGAACTTCACATCGTAGGTGAGGAAGTTGCGCACCTGCTTCTTGGGTCCGTTCACGAACCACCAGTTGTCCTTGGTGATGCCGCGCGAGTCGGCGAACTTCTTCATGTTCTCCGGCGTGTCATCCGGATCGATGGTGAAGGAGACGATTTGAAAGCCGGGATGGGCGGGGGCAAACTCGTCGTACACGTGCTTCATCTCCTCCACGATCATGGAGCAGCCGCGCGGGCAGCTCGTGTACACGTAGGCCATGAGGATCACCTTGCCGCGCAGGTCATTGAGCGCGACGGTTTTGCCGCTGCGCTCCGTGAGACCGTCGAGATTGTGCTCCAGCCGCGCGTAATAGGCCGGACGGTCCTTTTCACGGCGCATGGTCTGGATGACCAGGTAGTTGTACAGCACCACCACGCCCAGCACGATGATGATGATCGGGATCCAGATGGACCAGGGGTTGATGCGCTTTTCAGTGGGTGTTTCGGACATGGCGGGGGCGTTATTTCTTCCACGCCAGCACTGTCACAATGAAGATGGCCGGCAGGTACATGAGGGTGCAGAAAAAAAGTTTACGCGCATGAGCGCGCTCCCGATGCAAACGAAACTGCCACGCGAGCCAGCAGAGCCAGCCGGAGATCAGCAGGGCCGGCGCAACGAACCAAAGATTGGCAACGCCGGCCCACACGGGATAGAACATCAGGAGCATCGTCGCGAGGGCGTAAAGGAGGGCATGAAAGGACGTTTTGCCACCGCCCTCATCATCATTGGCCAGCATCACAAAACCGCCGCGACGATACTCGTCCCGGTACATCCAGTTGATCGCCAGGAAGTGCGGGAGCTGCCAGAGGAAGAGCAGCGCGAACAGGTAGATTGCACCGGGCTCCACCAGCAGCCGCCAGCGAAAATAGGGAGCATCCCCAATGGCCGGCCCTGCGGCGCCCGCCCAGCCGATGAGCGGAGGCAAAGCTCCGGACACCGCCCCCACCAGCGTGTTGGTGTCAGACTGCTGTTTCAGCGGGGTGTAGATGAACAGATAGACGGCCAACGTCAGAGCCGTGATTGCCGCCGCCTCCATGTTCACCATGTGGGCGAGGTGGATGAGCGCCATCGTGCTGAGCAGCCAGCCGATGGCAAAGGCGGCCGAAGGCGAGATGCGCCCGGCCGGCAGGGGGCGGTCGGCGGTGCGCGTCATGCGCGAATCGGGCTCGATTTCCATGAGCTGATTGAACACTCCCGCACCAAACGCCGCGAGTGTGCTGCCGATGATGGTGTGCAGCAGCAGCGTGAAATTCAGCGGCCCCTTGCTGCCAATGAGAAAGCCCACAAAGGTGCTGATGATGACGAGAACACTGAGCCTGAACTTCGTCAGGATCATGAGATCCTTCAGCGTGATCGAGGATGGGGGGCTGGGGACGGACTCGGACATGCGGGTGGGGGCGGGCGCGGATCCATCCGCGCAAAGGGTGAGCCGCTGAAACTGCCCCGCCGGGGGCATGAAGCAAGGGTTTGTTCCGCAGACAAGCGCCAGGAACCTGCAAATGGAACCGTCCTTTGAATGAATGCCGGGAATGCCACGTCTGATACCGGCATGAAAACGCTCCTCTCCTGGGCGGTGCTTTTGGCGGCGAGCCTGGTGCTGTTCACTCCTTCCCGTGCCCAGGCTCAGGTGGAAGTGAGCTTCGACTATTTTTACGACGCCCTTTCCCCCTACGGCACCTGGGTCGAGGTCGAAGGCTATGGCCCCTGCTGGTCCCCAGACAATGTCGATGCCGACTGGGCGCCTTACACCGAGGGCGAGTGGGTTTATACCGATGCGGGCTGGACTTGGCAGGGGGATGATGTGTTCAGCCCGATCACGGACCACTACGGGCGCTGGATCATGGCAGGCAGCCAGGGCTGGTGCTGGGTGCCGGGCTACGACTGGGCCCCGGCCTGGGTGTCGTGGCGCGACGGCGACGACTACGTGGGCTGGGCACCCCTGCCTCCTGAAGTGGGGTGGGACCCGGAAGTGGGTGTGGGCCCCTGGGTGGACGAGGCGTATGGCATCGGGCCCAGTTTTTATGTGTTCTGCCATCACCGTGACTTTGGCGAGCGGCATCTACGCACGGTCCTCATGGCCCGATCTTGGAACACAACAATCCTCGTCCTGACGCGGAACATCACGCACCACGCGTTCAACCCAAGCCGACGACTGATCGTTGCAGGCGGGCTGGACTATGAGAGAGCGAAGCGGTTTGCCAGCAGCCCCATCGCCTCCTTCCACCTGGAATTGCGCAACGACTATGATTTTCGCGGCCAGCGCTTTCATTCACTGCTGCCCGGCGGCTTGGTCATTGGCAACAGCTTGGTGGTGGTCGCACCGGTCATTCTCCCCATGCAGAACGGCCACACCGTACGCCCCGCCACTCACAAGGTGATCGCTCATGCGCAAATCAATCACGGCTGGGTCGGCAAAGGAGCTTCCGGGAACCTCGACTTCGTGCGCCGCAAGATCAGCACCGAGGCACAGGGGCGGACCCCCGCATCCGATCCCGTGCGCCCCCTGGCCCGGAACACCCAGCCGCTCATTCCCCAGACGACCTCGGGGCCCATACCCTTCCAACCCCAGAGCACGACGGGCACGCCCACACGGGCACAGGACCTGGAGCAGGAGATCATCAAGGCCCGGCTGCAGGAAGCCGAGGCAATCGCCCGGAACCAGGCGGCGCAAGCTCAGCAACAAAGGGAAATGGCTCTCCGACAGCAGGACACACAGGCGACCCCGGGGCGCCAGCAGGTGGGGGATGCTCAAGAGGAACAGGAACGCATCATCCGCCGGCAGGGTGCGGAACTCATGGCTCGTCGGCAGGCAGAACAGCAAAGCCAAAGTCAGCGGGACATGCAGATTGAGCTGCGACGTCGCGAGCAAGCTCAAACCGAAGCGCAGCAACGTGCGGCGCTGGAGGCTTCCCGCGAGCGGGCACGCCACCTGGATTTTCAGCACCCCGTGACCCCGGCGGTGCAGAGCGGAACAATCAAATCGAGGGAAGAAGAGGAGCGAAACAAGAAGAAGAAATAACCTCTTCTTCCATCAGTCCCTTTTTCCCTTCCCACTGCCAAGAAGCCAGAGGAACAAACTGCTTACCAGCAGCGATGAAAGGCCGACATGCAGGATCTGGGCGATGCGCACGATGCCAACCTGCGACAGCACAAGACCCAGAAGCATCTGGGCAATGATGAGCCCTAGAATGGCCCGCTCCAGCCTCCCCGCCTTTCCCAGGGCCTTCTTCGCCGATCTGAAGAAGCCGACGCCAAAACCGAGGATGAGCCAGGAAAAACTGCGATGCACGAGATACACCCAGCTCTGCTCCAGCTCATGCACCCACTCGCTTCGAGCGTGCCCGGCATGCGTTTTTGCCAGTTCATCAGTCAGCTCGCGGACCTGGGAGCCCATGACGCCCTCCATCACCACCAGCGAGAAGAGAACGATCGCCAGTGAGCGCGCCGCTGAGCTTCCAAGATGGAGCTGCCAGGGCTTGTCTGTGCTTGCCCATACAATATAAACAAAGAAACACAGCATCAAGACCGCCAGGGCCATGTGGAGCGTGATCTTGCTGGACGCCAATTGGCTTTCCACAACCCTAGCCCCCAGCCAAATATTCAGAAGAAGGCAGACTAAAGCCGCCCATACGGCCACACGGATCCGAATTCTTTGGCCCCGGACTTGTCCAAACGAGGCAATGACCATTGCCAAAACGCTCAAACTCACCGGCACGCTTGTAAGACGGTTAAAATATTCGACCCAGACTCCAACGGGTTCAAATCCCGCCTTCAACGATTCGCGAGTGATCTTGGCTGGATCGAGACCGTTCCGGGCCGCCTTTGCCTTGAATTTTTCGATATTGATTTTGGAAAAATCAATCTGGTCCGCGCTAGCTGGCGGCACCCAGCACCCATAGCAAAACGGCCAGTCAGGACACCCCAGCCCCGAGCCCGTGGCACGCACTACTGCACCGACGAAGATCAGCACTTCAATGCAGACAAAAGCTGTAACGGCAATGCGTTGAAACCGGTTCATAAAAACAAAGACCCCGGCGCTTGCGCGGCCGGGGTCAGCTAAATGGTCATCCGTCGACCTCGTCAACTCAATGAGCGACCGGGGCTGGCAGAGCAGCGGCAGCCTGAGCGGCCTTGAGGGAATTGGTGGATTGCTCCTTGGACCAGTCGTCAAATTCCTTTTGTTCCATCACCTCAAGCGTGGCTTTCATCTGGCTGTGACCCACGCCGCAGAGCTGGCCGCAAATGATTTCCCATGTGCCGGTCTTGGTCGGTTTGAACCACATGTGTGCCTTCGCACCGGGAATGGCGTCCTGCGCGGAACGCATGACAGTCAGGGCGAGATTGTGAATCACATCCTTGGATTCCACATCCACGATGACCGGGCGGCCCACGGGCAGCTTCATGGTGCCGCCGCTGATGAAATCGTCCTTGCCGTTCGGATCGGTGGGATCACGACCGATGTTGTTGTTCTGGGAGATCAGCTTGCGATTCAGCTGGCCCAGCACACCGTCGTTACCGGCGTAGTGGAAGGTCCAAAGGAATTTCTCACCCACGGCCCGGAGCTTCACCACGTCAGGACCGGTGGGATACTCATCTGCCTGGCGTGCCCAGAGAGGGAAGGCGAATCCCAGCAGCAGGATGGCTTCAACAATGCAAACACCGATTTCAATGTGGGTGGTGGCATGGCCGCGCACGCCATGGTAGTCGGCCTTCTTGTTGCGCTTCGCATTGAAGTTATAAAACACGTACGCCAGGTAGGCGGACCAGCCAACAAAGAGAACCAGCATGAACCAGTGAACAAGGGCGTCCATGTGATCCACCAGTTCACCGTGCTCGGAGGCAAGGTCGGGAATGCAAAGGTATTTGAGGATGGAAGTGACGCTCATGAGATGAATCGAGGGGACTAGTTTTGAGCCAGGCCGGCTTCAGCAGCCAGGGCGCGGCGCTGCTTGCGGGCAAAATTAAGAAAGACAAAGAACAACGTGCCCAGCATCGCAAACACAACCGCGAGCATGAAAAAAACCGCTCCCTGCTGGGCCCGGTAAATGGGCGAATCAGGATCGACGAGGCAGGTGGCGCAGGCCAGCAACGATGGATGGAAAAGCGAAGCAGTCATGGCCGTTCAGACAATGATCGTTTTGCTTTTCTTCACCACGAACCAGATCCAATACACGAAAAGCCCGAGCCCGAGCGCAAAGCTCCCCTTGCCCAGCTCCACCACTCCAAGCGACTGGGCATCATCCAGGTTCCACTGCGTCCACGCCCAAAACCCCACCATGCACAGCACGGCAAGGAAGACGAAGATGATGTGGAAACCCTTGAGGGACATACGCCGGAGAAGTTACGAGTGAGCTGCAGGATGGGTCTCAAATCCTGGCATGTGCAGCCCGTCACCATGCGCCAGGGAGAAGAGAATGAACATCACGGTGACGAAAATCGTGGCGAACATCATGATCTTGTAGATCAGCGGGCGCTCGTGATTGAGATGCATGAAGACCATGGCCACAAGCGCTGATTTGAATGTGGCCACCGCCATGCCGATCAGCATGTTGTTGGAGTGGCTGCCGAAATCGACGAAGGATAGCAGAACCGTCACCACGGTCATGACAATCAAGATGCCACCGATGATGAGGTAGGTCTTGACGTGCTTTTGAATGTCTTGCGGGGATTCGCTCATGGTGTGCGTCGAAGCAGATTAAAGGAGATAAAGAAGCGGGAACAGGAAGATCCAGACCAAGTCCACGAAGTGCCAGAACAGGCCGGCGGTCTCAATGCGGTTCGCCATGTGTTCCGGATCCTTCTTGAATTTGCGGGTGTCGATCACAAGCAGGTAGGTGAGGACAATGATGCCCGCCAGCACGTGCAGCCCGTGCAGCCCCGTAAGCGTGAAGTAAATCGCAAAGAAGGTGTTGTACTTCGGCAGGAAGTTCGACCAGCGCTCGATGTCCTTGGATTCAATCTCCACATCCGGGTAGTCATGAACAGCCCCCCCGAAGGTCTCCTTCACCGACTCAAACAGTTCGCCGACGCCTTCCGCCTCATGGTGACCCGCTTCCGGCAGGCGCGTGTGTGTGGCCATCACCAGTCCGCGACGGAGGAACTCCTCCTCCTTCATGGGGTCCTGCTCGGGGTGCTCCTTGTGGAACAGTTCCGTGCGCTCCTTGCGATGCTCGACAAAGGCTTCCTTCCACTTCTCCCCGAGATACTTCCAGGCAACGGAGTGGTCGATGTCGGACACCGAACGCACATCCACCTTGTCCACATGGAGGGACATTTTGTCGTCTGTCAGCGTGCCTTCGACAGTGGTGTTGTCCTTGAAATTCAGCGTGGTGGCCGTGTAGCCAAACAGAGGCTGCGTAACCGGAAGAGCCGTGGAGTTAACCGCGAAGGAGAGCGGAGTGACCGGTGTCAGCGTGATAGGCAGACGCGGAGGCACCAGAGAGGGGGCTCTGCCAGCCGCTTTAGCAGCAGCCTCCTCCTTGTCCTCCGCCGTCTTTCGCACTTCCTCCTCAATCACAGCCAGCCCCGCTTTGTCCGGACTGACCTCCTTGCCGCCGGGTGTCTTCAACCGGGGATTCGGGGTCGTGCAATGCTGAAACACATAGGCGGGGTCAAACTCCGGATATTGACCGTCGGCTTTCACAGTCAGCGAGGTGACCTTTTCGAACTTGATAAAATACTGGCTGTCCTTCAGATGACCCTCCAGCACCGTTCCGTCCTTCATCACGACACCGTAGTGATGGAACTTGTCGCTATACTCAAAGAATTTGATCACCAGGAAGGTGCAGGCGCACAGAATGGTTATCAGGAGATACAGCTTGCAGGCGCCCCACTTGCCCATCTTCAAAGAGGCCAGCGACATGATCACCGTCACAGAGGAGGCGATGAGGACCAGCGTGTTGATGAAGCCCATGGGCACGTTCAACACATGCACCGGCCAGTGATAGTCGGCTCCCAAACGAAGGAAAATGTAGGACGAGAACAATCCGCCGAAGAGCATCACTTCAGAGGCGAGGAACAGCCAGATGCCAATCTTGGCATTCCACAGTCCCGTGTCGGGACGGGCGGATACGGTGTAAGGGATCTCCATGTCGATAAATTCTTGAGTTGGAGGAAGGAGTTCTGGCTTAGTGCCCGGAGGAATGAGTCACCGTCGCGGGTGCGGGTGCGCCGCCGGGAGGGGGCATGAATTGGGGGGTGAAATCGGTGTCGGCCCCGGGCACGCTGTACTCATAGGGGTTGCGATAGATGACCGGTTCCGTGAGGAAGTTGCCATGGGGCGGAGGCGTGGGCGTGGCCCATTCGAGCGTGGTGGCATCCCAGGGGTTGTCGGAGGTGACCTTCTCCCCGTTCTTGATGCTCAGCCACAGGTTGATGATGAAAGGAATCTGCGACAAAGCCAGGCACCAAGCACCGAAGGACATGACTTCATTGAGCCAGAGCAGCCCGTGGCTGGTGCCCTCGAAATACTTTCCGCCGTCATACCAGCGGCGATGGAAACCCGCAAAACCCTGGAAAAACATGGGGCCGAAGATCACGTTCATGAAGATCAAAGAGGGCCAGAAGTGCAGCTTGCCAAGCAGGTCGTTCATCTTGCGGCCGGTGATCTTTGGGAACCAGTGATACACCCCGGCGAACAAGGCGAAAATGGTGCCAGGAGCAACGACGTAGTGGAAGTGGCCGATCACGTAATAGGTGTCGTGCATCGCAAGATCGATGAAGGAGAACGCCAGAGGCAGACCGGTGAGACCGCCGATGCCGAACATGGGCAGGAAGGCGGAGGCGAAAAGCATCTGCGTGTTGAAGCGGATGGAACCACCCCAGAGAGAAACCATCAGACAGGTGAGAAGCACCACGGAAGGCACCGAGATCAGCACCGTGGTGATCTGGAAGTAGGTGGACATCATGGTGCCCATGCCCGTGAGGTACATGTGATGAGCCCAGACCAGGAAGCTCAGGAAGCCCAGGGTGAGCACCGAGTAAACCATCGCCTTGTAACCCCAGAGCGGGCGACGGGCATTGCAAGGAATGACTTCGGTGACGATCGCGAAGGCAGGGAGAATCAGCACGTACACTTCCGGGTGGGCAAGAAACCAGAACAAGTGCTGATAGAGGAGCGGATTGCCGCCGCCCGAGATGTCCAGGAGCTTGTTGCCATCCACCAGGCCGGTGGGCAGGAACACCGAGGAGCCAAACACGCGGTCAACAACCTGAAGAACTGCGGCCACTTCAAGGGGCGGGAAGGCCAGCAGCAGGAGGAAACTGGTGACCAGCATGGCCCAGCAGAAGAACGGCATGCGGAACCACGTCATCCCTTTGGCCCGCAAGTTGATCAGCGTGGTGATGAAATTCACCGAACCAAGAAGCGAGGATGAGATCACAAACACCATCGCCAGGAGCCACCACGTCTGCCCGGTCATGAAAGTGCTCTTGTAGTAAAGCGTGGTGGTGGTGGCCAGGGGTGAATAGTTGGTCCAGCCGGTCTGTGCAGCGCCCGTGGGCAGGAAGAAGCTGAAGATCATCATGCTACCGCCGATGGCAAAGAGCCAGTAGCTCCAGGCATTCAGTTTGGGGAAGGCCATGTCGACGGCGCCAATCTGCAAGGGCATCACGTAGTTGCCGAAGGCGGCGAAGCCCAAGGGAACGATCCCCATGAACACCATGATGGTGCCGTGCATGGCCCCGAACATGTTATAGAGCTCGGGGCTGACGACCCCGCCTGGCGCCCACTTGTTGGTTTGGTAGGCAAACCACTCCGGCAGGACTTGCAGGACCGGCACGTGGGAGAACATTCCAAGAACCCACTGAATTGGCCCGATAGCCGGCAGCGCCACCCCCGGGTAGGCGATGGTCCAGCGCATCACCATCATAAGGAAGAAGCCAAACAGCAGGAAGAACAGGCCGCTCAGGCCATACTGCACGCCGATCACCTTGTGGTCCGTGGAGAAGATGTACTTCCAAACCCAGTTCGGGAACAATTTCCAGATGAAACTTGTCTCTGGATGGGCGTGATCGTGCGCGTGATCACCGGCGTGCGGCGAGTCGTCGTGGGTAATGGCAGCGCTCATGGGATGGGGTCAGTGACAGTTTGTAGCCGGTCAGGCCAGGAAAAGTTCGGAAGCGACGGAGGCCATGGATTCAGCAACCGCTTGATGGCGGACGATGCCCTTCGACGGCGCCTTCTCAAGCCACAACATTGCGTTGCTGGACGGGGTGTTCAGCGTTGGAATGGCAAGGCGTTGGAGATGGGGCATCACGGAAATCGAAGGCGGAAACGCGAAGTTCTATTTTTTGTCTGCAGGGGCCGCAGTCGCAGCACCGGGACCGGCTGGCACATCGCCCGGCACGTTAGATTTTGCGAATTTTTCGAGATCAGCGGCAGCCCACTGGGCGGTACGGGTCGCCTCGGCGGTGCGCACCTTGTTGACCATCTCTTTGGTCACCATGGTGCCTTCGTTGCCAAAGCTGTTGCGGACATAGGTCAACACGTTTGCGATGTCCTGGTCACCCAGCGCCATGCCTTGAGGCGGCATGCCGCCAGGGGTGTTGAAGCCCGTGCCCTTCACCGTGACGGGTCCGACAAGACCATTCAGCGCGATTCGAATCAGGCGCTCCGTGCCGCCCTGGGCGAACTCGGAGCCCGCAAGCGGCGGGAACTGGCCGGGAACTCCGAGACCGGAACCCTGATGGCAACCGCCGCAAACAGCGTAGCTGGCAGCGCCCTTCTTCATCGCCAGCGCGAAAGGATCGAGCTTGTCTCCAGCACCGGAACTCGATGGGCGGGGGTCGCCGGCAGAGGGAAACGCAGGCTGGCTCTCAATGCTGAAGAAGTTACCGGCCGTCCCCAGCTGACCACCGGCAAAAACAGCCACCAGGAAGCCGATGAAAATCGCCCACATCGGAGCGGCCTCGCTGCCGGCAGGCAGATCGCTCTTCTCACGCTTCACGGCGGAGTGGATGCGGTCGATGTCGTTTGAATCGGGATTCGAAGTGCTTGCGCTCATGGGCGGTCTAAAAAGGGGACAACTACTTCTTCGCTGCCGGGGCGGCTGCCACAGCCTTGGAGGAGCCAGGGATTGGATAATCTTTCTTGAGCGAAAGCAGGTAGTTGACGAGCTGCTCGGCTTCCTGTGTTGGAACAACCTCGTAGCCGGCCGCAGGCTCATACTTGGTTCCGGCGAGTGGAAGGGCGGAGGCCGAGCCCTCCCCCTGAATCTTGCGGACATCGTACAAGCGCCGATAGCTTGGCATGACGGACCACTCATTCAGAGCACGTGGCTCATACAAATGCAGATGGACCTGCGTGCGGGTTTCAAAGCGATAGCCAACATTGGCCAGATCAGGCCCGTTGCGTTGCACACCCAGGAAGGAGTGCTTGTCTCCAAAATAGTCACGAAGCTGAGTGGCCCTGGCCGGCTCCGCAGGGTGGGAACTCTGATCCTGGCCCCAGCCTTTGCGCCAGCCATCCAGCGCCATGCTCGGGGGACGGATCATCTGGGAATGACACTGCACACAACCCTCGGCGGCATAAATCGCTTCACCCTGATGATTTACCACCGGGGTCAGAGGGTAGTAATAGCTGCTGTCGAGCTCATCCCCCTTGTCCTTGTCATAAGCCAGCGGTTTGGTGCCCTGGTATGAGATGGCGGGGACGATGATGAGCAGAAGCCAAGGAAGGCCAAAGCTTGCGATCAGTTTGAGTACGAATGTGCGGAAGTCAGTCATGCCTTTGCTCCTTCGGTAAGCGGCAGTTCCTCGTGTTCATGCTCATGCGTCAGCAGCGTCGGCGACGAGCTGCGGCGGCCCAGACCGGCAACCATGAGCATGAGGTGGATGAGGAACCAGAAGTTCGACCAAAGAATCAATGCCCAGGCCAGGGCCCGCGCCACCACGTAACCATGGGAATTGGAAACCACACCCCAGAAGGTGCCGTCCCAGTTGGCGGGATCGTTGAGCCCGGCGCCCTGCTGCAAGCCCCCGACAAAACTTGTCACCACAATGGTGCCGATGCCATACACCGAGAACCAGAAGTGATTGCGGATCAGGCGCACGGAAAGCCACTCACAACCCGCAAGGCGCGGCACGATGTAGTAGATCGCGCCGAAGGTGCACATGCTGAAGAAGCCATAGACAGAAACGATCTGATAGCCGTACCAAGCGTGGGTGAACTGAAGGTTCGCACCCGTCCAGAAAGCCGAAATCAGCGCGAGGATAACACCGGACACGGGATAGAACAGGGCGCCAAAGAAAGTGAAGCGCAGGGTCGGGCTGGTGGCCACCAGCTTGTGGCTGCCAAGCGTCGTCAGGTGGTGATTCAGACCAACGATGCCCACTGGAATCAGCAACAACACCCCGGCAACGGAACCTACCACCGGCATCCAGGCAGGAATGGGTCCGCCCATGAAACGCTGCATGCCCGTCCAGCCACCAAACACCGCAAGCAGCCAGAAACCCATCTGCGAAAGCTGGGCGCTGTGAATGGGCTGCCCGGTGATCTTCGGAATGAAGTAGTATGCCGAGCCAATGCCGATGGGAACAAAGAACAACAGGATGACCCCGTGCACGTACCAGGCGCTGATACCCGCGCCCAGAGCGCCCAGTTCCACATGGTTCAGAAGGTAGCAGGCCGTGGCAAACAACCAAGGGAACCAGAAACAGGCACCTGTGATGTACCAAGTGCTGACCATGAAGCCCTCGGTGCGAGCCGGACAAGCCACCATCGACACGATGCGGAAGGCGAACACCAGAAACACCACCAGAAGCACAGGGGTGATGGTCGAAGGAAATTCAAGCCACTCAATCGAAGTGCCGCAGCCGAACAGAATGCCAAGGACCCCGATGGTCACGGCGATGTTCCAGACCACACCGAGGGTGATCAAAGTGGCCTGGCCGCCTTTGAGCTCCACCGCCGTGCGGCGAGCCATCAGCCACAGTGCCACACCAAGGCCGGATTGGATGCCCCAGCCATACACCAGCGCCGCAAGATGTGCAGGCTGCACCCGTCCGTAGCTGAGGATGGAATAATCGAGAAAACCTGGAAACACCAGTTTCACCGCCGCCAGGAAGCCCAGCAAGGTGGAAGCCATCAGCCAGAAGGCGGCATTCGTAAACAGGAACAGCACCGGCCCCTTGACCGAGCGGTCAATGGACGCGCGGCGCAGGTTGTCAGCGTTGGGATCGGCAGTGGTGGCCTCTGTCTGCATAAGGTGAACGGTCAGGAAGTCGTAAGCCGGGAAATTTATTTGGAAACCGGTGCAGCAGGCGCTGCTGCGGGGGGGGCCTCAGCCGCTTTGGCCGGTGCGGCGGGAGCAGCGGACTGCTTGAGCTGGGTGGGCGAACCTGGAACAAGCATCGTGCTCGTGGTCGGCTTCTGACCCTTGAGCACTTCGAGGGCCTTTGCAAGACGTTCGCCGCTTTTTCCGGCTTCCAGGCTCATCTTTTGAACATTAGCGGCCTGGGCGGCCTTGATCTCATTGAGATTGGCGAGACGATCGGGCTCGCGTGGATCGCTGCGCTGCTGTCCCAGAAGGCTCTGAACGAGAAGCGACAGGAGTGCGAAACCCGCAAAGGCTCCCAGGATCCAGATGAAACCGGGCGCGCGTTGGGATGAAGTGGAGGAATCGGCAGACATTCGTCAGTTAGTTGCGGACGTTGATGGATTCGACAAGGCGCGGGTCGCGCCACGCATAAAGACTGTGGTGCGTGAGCCGAAGCATGTACAGGTAACCCAAAATGCCGAAAACGGTGCAGAAGGCGATGATATCACCCATCCATGCTGTGCCGCCCATCCACACTCCCTGGCCGAGCGTGGGACCGCGCATCGGGATGATGTTCCAGTAGATGTCAACGATGTGCATGACCAGGACCCACACCGCGACCGCGCAAGTGAGCCCGACATTCTTCTTCTGCTGCTGTTGCAACAGCACCACAAACGGCAGGACGAAATGGCCCACAAGGAGGAGGATGCTCACCCAGCGCCAGCCCTCGGTGTTGCGAATGAGGAAGAAGCGGGTCTCTTCGGGAATGTTCGCATACCAGATCAGGAAGTACTGGTCAAAGGCGATGTAAGCCCAGAAGATGGTGAAGGTCAGCAGCAGCTTGCCCATCAAATGATAGTGCTCGCCGGTGACCACCTTTTGCAGATACCCCAACGATCGCAAGTAGCTCACCACCAGCAGCATCAACGCCATCGACGACCAGGCGCTGCCGGCAAAAATATAGACGCCCCACATGGTGGAGAACCAGTTGTAATCCAGGGCCATCAACCAATCCACAGCGGCAAACGTGACGGTCAGAGCGAACGGAAACAGCATGGCGCAGGCAAACTGGCGGGCACGGATGGTGTGCTTGACGCTGCCATCCAACTCCTGAACCAAGTATCTGCCGCGCATGTACCAAGCCATGGAGCCCAGAATGCCAAAGTAGGCAAAAAAGCGGATATACCAGAAGGTGCGGTTCAGGTAGCCAAACTTTTCAGGCAGCACCGTCAGATGCGGGTTTATCTTCGCCATTTCCTCAAGCCTCTCAAGGACCGAGCCTCCGTGCGCGGCGACTTGCTCCGCAGCTTCCCGGTGGTGATTCATCCACGGCCAGATGTGGGTTTGCACGACCGGAAGCAGCAAAGGAAGGGACAGAAGCCCAAGCGGCAGGGCCAGATGCCCGAGATTTTCAAACAGGCGACGGACCGAAACACCCCAGCTTGCGTTCGAAGCATTGTGAAGAAGGACCCAAAAAGTGCCACCGACCACCAAGGTAAAGGACACAAAGATCGCAAACAGCCAGCTATAGGCGAACGCGGGACGGGTGCCAGGGTTGAAAAAGAAGACAAGGGAAAGGAGCAATCCCAGGCCACCGAGCGCACCGAGC
>CAINXC010000037.1 GCA_903854655.1 uncultured Verrucomicrobiota bacterium | reverse complement strand
CCGACCGCCTCGGCGGCGAAGCCGACAGCCGCCCCGTCACCTTCCCCGAGGTGTTCGCGACGCTGTACCACAATCTCGGCATCGACGTGAACACCACCACGGTCACCGATTACAAGGGCCGCCCGCACTACCTCGTGGAAGGCGGCGCCCAGCCCATCCGCGAGCTGGCCTGATCCCCTCCGCCACCGCCGACGGGTGGAGCAAGGAACGCCCCATGGTGGACAACCCCCGCCCAGTGTCGGGGGGGCTGCAATCGTTTACTTATTGCAGGATTCGCTCTTGAATGCTGCAATCCAATCTTCAGAGGAGGAACTTGCGCCATGTCCCCGATGATCTCCGAGCCCCCGATTTGCTACCGGCTGGCGCCTGATCGCCGGCTTCTGGATGGAAATTGCGGCATGACCGGCTGCGGGCGCCGCCCCGGCACGCCGCCCGTGCAGGGGCCGGACATGCCGCCCTGCCTGCTCGGCCATCAGCATCACACCGTGATAGGCTACGACGGCCTGAGGCGGCTGGCGCTCATGGTCACACCGGATGCCGGCGGAAGCTTCAGGGACCAGGCGTGGGAGGCGGTTTCCACGATCCGCGCGATCCTGCGGCAGCAGCCGGAGCCGATGGCCGTGACGACGCAGACGGTGTTTGTGGATGACGCGGCCAACGTGCCCGTCGCACGGCAGTTGTTCCAGGCCTGCTATGGCGATCAGATGCCGCTGACGCTGTTTGTGGCGCAGCCGCCCTGCGACGGCCGGGCCCTGGCCATCGAGGCCTGGGCGATCAGCACCCGCACGGCCCAGGTCAGCTACCGGGGGCCGCACCTGGTGACCGTGACGCATGACGGGCTGCGCTGGATCCACGCCTCGGCGGGGGCCCTTCAACAGGGCGGGCGCACGGCCTATGAGCAGTCGGCCGACGTGTTCGAGGACCTGCGCGAGACGCTGGCGGAGGCCGGGGGGGCGTTCCAGGACGTGGGGAGGGTCTGGCTCTATCAGGGCGGGATCACGGCGGTGGAGGGAGACACCGAGCGCTATCGGGAACTGAACCGCGCGCGATCTGATTTCTTCGCCTCCGTCCCCTTCGACGACCGGCCCTTGACGACGCACAACGGTCGAGCCATCTACCCGGCCAGCACAGGCATCGGCACGTGCGGCCACGGCTTGATCGCGAGCTGCCTGGCGCTGCAAACGGAGCGGCCGGACGCGGAGATGCTGGCGCTGGAGAACCCGCTGCAAACCCCCGCTTTTAGCTACCCCAGGCACTACTCCGTGAAGAGCCCCATGTTCTCGCGCGCCATGGCCCTTCGCGTCGGCGATCACGTGACCACCTGGGTGTCCGGCACGGCCAGCATCGTGGACTCGGAGACCAAATTCATCGGCGACGTGGAAAAACAAGCCGAGCAGACGCTCACCAACATTGAGCGGCTGATCGACGCCGCCAATTTCGAGCGCCTGGGCTGGAGCGACGCAGGGGCGACCCTGGACGATCTGGCGAAAGTGCGGGTGTATGTGAAGCACCCCGAGGACTATCAGAAGTGCCGGGCCGTGTGCGAGCGCAGGCTCGGGCACATCCCTGCCATCTACGCCCGGGCGGACGTGTGCCGCCCGGACCTCCTGGTGGAGATCGAAGGCGTCGCCTTCTCGCCGCTGAAGAAACCCGCGGTACTCACGGAAAGGAGCTGAACGCCATGCGCATGCACAGACTCATTCCCCTGGTGGCCGCGCTGTCCTGCCTTCCTGCGGGAAGAGCGGGCGCGCTTGATACTGTCTATGAATCCGCCGTTCCGGTGGAGGTCCGCACCGGCAGGGATGCCACGGTGAGCGACCGCATCGACGAACTGGTCTTCAAACACCTGCACGAGCTGAAGCTCAAGCCGGCCAGCCTGTGCTCCGACGCCGTGTTTCTGCGCCGCGCCTACCTGTGCGTGATCGGCACCCTGCCCACAGAGGAGGAAGCGCGGACGTTTCTTGACGCCACCGACCCTGACCGCCGCTCCAGGCTCATTGATGAACTGCTGCAACGCGACGAGTTCGCCGACTACTGGACCATGAAGTGGGGCGACCTGCTGCGGGTGAAGGCGGAGTTCCCGATCAAGCTGTGGCCCAATGCAGCCCAGGCCTACAACCGCTGGATCTACGCCAGCGTGCGGGAGAACAAGCCCTTCCATCATTTCGCCCGCGCCCTGCTCGTCGCCAACGGCAGCAATTTCCGCGAGGGCGAGGTCAACTTCTACCGGGCCATGCAGGACCGCAGCCCGCGCGGCATCGCCACCACCGTGGCGCTCACCTTCATGGGCGAGCGGGCGGACCGCTGGCCCAAAGCGAAGCTGGACGGGCTCGCCGGCTTCTTCTCGCAACTGGCCTACAAGTCCACCGGCGAGTGGAAGGAGGAGATCGTCTATTTCGACCCTTCCGTGGACAAGGACCGGATGGCCGCCAGCGCGGTGTTTCCAGACGGCGTTTATGCAAGGTTTGAGCATGGGCGCCAGGACCCGCGCATCGTTTTTGCCGACTGGCTGCTGCGGCCCGAGAACCCGTGGTTCACCCGCAACATCGCCAACCGCGTCTGGGCCTGGCTGCTGGGACGCGGGGTGGTGAACGAGCCCGACGACATGCGCGCGGACAATCCCCCTTCCAACCCGGCCCTGCTGGAGATGCTGCGCAGCGAGTTCGCCGGCTCGCAGTGCGACATGAAGCACCTCTTCCGCATCATTCTCAACACGCAGACCTTCCAGTTGTCCTCCCTTCCCGCGCAGGACACGCCGGAGGCCGCCGCCAACTTCGCCCACTACCCGCTGCGACGCATCGAGGCCGAGGTGCTGATCGACGCGCTGAACCAGATCACCGGCACAGATGAATCTTACAGCAGCCCGATCCCGGAGCCCTTCACCTTCATTCCCGAGGACATCCGCGCCATCGCGCTCCCTGACGGCAGCATCACCAGCTCGTTCCTTGAACTGTTCGGCCGCCCGCCCCGCGACACCGGCTTTGAAGCCGAGCGCAGCCGCTCTACCAGCGCCGCGCAGCGCCTGCACCTGCTGAACTCCAGCCACGTTCACGGCAAGATCAAGGGCTGCCCGCTGGTGGCCGACGCGGCCGGGGCGAAGCCGGAGGATCTGGTGCGAAAAATTTACTACACCGTCCTTGCCCGTCCGCCCACAGAGAAGGAGCTCGCGACCATCGCGGCCCACGCCGCCTCCGCCCATGCCGGCGCCCGGGAGACCGCCGAGGACCTGGTGTGGGCGCTGATCAACCAGCCCGAATTCATCTACATCCACTAAAAGGCCATGAACACGCTATCGAACCCGCTTTCCTCCGGAGAAAGACGCGAGCTTGCCCGCATGGTTTCAGCCTTCGGAGGCGCCCCTCTGTCGCGTCGCGAGGCGCTGAAGCGCTGCGTGTACGGCTCCGCAGGCCTGCTGCTGATGGAGCCTTTTGCCGTCCGCGCCGGAGAACCTGCCCCGGCGGGGCGCGCCCGCTCGGTGATTCAAATCTGGAT